>CAYWQH010000004.1:0-105743 GCA_964460855.1 uncultured Candidatus Saccharibacteria bacterium
GGCGGCAACACCATTGCTATAAATATTGCGCTGCCGAAAATTAAAAAGCCGGCCATCGATTATAAGAAACATCGAAAATACGGTATTTACGCTGCGGCTGCCATAGTCGTGCTGCTTATAAGCTGGACCGGCATCCAGCAATTCTCGAATAAACCAAAAGGCGCTGCCAACTTAGCCGGCGACGCCAAGCCGGCGTTCAAGCCATTAGTGCCTAAAGCCGACACTAAAAACCAGCAGCAACTCAACGAAAACTACGATTCGAACCGCCAGCTGCTGGCCTATAAAGACGCCATAGCCGGCGCCGATTTAGTAGTCAGCCAACAGCCTTTGCCCGACGACTTCAAACATAATGACGGCGCCCTTAAAAGCGCTGCCGACTCCATAGGCGCCAAAGAAAAAGAAGACACCAATAAGGGCGACCTATACATTTCGACCAACAAGCGGACTAATCAGCAGGTCGCGATGTTTAAGACTAATGATTTATTGGTTTTTGTGCGCACCAGCAAAGTACTCGACCCCTATTACTGGGTTAAATATATTAATGAGCTAAAACTCGGCCAAAGCGCCAATTAAAACGCTTGCGGCTATTTGGTAAGCATGGTATTTTATAGTTAGCTTTAACCGGGTAAGGTGAGCAAATAAAAAACCAAAGAAAAACATTATGGAACCAAACGCTTATTACGTTTCGCCGGATATTAATTCCAGGCTGAGGCCTGCACCCCAGGCGCCGCCGCCGCAACAGCGGTATTACTCCAGGCAGGATATTAACCAGCAGGCTTACCGGCCAGCCGACAGGTCGCTGCCGGCAAACTTTACGCCGGCCCCTGTTCCAGTATATGAACAGCCATTTAGGGCAGCTGCCAGCCAGCCGCCCGCCGCCGCAGCGACTGCGCAACCCCAGCAGATTAGCCAGCCCGCACCCCAGCCGCAGGCGCCAAGCCCGCTACCCCCGGCTGCCCAGCAAATTTACGAACCCGCGGCAGTCCAACCAGCCTACCAACAGCCCAGCCAGCCGGTAGTCCAGCAAGCGCCCAGCCAGCCTGTTTACGAGCAACCTCCGGCCCAGAATTATTACCAGCCGCCGCCCAGCCAGCAAACTTACCAATATTACGACGCCGGCCCCCAACCGGCCCCCTATCAAGATACATTCGAAGAGCAGTTTTTACCGGAGCAGCAGCTGCAACCCAGGCCTAAATCCAAACTTAAATTTGCCAAAGTACTGGCACTGGTCATTACCATACCGTTTGTAGTTTTAGGCACCGCAGGCTGGGCTTACGCGGCTTATAAATTCGTTAACAAAGGCAACCAGGCATCGGCCGCCCAAGAAACCCAATCTACCCAGCAAGCTCCAACAAGCAGCAGCTCAGCGCCTACCACCCAGGCACCTACCGGCCAGGCCGGTAATTCTGAAAGTAATCCAAATAATACTAGTACCGGCCAAGCCGTAAATGACAGCGGCCAAAGCAGCGCGCCGGCCATACAGTAGCAGGGTAAGCAATGGACAATCCGCCAAAGACCCCTAAAAATCCCAAATGGCTAAAGCCATTTATATTAGTGCTGGTAATCATCGGCTTATTGTTAGGCGGCTATGCCGCTTCGCACCAATCGGCCGCCAAACTTACAGCGGTAAATAAAGCCGGCCTCAATAAACTGGGCTTTAACCCGGTAAAAGCCGACGGCACCGTTTTATCTATTGATGACAATTCCAGCCTCGACATCAAACAGCTCGAAAACGAAGCCCGCAACTACCAGCAAGACATAGGCAGTGTCAGGGTTAATATTACAAAAATGCCGCTGCCGCCCACATTCCAAACCGACATGGATGCTTTCACCAAATACGCCGCCGGGCACGGTGCCACCGAACCGCTCAAAGTAAAATCGGGCGACGGCTTTGCCAAACCGCAAAGCCTGTATGCCGGCGGGCAATTTGATGTAATCCGGACTTCGCGTTCATTGATCATGGCCCAGGCCACCCAAACTGTTAGTGACAGCACCTGGCAGCAATTCCTGGACAACCTCAACTAGCATTAGCCTAAACAGCCTAAAGATGTTATGCTTAGCTAAACCGGATACGGGGTTAAACAAAGATGACTAAAAAAACTATAGCGGTGTTAAACCAAAAGGGCGGGGTAGGCAAAACTACTACCGTTATTAACCTGGCGGCCTATTTGGCAAAAAACGGCCGGCGGGTGCTGGTTTGCGACCTCGACCCCCAGGGCAATAGTACTAGCGGCCTGGGCCTGGATAAGCAGGCGCTGGATGCCACCCTATACGATGTATTATTTGGCCGCGCCGAAGCGGCCGATGTTATTAAAGAAGTTTCCGGACTCAACATTAAAGTTTTACCAGCCAATGCCCAATTAGCCTCTTCAGAAGTGGAACTGGTTGCAGTGGCTAACCGCGAACAACAACTCAAAAAAATCCTGGCCAAGCTGGAATACGATTACATATTAATAGATTGCCCGCCGTCGCTTGGTTTACTTTCGGTAAACGCCCTGTGCGCCGCCGACGACCTGCTTATACCGGTGCAAACAGAATATTATGCCCTGGAGGGCTTAAGCCAATTGCTCAGCGTTATGCAGCAAGTCCGCCAGGCGCTTAACCCCGACTTAAATTTGCTTGGCATAGTACTGACCATGTACGACAAACGAACATCATTGTCCGACCAAGTCAGGGACGAAGTTAAAAAACATTTTGGCGCCAAAGTATTCGAAACCGTCATTCCGCGCAATGTCCGGCTTGCGGAAGCGCCGAGTTTCGGTAAAACTATACTTGAGCACGATAAATGGAGCAAAGGCGCCCGGGCATACAAGGCGCTGTCCAAAGAGTTAGAGAAGAGGGTATAAATGGCAAAAGGTTTAGGCAAAGGTTTCGACATATTAATCCCGACCAACCTCGATAAATCGATTATCGAAGAAGACCACCACCGCGTCCAAAAAATATTAATTTCTGATGTCGTTCCCAACAAGCAGCAGCCGCGTACCGAGTTCGACCAGCAAGCAATGGAAGAGCTCAGTTCCTCCGTTAAACGGCACGGCGTGCTGCAGCCAATTATTGTGGTCCGCCACGGCGACAAGTATAAAATCGTAGCCGGCGAGCGGCGCTGGCGGGCGGCTAAAATGGCCGACCACAGCCATATACCGGCCATTGTGCGGTCGCTGGAAGAATTGGAAGCCCTGGAGCTGTCGTTAATCGAAAACATCCAGCGCGAAGATTTAACGCCTATGGACCAGGCTATGACCATCTACCGGCTGCAGCAGCAGCTGAACATGGCAATCGAAGACATCGCCGCCAAACTGGGCAAAGCCCCAAGTACACTTGGTAATGTGGTGCGTTTGCTGCAACTGCCCGAAGTAGCCAAGCTGGCGCTAAACCAAGGCAAAATCAGCGAAGGCCACGCCCGGGCCATATTAGCCTTGCGCGACCAGCCGGCTAACCAGGAAATTTTGCTGCAGGAAATTTTAAAAAACAAATGGACGGTCCGCCAAGCCGAACAGTACGTAGTGGCACTGCGCAAAGGCGCCGGCCGCGGCGTAAAAAAGGCCATGGCCGCCCAAACGCCGTTTACCAAAGAGTTCGGCAAGTCGCTGGGAACCAGCGTTACGCTGCGCCGCAAAGCTAAAGGCGGCGAAATAGTTATAACTTACAAGAACGATTCCGAGCTCAAAAGATTAGAAAAGAAACTTAAAAGCTAAAAGTTTTCAGCTTTGCTAAGCGGCAATACGCGCAGCTGGAGTTTGCCTACAATAGCATTGGCATCTATCGGACCAAAAAACCGCGAGTCGGCGGAGTTAGTGCGGTTATCGCCCATTACGAATACCTGGCCCGGCGCCACGGTTACGCCGTTAGACGAAGATTCGCCGGGGGTCGTTGGCTGGCTAATGGTATAGCTGCCTTGTTTGTCGGGGTCAAAGCCGTTGGGGTGGTCTTTGTTATAAACGAATACAGTACTATCTTTAATTACCACCCGGTCGCCGGGCAGGCCGATTACCCGCTTAATTAACTGCTTTTCCTGGTTGCCGTTAGCGTCAAACAGGCCCTGTTTGTCAAAAATAATTATATCGCCGCGGTGGGGTATATACTCCCGCTTGGTAATTTTGGCCCAGGTGCGCGGGAATTTATTAACTATCAGACGGTCGTTATTTTGCAGGGTAGTTTCCATGCTCTGGCCGTCTACCTGGTAGCTTTGGAAACAAAAAGCCGTAATTGAGATGGCGATAATCGGCGCCAGCAAAAATAATAAAACCGTCGAAATAACCGACTTTAATCCGCTGTGGTCGTGTTCTTCTTTGGGCGGTGTGTAAGCGGGCGGGGCGGGATAATTATGCAAAGCCGGAGGTACCGACCCGGCCGGTGGTTCTTCATTCATACCTCAAACATTATACGTTTGCCAATTGAATTATGCACACGCTTTTTGGCTTTCAAAGTGCTAGCGTAATGCTATACTTGGAGCTACGGCATGGATAATTTTAGGAAATTCCAACAGCCGAAGAAACCAAATAATTCTTCGGTAGACGGTTTAATGCCAAGCGCCGGCGGGCAGCTTAAACCAAAAGCGGCACCGCCATTAAGCTACACCGACAAACCTGCACCAACAGCCGGCCAGATGAGCGAATTTAAGCGCCCGGACGGCTTTCATCCCGCCCAGCAGACAACCCTGGAGGCTACACCAAATCCGGCAGCTGAGATTGCCGGCAGCGAAGCATTTTCGCGGTACCGCAATTTAAGCCCCCAGGGCCCGGCCGCCCAAGAAGCAGCCGCCAAACCCAAAAAGCAGAAACGGTCGCTTGGCAAGATATTTAAAAGGGTCGGCTTTGGCATGGCCATATTGGTTTTGGCTACCGGCCTGTATTTTGGCGTTAAGGTTTATTTTGCCGGCAAGAATATTTTGAAAGGCGGCGCCAGCGCGCCGGCGCTGGCTAAAACCGTAGACATCTCTAAGCTTAACGGCGAAGGCGACGGCCGGGTAAATATTTTGCTGCTTGGCAAAGGCGGCGACAACCACCCCGGCGGCCAGCTTACCGACACCATGTTGCTGCTAAGCATCGACCCGATTCAAAAAGAAGCGGCCATCGTAAGCATCCCGCGCGACTTATACGTTAAAATTGCCGGCACCAGTTCTTATATGAAGCTTAATGCCGCTTATGCCATGGGCAAGGAAAATTCCCGCAGCAAAGATCCCAACCAGCAGGAGGCCGACGGCGTAAATAAACTTTACGATACGCTTTCGCCGATACTCGGCATCCCGATCCACTATTATGTAATGTTTGACTTTACGGCTTACAAAAATGTAGTTGATACTGTCGGCGGCGTCGATGTCCATTTGGATAATGCCATATACGACCCGAACTTCGACTGGCAATATGGCCACAATGCCCTCAAGCTGCCAGCCGGCAACAACCACCTTAACGGTACCCAGGCTTTGCTGCTGGGCCGCTCGCGCGGAGCCCACGGCGGCTACGGCGTAGCTACTGACTTCGACCGCAACAGCAACCAGCGCAAAATGTTAATTTCACTCAAGGGCAAAATTATGAGTGCCGGCACTTACAGCAACCCGGTTAAAGTTAACCAGATTATTACCCAGTTGGGTTCGCACGTACATACCAGCTTCGGCTCGCTGGAAGAGCTTAAGCGGCTGCAGCAAATAATGGCCACCATCCCTTCTTCTAACATCACATCTTTGGATTTTGTTACTCCGCCGCACGCCTTCTTAACTACCGGCAATATCGCCGGCCAAAGCGTGGTACTGCCCAAAGCCGGGCAGGGTAATTATCACGAATTGCAATCCTTCGTGCGTAACACCTTAAAAGACAGCTTCTTAAAGCAAGAAAGCGCCACCGTGGCCGTATATAATGCCACCTCCAAAGCCGGGTTGGCCGCCAGCAAAGCCGACGACCTGCGCAGCTACGGCTACATCGTTACTACGGTGGCTAACGCTCCCGACAAGGGCATCACCAAAACCGTGGTGGTAGACCTCAGCAAAGGCCAAAAGAAATACACTAAGCACTACCTCGAACAACGCTATAAAACCACAGCCGTAACGACTATCCCAGACGCCAAAATCACTCCAGGCAACGTCGATTTTGTTATAATTCTGGGGCAAGACGTTGCCGGCTCACCATGAAACGACTCTCCTCCAGCATTAAGCCGACTAAAGGCTTTTCACACTTACTGCATATATTGCTAAATATTCTGCTGCCATTAGCGGTTTATATTTTGGTGCGTATCGATTTCGTATCGCTGGCTATTGCGCTGGTACTGCTTAGCAAATGGCGGATGTTTGCCGTGCGGCCGCGCTACTGGCTGATTAATATCCTGGCTAACGGCGTGGATATATTAGTTGGCGTATCTATCGTGCTATTTATGGCCAATACCACAACTTTATGGTGGCAGGTTTTCTGGGCGGTAGGCTACGGGCTGTGGCTGGTTTTGTTAAAACCGCGCAGCGACGTGCTTTCAGTTTCTTCTCAGGCCATGGTGGCACAATTGCTAGGGTTATCAGCCCTGTACGTTAAATTCGGCAATGTCCCGCTGGCGGTCTTAGTGGCCGGCACGTGGGGTATAAGCTACGTCGTCGCCCGGCACTTTTTTGCCAGTTTCGACGAAATCCATACTACTTTATTCGCCCACGTTTGGGCGTACTTTTCGGCCAGCCTGGCATTTATACTGGGGCATTGGCTGATATTTTACGGGGTAGTAGCGCAGATTATGGTGATCTTAACTGTCATTGGTTACACGGTTGCGGCCCTTTATTATTTGGAGGCCACTAACCGCTTAACAGACGACATAAAAAGGTACCTGATCGCTATTATGGGCCTGATCCTTCTTATTATTATTACGCTGTCCAAATGGTCAGTAAAAATCGTCTAAAAATAGGGGTAAAAATGACAAGTAATTCCAACGTTCCCGGCAAAAAGCCATCGCTTCCAAGCATGCCCAGCATGCCTAAAATTCCGCTAGACCGGATAAAATCCAGTGTTGGCAGTAAAATCGCTTTATTATTATTGGCCTGTTTGAGCCTGGGCTTTTTTGGCGGCTGGCTGGGGGCTAAAGCCAACACTAACTCTGCCAGCAGCTTAAATACGGCTGCCAAACAACAGGTGGTTTCCAGCGAAAGCAACCTCATTTCGAGCATAGCTCAAGACGTCGGCCAAAGCGTAGTTAGCATTAACGTTAAGAGCCAGGGGCTCAGCCAGGATAATTTCTTTGGCTTTAGCCAGCCGGTCGAACAGCAAAGTGCCGGAACCGGCTTTATCGTCAGCGCCGACGGCGTGATAGTTACCAACCGCCACGTCGTACCCCAAGGCACCACTAGCGTTACGGTCACTATGTCCGACGGCACGCAATTATCTAATGTTACGGTTATTGGGCGTACCAACGAAAGTGATACCTTGGACGTAGCCTTCTTAAAAATCAATGATACCAAAGGTAAAAAACTGGTGCCCGTAACTTTGGGCGATTCCACTAAAACCCAAGTTGGCGAGCGGGTTGTAGCAATTGGCAATGCCCTTGGCCAGTTCCAAAATACCGTAACGTCGGGCATAATTTCGGGCTATGGCCGAAACATAACGGCCGGTGATTCCGGCGGCAGCGACACCGAAAACCTGACTAATTTGTTCCAAACGGACGCTTCGATTAACCAAGGCAATTCCGGCGGCCCGCTAGTTAATATGAGCGGGCAGGTTATCGGCATGAATACGGCCGTTGCTGGCGGCGGCGCCCAAAACATCGGTTTCGCCATACCAATGAATGATATAAAAGGCTTAATCCAAACTGTACTTAGCAAAGGCAAGCTAGAAAAACCATACCTTGGCGTGCGCTACGTTAGTATTACTAACGACTTCGCTTACCAGTACAACTTAAGCGTCAAAAACGGCGCCTACATATTGCCGTCTACCAGCGGCCAGCCTTCGATCGTGCCGGGCAGCCCGGCCGAAAAAGCCGGCTTGCAAGAAAAAGACATCATTACCAAAGTTAACGGTACTCCCATCGACGATAAAACCACGCTAAGCAGCGCCCTCAGCCAATATAAAGTGGGTGACACCGTAACCTTAACTGTTATACGCGACGGCAAAGAGCAGGAAATAAAAGTTACGCTTGAGGCGCAGCCGCCGGATAGCGCAACGCCACCGACGCAACAATAAAAGTTACTGGCGATTGAATACTTGGATGAAGTCTTGCGATTGAACCAGTTCATAGCTGGCTGCCCGGGCTATTTTGGCCAGCTCTTCGTGCTGGGGCGGCAGGGCTTCGGTAAAAATAAGCAGCGGCTTAATTTCTAAAGACTTAGTTTGGCTGAATAATTTACGGTATAAGTCCAGGCCATCGGGTCCGCCGAAAATGGCGATGCGCGGCTCCTGGGCAGCTGCCTCGTTTATTTGCCAGCGGTCCGGCACGTAGGGCAGGTTAGCTAAAATTGTAGTTCGATGTTCGATGTTCGATGTCTGCAGTGGCTCAAGCATGTCGCCTTGAAGTAATTCTATTTCGGCGTTGTAGGTCTTGGCGTTTTTTCGGGTGACTGCGAGGCATTTTGGATCAATGTCGGTAGCTATAACTTTGGCACCGGGCAGCTCCAGTTTGGCAGTAATTGCCAATGCACCACTGCCGGCGCCGATATCTATTATTAGATGTTCGATCTTCGATGTTTGATGCTCGAGTTGTTTCATTAAAAGATCGATTATCGTTTCACTCTCCGGCCGCGGCTCCAAAACCCGCTTATCTATATAAAAATCGCGGCTATAAAACTCGGTTTTACCCCGTATGTAAGCCAGCGGTTCATGCTTAACCCGCCGGATTATCTGGCCATTTAACTTCTTAAGCTGTACTTGCTTGATATCCATTTCCGGGTGGGCCAGCAGTTTGGCCCGGTCGACTTTAAGTGTGTCTTCTAAAAGAATCAGGCAATCAAGCTGGGCGCTGCCAATACCGGCGGCTTTTAATTTTTCGGTATTTTGCTTAATCCATTTGCCGGCGTTCAAGTTTCGTCCTTGAGAAGCTGGCGGTCGAACTCCTGGAGTTTTTCCATAATGTCGTCGATGTCGCCGTCCAGGGCACCAGGCAGGTTAGACCGCGAATAGCCAATGCGGTGGTCGGTTATGCGGTCTTGCGGGTAGTTATAGGTGCGTATTTTTTCGGAGCGGTCGCCGCTGCCGATTAATTTTTTACGGGCATCGCTAAGCTGCTTTTGCTCGTCTTCGATTTTCATTTGCAGCAAGCGCGCCCGCAGCACGCCCATGGCCTTGTCTTTATTTTTTATCTGGCTTTTTTCGTCCTGGTTGGCCACTACTAAACCGGTGGGCAGGTGGGTGATACGCACCGCCGAGTCGGTTGTATTTACGCTTTGGCCGCCGTGGCCGCTGGCGCGGTAAACGTCTATTCTTAAATCTGCGGGGTTAATATCGACGTCGCTTTCTTCGGCTTCCGGCAGTATAGCTACGGTAACAGTGCTGGTATGGATACGGCCGCTGCTTTCGGTTACAGGTATGCGCTGCACCCGGTGCACGCCGGCCTCAAATTTAAGCAGTTTATAGAGGTTTTCACCGCGCACCATAAACACGATTTCTTTAAAGCCGCCGGCCTCCGACGGGCTTTGGCTGATTAGTTCGGCTTTGTAACCGTGGCGTTCGCACCAGCGGTTATACATCCGGTACAGTTCGCCGGCAAACAGTGACGCTTCGTCACCGCCGGCTGCCGCCCTAATCTCAACAACGGCATCACGCTCGTCGTTAGGGTCTTTGGGCGTTAATAATTCCTGCAAGCGGGCGTCTAATTCTTCATAGTTAGATTGCAAGTCGGCGGCAATATCTTTCCATTCGGCGTTTTCGGCGGCCAATTCTTTGGCTTCCTTAATGTCGGCCTGTAATTGTTGCCGTTGGTCCAGCAGCCCGGTTACTTCGGTTAAAAAACTCAGCCTTTTGGAAATTTTGGGATATTCGGCCGAACCATAAATAGCAGGGTCGCCGTTTAAGCGCTCTTCGATTTCCTTTTTTTCCTGGCGGTAGGCATGTTCGGAGTTGCTCATGATGTTTTCTTAAGTATATATAAAAACCGCCTATTGCCCGAAGGCGTTAGCGGCCAAATAGTTTTATTCAGTTATTCTTCTGCGGGTTTGTCGGCTGGAGCGGTGGCGTTCTTGTCGCCGACTTTTTGGGCGGCCGGCTTTTTAGCCTTGGGTGAGCTTTTCTTTTGGGCGGCTTGTTGGCGGGCTTGCTGGGCGGCTTCGCCGGCTTGGCGGCGGGCTTTGAATTTATCGACGCGGCCTTCGATATCAACCAGTTTTTCCTGGCCGGTAAAGAAGGGGTGTGAGCTGCTGGAGATGTGGACTTTAACCAAAGGATATTCTACGCCATCGAGCTTGATGGTTTCGTCGGTAACGGCCGTGGAGCGGGTCAGGTAAGTAGTGTTATCGTTCAGGTCCTGAAATACGACCGGTCGGTAATTTTTAGGGTGGAGATCCTTTTTCATATTATCCTTTTGAAAATACCCGGACATTATATCCGTTAATCAGTGTTGGGTCAAGGAGTTATGGGCTTTAACGGACCAGGAAATTGGCTTTGGATGCGGGCGTAAAACACTACTAGAATTTACAAATAACTAATAATATTATAAAATATGTCGGTTGTCCACCACTGTAAGGAGTGGAGATGGGATCTAAGCGTATCGTAGTTATTTCTGCGCTCGCGGCTGCCCTCAGCGCCGGCATCGTGACCCAGTTCACATCCGGCGGCAAGGATGGCCAGCCGGTACAGCGGTCATCCGCCAGTATCACCGCCATCAACAACACCACACTGGACCAGGAGGCGGTCCAGAATATCGACGGCCTAATCGTGCCTCCGCGACCCGAAATGATCGGCGGCGGTAGGTTCACCGTCGGTGATGACACCGAGCACGCGGCCATCAACAAGGCCGTACTCAACGTCCGCAACCTGCGGACCTGGCAGCTGTGTGCTGCCGAGCTAGCCGCCGAGGCGAGAGTCAACCTAGCCATCGCCAAGGATGATGTGCGGTTTAAGCTCGACCGGCCGCACAAGCCGCTTACGGCGGCGCAGCTCATGTCGCTCACCAGCGACGAGACCCACACCGCCGCGGTTCTGCGGCAGGCGGCGGAGCTGGCTCGACAAGCCGGTATCGCCTGCGTGCCGAAGGACCGATCGCAGCTCGCCGGCGGCCGTTACGTAACCATGACGGCCAAGGATGGTAAGGGCAACAAGGTACGCTTCAGGGACACGGACTTCGCAGTGATGCGCTTTCTGCTCCCTGTCGAGTACGCCGTCCTTGCCAAGGATTGCCCGGCCAAGGAAATGAAAGACGCCCGGGAAGCCAAGCTGCAGCCGATCGAAAGCGACTGGTCAGAGCGCCAAAAGGCGCATGCCATCTCGCTATCATTGGCTGGCGCCAGGATGCTGCGCGCCGCCGGCGTGGCCTGCCAGCAGTAACGAGGCCCGTCGGACCACACGCCTCCACATACCCGTCCGCCCCTTCGGGGGCGGGCGGGGGACCCAATTATCAACATATCCGTTGCAATTCTTCGCTAACAGGGGTAAAATACTTTGGTTACTAATTAAACAGTTTTGGTAATTTAAATCCTGTTGTCCGATACCGTGTAGGTCCGGCCGGCTAAGCCGAAACGAAGTGAAAGGATTAACACTACTATGTCTAAAGTAGACGTAGATATTAAGCAATTGTTAGAAGCCGGCGCGCATTTTGGCCACAAAACCAGCCGCTGGCACCCCAAAATGGCGCCTTACATCCACAGCAAACGCAATGGCAGCCATATTATTGACTTGACCAAAACGGTAGTCCATTTGCAAAAAGCTTTGGATTTTGCCGAGCAAACCGCCGCGTCGGGCAAGCAGATCTTAATGGTCAGCACCAAGCGCCAGGCCCAGGATTTAGTAAAGCAGCTGGCAATCGATACCGGCATGCCATATGTTACCGAGCGCTGGCTGGGCGGAATGCTCACTAACCGCAACACCATTGGCGGCCGCATCAAACATCTTAAAGACCTGGAAGAGCGGATGGCCAGCGGCGAATTGGCCGCTAAATACAGCAAGCTCGAAGTCCAGCGTTACGCTGAAGAAATCGAAGAAATGAACTTTTTATACGGCGGCATCAAAGAGATGCAGGCTAAGCTCGGCGCTATATTGGTTATAGACATCGTGGCCGACGACAACGCCGTAAAAGAAGCCCGCAAACTTAAAGTGCCAATAATTGCGTTAGTCGATACCAACGCCGACCCAACTATGATTGACTACCCGGTGCCTTGTAATGACGATGCTATAAAAACTATAAACCTGATAATTGGCTATTTTAAACAAGCGGTAGAAAGCGGTTTGGCTAAAGCCAAGTCCGCGACGCCGGTTGCCGATAAAACCGAAAAACCCGCCAAAGCCGAAAAACCGGCCGCCGAAGAAGCCGCCAAACCAAAGAAAACCGAAGCCGCAGTAGCGGCAACTGCAAAGGAAAAATAAGATGGCTGATATTTCTCTAGACGAAGTAAAAAGGCTGCGCGAGCTAACCGGCGTTGGTATTACCGACGCTAAGAAAGCTTTGGAAGAAAGCGGTGGTGACTTCGACAAAGCCCTGGCCGCCATGCGCAAAAAGGGCCTTACCAAGGCCGAAAAACGCGGCGAGCGCGAAGCCCGCAGCGGTGTAGTTTACACCTATAACCACGACAACCGCATTGGAGTCGTAGTAGAAGTAAACTGCGAAACCGATTTTGTGGCCCGTAACGAATTATTTACCGACATGGTTAAAGACTTGACGCTGCATATCGCCGCCAGCGCGCCGCTATATGTCAGCTCCGGCCAAATCCCAGAAGACGAACGCCAAAAAGTGGCCAACGAATTCACCGAAAAAGCCAAATCCGAAGGCAAGCCCGAAAAGATGGTGCCGCAAATTGTCGAAGGTATGCTTAAAAAGCATTTTGCCGAACGATGCCTGCTAGAGCAGCCATTCGTTAAGAACCCCGATATTACAGTAGGTGAATTCGTAAAAGAAAACATCGCCAAGCTCGGCGAAAACATTATCGTCCGCCGGTTTATACGATTAGCACTTGGCGAAGTCGAATAATACATAAATAACTTAAAATGTCTGACCAGGATATTTTCAACACCTACGCTAAATCCGAATTAGCCGGTAATTCTAATCCGGCAGATTTTGTTTTGGCCAGATACGAGCCATTCGAAATTAATGACCAATCGGCGGCGTCAAACGGCGTGTTGTTCGCAGCGAATAGAGCGCTAGAGTCTGCAACCCAAAGTGCGGATCGTGCCGTTAAAGAAACTGTTGCTCTGGCCGAAGGCGCTAACGAGAACCGTTCAGATCCCGGGGATCGTCAAAAAATATTCGACGAGGCGGTAAGCGCGGCGGCCGTAGTTGAAGTGGCTAAGGCCCAATCCGAAGTTGCCGCAGCAATACTCAAAAGGCGACGGAATTTAGGACGGCGGGCTGCTATATTTACAACTGTAGTAGGTATTTCTATCGGCACCGGGCTCGCAGAGTTAGCCGACGAGGTTTACCAGGACGCCCGACAAGCTGAAATACAAGCTTCGGCGGGATATATAGAAAGTCCTATATTGCCGGACAGCAACGTTAACCGCGTGGTAGCAGACTCCGCCGGAGCGCTCCTTGGCGGTATTTTGGGGGCTGCAATCGGTTTAAGTCTAGTGCCGGATTCCGCCCAGCGCATGGCGCGCATACTTGTCCGGCGCAAAAAATAAAAATACTGCCTGCAGATAATTTGATCTACAATATATACAACTAAGCGCGAGGTAGTTATGCAGCCCAACCAACTTATCGACCAGGCCAAAACAAAAATGGACGCGGCTGTCAGCCGGTTTAGCGATGACCTTAAAAAACTGCGTACCGGCCGGGCCAGCGGCGGTATGTTGGACGGTGTAAAAGTTGAAGCTTACGGCACATCCATGCCGCTTAACCAAGTTGGTAATGTAATTGCCCCCGAGCCGCAATTAATCCAGATTACGCCTTTTGACCCGGCCAATCTGCAGGCAATTTCCAATGCCATTCGCGACGACCAATCACTGGGCTTGAACCCAGTAGACGATGGCCGGGTAGTACGCATCCAGGTACCGCCGCTTACTACAGAACGTCGCCAGCAGATTGTCAAACAACTAAACGAAAAACTCGAAGATTGCATGATCGGCCTGCGCCAGGCCCGCCAAGACGCTATGAAGCACGGCGACCAAGCCAAAAAAGACAAAGATTGGGGCGACGACGACCACCACCGTTTCGAAAAACAAATCGACGATTTAATGGCCAGCCACAAAACCCAGGTCGAGCAGTTAGCTAAGGCTAAAGAGCAAGACGTCATGACCGTATGAGCCTGCCCAAGCACGTTGGCATAATCTTAGACGGCAACCGCCGCTGGGCAAAACAGCACGGCCTCAAAACTTTAAAGGGCCACGAAAAAGGCGCCGAACAGTTTATAGATATAACTAATTATGCGTACGAATTGGGTATCGAGTTCGTCACCGCCTTTATCTTTTCGACCGAAAACTGGCAGCGGGCCCAAGAAGAAGTAAGCTACTTAATGTCATTGTTCGTAAAAATCCTGGATATACAGCTTAAAGCATTCCAAGAAAAACAGGCCCGGTTAGTAGTGCTGGGAAATTATGACGGCGTGGACCCTAAAGTACGCCGGATATTCGAGAAGGCCGAAGCCGAAACGGCTAATAATAAGCGGGGAACGATCTGCCTGTGCTTTAATTATGGCGGCCGCCAGGAAATTATCGACGCTATCCATAAATTCTCCGGCGCCGCTAACAATCCCGGCAGCTTAACAGCCGACAACTTTAACCAATACCTGTATGGCGGCCCTCAAATACCGGACGTTGATTTTATTATTAGGACCTCCGGCGAGCAGCGGCTTAGCGGCTTTATGCTGTGGCGGGCGGCCTATGCCGAACTGTACTTTAGCGAAAAACTATGGCCCGATTTTGGCCGCCCGGATTTTGATGCCGCCCTTGCCGAATTTGCCGCCAGGCAACGCCGGTTCGGGAAATAGCTTAAGCTGTTTCTAAGCTAAGCGCGTGATAAAATACTTGTGATGCAATATATCTTATCGGTCAGCGGGCTAATACTATTTATTTGCCTGATTCTGGTACACGAATGGGGCCACTACATAGCTGCCCGGCGCAACGGCGTAGACGTCGAAGAGTACGGCTTGGGCTTTCCGCCGCGGGCGTGGGGTAAAAAGCTTAAAAGCGGCATGGTGCTGAGTATTAACTGGCTGCCGCTGGGCGGCTTTGTAAAACTTAAAGGCGAACACGACTCCGACCGGCGCAAAGGCAGTTTTGGCGCGGCCAGTTTGCCGGCCAAGATTAGGATTATGTCTGCCGGCGTTACACTTAACCTGCTGGTCGGTATACTTATGCTGATCTTATTAGCCTTAACCGGCATGCCTAAAGCCATAGACAATCAGTTTACGGTTGTTGGTAATATGAATGTTACCCGCCAAGAAACCTGGGTAGGCTACATCGACAAAAATTCTCCCGCCCAAAAAGCCGGCGTAAAATTTAAAGACCAAATCACCCAAATTACCTGCTTAACCTGCCAGCCGGCCAGCACAACGGATATTAAAACGGCGGACCAGTTGAGGGCTGCCACAAAAAGCTATGCCGGCCAAACTGTTAAAGTAAGTTTAATCCGCGATAAACAGCCCCTGGAAGTTACCACACAGCTAAATTCCAAGCAGGACGTAGAAGCCAGCATCAAAGCCAAAAACCAAAAAGGTTACTTCGGCGTCGCCCCCGTCGAACTCGAACAACGCCGCTATACTTGGGCGGCCCCGGTGGTCGCCATCGGCTTTACCGGGCAATTGGCAAAATTAACCATCCAAGGCCTGGGCAGCGCGGTAAGTGGTTTGGGTAAAACTATCGCCGGGCTGGCAACGGCAAACACTACAGCCAGGCAAAAAGGCCAAGCCCAGGCTACGGCCCAAACCGGCGGTATAGTAGCAATAGTAAATATTATCTGGTCAACGGGTTCGCTTGGCACCAGCTATATGCTTATGATAATTGCCGTGCTGTCGCTGACTTTAGCGCTGATGAATATCCTGCCCATACCGGCGCTGGACGGAGGGCGGATATTTGTAACTTTGCTGTTCGCGGCGATGCGCAAACCACTGACTAGGGCCACGGAGGATAGGATCCACGGAACCGGTATGGCAGTTCTGCTATCTTTGTTCCTGCTAATAACTATTGTCGATGTCCGGCGATTCTATTAAGAAATATCCCGACCTGGCCTTTGGGGCCATAATAATTATTTCTACCTTGCTGATTTATCTGCTGTCGCAATTCGCGGCGGTAATTTTAGTGGGCCTTGGCATAGTGGCCAGCGGCCAGCCGGCAGATAAACTGTCGGGCTATTTTGACAAATCAGCAGTGGGCCAGGCCTTTATCATCCTGTTAACCGAAGCCGGCGTAATTTTACTGGTATGGCTGGCGCTGCGTTACCGCAAGCGGGCGCTGAGTACCATCGGCCTGATCAAACCGCGTTTAGTTGACCTTAAATTCGGCCTTATCGGAATCGGCATCTACTACGCCAGCCTATTTATAGTACTGCCGGCTGTTTATTGGCTGGTGCCGAGTATTAATAGCGACCAAAAACAGGATATCGGCTTTAACAATATCCATGGCCCGGCGGCCTTGACGATAGCGTTTATAAGTTTGGTTATCCTGCCGCCCATAGGCGAAGAAATTCTGGCCCGCGGCTACCTTTATAGCGGCCTGCGCGAAAGGTTTAAGATTATACCGGCCGCCATCGTTACCAGTTTGATGTTTGGCGCTGCCCACCTGGAGTTTGGCAGCGGCAATCCATTGCTGTGGTCGGCCGCCTTAAATACGCTGCTACTGTCTTTCGTGTTAGTCGGCGTCCGCGAAAAATCCGGCAGTATTTGGCCCGGTTCGCTGGTGCATGCCGGCAATAACCTGGTGGCTTTTTTTGTAATATTCCATGCGGCCATCGGCTAATGCCATATACTATTAAGCAATGAGACGATCCCAGCTATTTACCAAAACCCGCAAACAAATCCCGGCAGATGAAGTAAGCCGTAACGCCCAGCTGTTAACCAAAGCCGGTTACATCCACAAAGAACTGGCCGGCGCCTATACATTTTTGCCGCTCGGACTTAAAGTTCTTAAAAATATCGAGAATATCGTGCGCCAAGAAATGGACGCAGTTGGCGGCCAGGAAGTGCGGATGACAGTACTTCAAGAACCGCATTTATGGAAAGAAACCGGCCGCTGGGATGACGCAAAAGTAGATATCTGGTTCAAAACCCATTTGCGCTCCGGCGGCGAGCTGGGTTTGGCTCCAACCCACGAAGAACCGCTAACTAACATCTTAAAAAGCGATGTCAGCTCTTATAAGGACCTGCCGCAACTTATATACCAAATCCAAACTAAATTCCGCAACGAACTGCGGGCTAAAAGCGGCATTATGCGCGGCCGCGAATTTTTAATGAAAGACATGTACAGCTTTACCCGCAACCAAGCCGAGCACGACGAGCTTTATGAAAAAATCAAACAAGCTTATTACAAAGTTTTTGACCGCTTAGGCATTGGCGATAAAACCTTTTTAACATTTGCCAGCGGCGGCATGTTTACTAAATACAGCCACGAGTTCCAGACTTTAACACCAGCCGGCGAAGACCAGATATATTTAAGCCGCGATAAAAAGATGGCCGTCAACCAAGAAGTAATGGAAGACCAGGTGCTGGCCGATTTAGGTTTAGACCGAAATTCGCTGGAAGAAGTTCAGGCCGCCGAAGTTGGTAATATATTTAGCCTTGGAACCAAATTTTCCGACGCCTTGGGCTTGCATTTTCCGGATGAGCACGGCCAGCAACAACCGGTAATCATGGGTTGTTACGGGATTGGCATTAGCCGCAGCATGGGCGTTATCGCCGAGCTGTTAAGCGACGACAAAGGCCTGGTGTGGCCGGATTCTGTCGCCCCTTACCGCGTATACTTGTGCCGGTTGGGTGGCAGCCCGGAAGTAATGGAAGCCGGCGATAAGCTTTACCGGCAATTGACAGACGCCGGAATTTCGGTAATATATGATGACCGAGACGTCCGGGCGGGCGAAATGTTCGCCGATGCCGACCTGATGGGCATACCCCAGCGGGTAGTAATAAGCGACCGGTCGCTGCAAAGCGGCCAGGCCGAGTTAAAACCCCGGATATCGGACGAAACCCGGCTTATACCGACAGATTCCGTAACCAGCACACTAGGAAATTAACTAGCTGGCTGGTATAATCCCCGAAACATCTTAGCCTTAGGGATGGAGAGAAAGGATTCCTGAGATAATATGAGAAAACAATTCCACTTAACCCAAGATGGAATAGACCAGCTGACTTCTGAACATAAAGCGCTGGTATCTCAACGCGGCCCGTTGGCCGAGCGGATCAAACAAGCCCGCGAACTGGGCGATTTAAGCGAGAACGCCGAATACCAAACAGCCCGCGAAGAACAAAACCGCCTCGAAAACCGGATTGCCGACATTGAGCATATTTTGCAAAACGTCGAACTTATTAAAAAACCTAAATCCGGCGGCAAGGTTTCGCTAGGTTCCAGTGTAGTTTTAAAAAGCGCCAAAGGCCAAACCAAGAACTTTATTATTACCGGTACGGTCGAGGCTGACCCGCTAAACGGAAAAATCAGCGACGAATCACCAATCGGCAAAGCGCTGCTTGGCAAAAAAGTCGGGGATGACGTAGAAATTAAAACCCCGGCCGACACTACCAAATATACAATTTCGAACATCTCTTAAGTTAAGCTAAACTAGGAAGTAATTATGCAATGGCTTAACCGTGTAGCCGATGAGTTAATGCGGCGCACTCCCGACGGGGAGATTATTATAAGCTCCGGCGTATCGCCGTCGGGCATGTACCATATGGGGCATTTGCGCGAGCTGCTTATTTCGGATGCCGTCCGGGTTGAGCTGGTCCGCCGCGGCCGCCAGGCCCGCCATATAAATATCGTCGATAACATGGATGTTTTCCGTAAAGTCCCGGTAAATGTGCCGGCCGATTTTGAGCAGTACCTGGGGCGGCCACTGTGCGATATCCCGGCGCCCGATGGCTCGGACATGTCGTACGCCGAATATTTTCTTACCAGCTTCAAAAGGGCCGCCGAAATTCTCGGCTGCGAGCTGGATATTTGGTACAGCCACGAACATTACCGCAGCGGCTATTTCGTACCGGCTATCGAACGTTCGCTGGAGCGGCTGGACACGGTACGCGACGTGCTGCAATCGGTTTCCGGCCGAAAACTGGACAATACCTGGTCGCCAATCCAAGTTTTAGAAGACGGCCGGTTGAAAAACCGCACCTTCGTTTCGCTAAACCACGAAACAAAAGAAATTACTTATACGGATAAAGACGGCCGGCAGCAAGTAACCGGTTATGCTAACGGGCAGGTGAAACTGGATTGGCGCATTGACTGGCCGGCGCGCTGGTGGTTGTTGCCGGTACACTGTGAGCCATTCGGCCGCGACCACGCCACCAAAGGCGGCAGTTATGATACCGGAGAAGCTTTAATGGCCAAAGTTTTTGAAGCGCCGGCGCCGCTGCCGGTTAAATATGACGACATTAAACGCACCGGAGACACCCAAAAAATGAGCGCTAGCAAGGGCACTGGCATTGAAATTGGCGAAGCCGCCCAGGTTCTGCCGCCAGAAGTCGTACGTTACTTTATTTTGCGCAGCGACCCGGCCAAACAGTTGTATTTTGACGAGGGTGAAGGGGCAATCAGGCTAATCGACGATTTCGCGGCCCTGGCCAGCAAAACCGACCGTAGCGACGGCGAGCAGCAGCTTTATGAGCTTTGCACACATGGAATTAATGAAACTACCGTCAGCGCCGTGCCGTATTCCCACTTAGTAGCAAATTACCAGGCTGCCTTGAAAAACACCGACGCCACGATTGCCGGATTGGCCCGCAGCGAATACAAGGTTGTCGCCGAAAAGCAGCGCGGCACCATTGTTAAAGAACTGGCTTTTATTGACCGCTGGCTGGAAAAATGGGCACCGGAAGAAGTAAAATTCGATCTTAGGCAGTCAGCCGATAAAGCTGATTTTAGTGAACAGCAAGTAGAATGGTTCGGTGAATTGGCCGCCCTTATCGCCGATGCCCCTGATGATGCCGATGGCGAATGGTTCCACAAGGCGCTATACACTTTGAAAGAAAAGCACAACCTGGAACCCAAAGACATTTTTAGCCCGTTATACCGTTTGCTGATAAATAAAGATTCCGGGCCGCGGGCCGGCTGGTTTTTGCAGATGCTGCCGCGCGACTGGCTGTTGGCCCGATTGCGGTTTGAAAGCTAAAAAGGATTTCTTAGGCCTTAGCTCATTGCAAGTTGCGCCAATGCTGCTAGGTTGGGTTATCGAACGGCAGTTTCCCGGCGCCACAGTGCAGTTAAAAATAGTCGAAACTGAGGCCTACCACCAGGACGACCCGGCCAGCCATAGTTACCGGGGCCAAACAAAACGAACAGCTCCGATGTTCAAATCCGCCGGCCATATTTATGTTTATTTCACCTATGGCAGGCACTATTGCATAAATATTGTGACAGGGCCGGCCGGGCAGGGCGAAGCCGTGTTATTGCGGGCCGCCGAACCGTTGAACGGAATACGGTTAATACGCCAAAACCGGCAGACGGCAAAGGGCGATATACAATTAACTAACGGGCCGGGCAAATTAGCCCAAGCGCTAGGTATCACCAATGCTAATATGTCCGGGAAATTGCTTGGAAACGACACTTTTATTTTGCGTCCCCCAGATAAGCAATTGAAAAAATCGGATATTGTAATTACTACAAGAGTTGGCATTTCCAAGGCGGCTAAAAAGCCTTGGCGCTTTTATATAGCCGGCAACCCGTATGTTTCGCCGCCCAAATTACGGCTGAAGTAACTGTCGTGCGAAATGTAAATTACCGCGCCGTGGTAATTAGCCAGGGCATTTTCTAACTCTTCGATGCTTGGCAGGTCCAGGTGGTTAGTTGGTTCATCCAGTACCAGCAAATTCGGGCTGCCGGCCAGCATCCTAATTAATTGCAAGCGCGCTTTCTGGCCCCCGCTTAAATTGCTTACCATCTTGTCGGCATCGGCAATCGGGTCAAATAAATAATCACCCATTTTTTGCATAATTAATTGCCGGTTTATTGGCGCGCCGGCTTGCCTAAAAATTTGTTCGACAGCGTCATACAGCGATAAATTTAACAAATCACTGGACACTTCTTGTTCATAAAAGGCTAAACGAAGTTCCCGGCCTGGTTCAATCCGGCCGCTAATTAAAGTACCAGCTTTTTTGCCGGCTACGGCGGCCATTATTGTCCGTACCAAGGTAGTTTTACCGGCGCCGTTGCGCCCGACGATGTGGAAGCGGTCGCCGTGTTTTAGGTTAAAACTAACCGGTTCGAATAACGGCTGGCCGTTATAACCGACTTGGACATTTTCGACGGTCAAAATAACCGAAGACCGCTCGTCTAATTTAGCTCCGGTTAAGCGGATATTTTTAGCTTTATGTTTTTGGTAGCTGCTGGTTAATTTGGGATTAAGGGCCGCAGCCGACTCCTGGTCGATCCAAAAGCTGGGCTTCGGGTTAGCCGCTTCAACCGCTTTAAGCTGCTTGGACAGGCGGTTTTCCATTACTACGAATGGGTTCTTTTGGTCGGCCGTACCGCTCCAGCTCGGCTTTTTAGCCCGGGCCGATTCAATCTGTTTTTTGAGGTTTTTAATAGTATTTTGGGCGATCTCGTAATTTTGCAGGGCGTCAGTGGTTTTACGGGTGTTTTGGGCCAAATAGTCATCATAATTACCGCGGTATTCAAAAGTTCTTAAATCTTTAATTTCAATAATTTTATCGACGGCCTTCAAAACGTCGCGGTCGTGGCTGATAACCAGGCAGGCGTGCGGGGCGGCTTCCAGCCAATCTATAAAAGCCCGTTTGGCTACAAAATCCATGTGGTTGGTCGGCTCGTCAATCAGGGCCAGGTCGGGCTCGCTAAACTGTACCCTCACTAAATCCACGAACCTTTTTTGGCCGCCGCTTAGCTGCTTCATCGGCAAGTTAATTTTTTGCTCATCAAGCTGGTACTTGCCCAGCGCGCCGGTTAATTTATTTTCAATGTTGTAATAATCCAGTTCGCCAAAGCGATTAAGCGCGTCGCTGTACCGGCTGATCAGATGCATTTTATCGCCCATTTTTTCGGGGTATGTATTAATAATTTTTTTCAGCTCCTGGTACTCAGGTAACTGGCCCAAGATATATTCGATAGCTGTTTGGCCGGCCAAATCCAGGTGCTCCTGTTCGGTACTGACAATTCGCACCCGGCGGTTAACTTCAATTTCGCCGTCAAATTCACTGTCAGCTCCAGTCAGGCTGCGAAACAATGTAGTTTTGCCGACGCCGTTACGGCCGATCAGGCCGATTTTATCGCCGGCATGGATTTTAAGAACCAGGTCTTTAAATAATTCCTGGTTGCCGATAATTTTATGGGTGATTTTAGCTTGCAGCAGCATAACCACACTATGTTAACACCGATGATTAAACAGTTATAATAATAAGTATGAATAATACAGCTATCTTTGCAGCAGGATGTTTTTGGGGTGTGCAGTTTTATTTTGACCAAGTGCCAGGAGTTGTAAATACAGAAGTAGGCTACATTGGAGGCCATACCGAAAACCCCACATACGAGCAGGTATGCTCGCACACTACCGGCCACGCCGAAGCGACTAAAATCGAATTCGACCCGGAGAAAATAACTTACGAAACTTTATTAAAACAATTTTTCCGGATGCACGACCCGACGCAACTTAACCGCCAGGGCCCGGATGTTGGCGACAGTTACCGCTCGGCGATATTTTATTTGGACGACAACCAAAAAGACGAAGCCCAAAAAATTATTGGTGGGCTTAATAAATCCGAGTTCAACGGCAAAATAGTTACAAGTTTAGAAAAAGCCGGCACATTTTGGCCGGCCGAAGATTACCACCAAAAGTTTACTGAGAAAACAGGCAGGGGAATGTGCCATATTCCATATGCGGCCGTTTCGTAGTTTTTTAGTGTTTTAAGCTATACAATTAATACCAATGAGCAACCTCAAACGGCGGGTTTCTTTGTCGCTTGTATGGCTGGTTATACTTGCCGGCGTATTCGCGCTTTGGCCGGCAAAACATACCTCAGCCGATGTAAATGATTTTGAAATTAATAGTTTTGACGCTACATATGATTTAGATAAATCCAACCCGCACGGCCATATGAAGGTCGAAGAAAAAATCCAGGTCGATTTCCATGATTTTAACCACGGCATTTTAAGGGCCATTCCGGAAACTTATAAAGGCCACTCGCTACACGTGAAAGTTCAATCAGTAAAAGATATGGACGGCGCGGAGCGGCCATACACGACATATACTTCCAGCCAAAATCTGGTCTTAAAAATCGGCGATCCCAATAATACCGTTACCGGCCATAATTTTTATGATATTTCGTATTCGTTGGACGGACCGATAACTTTTTATAGTGACCACGACGAACTGTTTTGGGATATTAATGGCGACCAATGGGGCCAAACCGCCGCAGAAGTTAAAGCGACTTTTAATATCGCCGATAAGATAACTTTAAAAACTGATAATGGTTATACTCCGCGTTGTTATACCGGCAGCTTTGGCTCCACTGCCGTAAACTGCACGGTTAATTACGAAAACCCCAATCTCATTAACGCCGCCACCACCCAGCCGTTGAACAGCCATGAAACATTATCGGTAGTATTGGCTTTTCCGGCCGGCACTTTCGCCAAATATACGCTGCTTGATAAGTTATTGGACGACAAAATAGGCCTTGTGCTAATCGCCGCGGTGATTTTGGCTTTTATAGTTGCCTTCAGGACATGGTGGCGATATGGCAAAGATTTTAAGGGCCGGGGAGTGGTAGTTCCGGAATATGAGCCGCCTAAAAATTTTGACCCGCCGCGGGCCGGGACTTTATGGGATTACAACTTTGACGGCAAAGATTTAACGGCCTCGATAATAAATATGGCGATTAACGGCTATATTCAAATCGTCGAATCAACCGAAAAGAAACGATTGCGCCGGGATACCGAAAAAACCATCCTGGTTTTAAAAAAGAATAACTTCGAAGGCTTAAGCCAATACGAAGTAATGATTATGAACGCGCTGTTTCCGGGCCAAGAATTAGGCGCAACAAAAGAGTTAGGCAAGAATTCATCAAAATTAGCCGATATATTATCGAAAATAAACAAGGGCCTGGACGATGATTTATCAAATGACGGTTATTTTGACGGCAACCCGCGGAAAACCCGTTTTCTGACTATCGTATTACCGATGACAGCTACGCTCTTAATTACCTGGTTTTCATTTAAACACTGGCATTACTTTGTAGGAATTATCGGTTTGGCAGCTTTGGTGGCGATGGGATTTTTAGCCGCTAAAATGCCGCGCCGGACTAAACTGGGACAAGATACGCTGGACCAGCTCAAAGGCCTGAAGCTATACATAGAGACCGCCGAGAAGGACCGCATTAAAATGATGCAAAGCCCTAACGCGCCGTATGCCGCCAATGCCTCCGAGCCGACCAGGACGGTAAATTTATTCGAAAAATTACTGCCCTACGCCATTATTTTCGGCGTCGAAAAACAGTGGGCCGAGCAGTTTAAAGATATATATACACAACCGCCCGATTGGTATCAGGGAAATTGGAGCGCATTTAATACCGGCGTCCTGGTCAGCCATTTAAACAGCAGCTCGCAAGCTTTAAACGCGTCGTTTGCCGCGCCCAGCAGCAGCGGCGGCTCAGGATTTGGCGGCGGCGGTGCTGGCGGCGGTGGCGGGGGCGGCGGCGGGGGCGGCTGGTGACCAAACACTCGCACCGGACTGCAATAATCCGGCGTAGCCGGGATTTATTGCAGCCCTTTTGGCGAATCGCTGCGTTGCCGGCTCCAGTACTCCCTTAACGTACCATAGCGTACGTTGCGGTCCGTGCTTCGCCAGCGCCTTGCGCTTCATCCAAATGCGAGCGTTTGGCCCGTCTGCCACTATATGCCGCCCCCTAAATTGTTAATGGCTAGTAGTACAATATTAATATATGGAATCTTTGGGGCAGCCTTGGGCAATAGTTGACATTGAAACTAACGGCCTGAGCCATTTTAGCGGCAAAGTAATAGAAATTGGCGTCATCAGGGTAGAAGGCAATCGGATTGTCGATGAATTCCAGAGCCTGGTAAATCCCGGCGGGCCGTTGCCCCAGTTTATTAGTAACTTAACCGGCATTTCTACTGAAGAAGTCCTGGCAGCGCCGGATTTTGAATCGGTCGAGCCGCGGCTCAGCCAGATTATGGATGGCGCTTTGATGGTAGCCCACAACGCCCGCTTCGATTACTCGTTTATTAAGCAGGAATATGCCCGTCTGGGCCAGGCGTTTAAGCCTAAATTAATGTGTACGGTCCGTCTGTCTAAGAAGTTAAACCCGCAACACCGCCGCCATGGTTTAGAACACATAATTAACAGATATAACTTAGAACTTCCGAGCCGCCACCGGGCCTATGACGACGCTCTGGCTGTCTGGAAATTTATCGAGTTGATGCAAAACGAATTCACCCCGGATGTATTCTCCGCCGCCGTAAAATCGCAATTTAAGCGACAGGCTTTGCCTTCGCATTTAAGTGACGGACAGATAGACGGCCTGCCGGACAGCCCCGGTGTTTATATTTTTGAAGACGAAGCCGGCAAGCCGATTTATATCGGCAAAAGCGTAAACATAAAAAAACGGGTGCTGTCGCACTTTACCGCCGACCAGTCCGAAGAAAAAGAATTAAAAATGTCGCAGTTGGTGCGTAACATATCGGCCATTTCTACTAACGGCGAACTGGAAGCTTTGCTGTTGGAAAACCAAATGGTTAAAGAACTATCTCCGGTTTATAACCGCAAGTTGCGTAATTTACGGCAAATGACAGTTGCCGTAAAAAACATGGACGACGCCGGCTACCTCAAAATAAACTTTTTGGAAAAGGCCGAAATTGACCCGTCCGAAACCGGCGATTTGCTGGGCATATTCCGCAGCCGACGCCAAGCTGCCAGCCGTTTGGAAGACCTGGCCAAAACATTTGAACTTTGCCCGCGTTTGTTGGGGCTGCAAGCCGGCAAGGGCCGGTGTTTTTGGTCACAGCTGGGGCGCTGCCGGGGAGCTTGTGGCGGACTGGAGCCGGCCGAAGTGTATAACCGCCGCCTGCTTATTGCTTTTGATAGTTCGCGGGTAAGGCAATGGCCTTACCGGTCGCCGATTTTAGTCAAAGAATTTAACGGCGAGCAGAACAGCTCGGCCGTGATTATCGACCAGTGGTGCATCGTTGCCCAATTAAAACAAGAGGCTTACGGCGAGGTTACTGCCCAACCCGTTAAAAGGCGCTTCGACCTGGATATTTACCGGATTTTACAGTCATTTTTAAGCAAGCCGGCTGCTTCGGCGGTAATTACGCCCATTACTAACCGCCAGCTGCAATCACTTTTAGGCTAAAGCGGTATAAATATTCTCAGAAACTTCTCAGTAATTAGCTGGTAAAATTAATTTATGAGGATATTAATTGTCGAAGACGAGCAAAAAATTGCCCGGGCCCTAAAACGCGGCCTGGAACACGAGTCTTTTGCGGTCGACCTGGAGTTCGACGGCGACAGCGGGCTGGCCGCCGCCCGCTATGAACCCTACGATTTGATTATTCTGGACCGCATGCTGCCCGGCGGTTACGACGGCCTGCAAATTGCCGCCGAACTGCGCAAAGATAAAAAGAAAGTGCCGATATTAATGCTGACTGCCAAAGATGCCGTAAACAGCCGGGTAGAAGGCCTTAATGCCGGCGCCGACGATTACCTGGTAAAGCCTTTCGCTTTTGAAGAGCTGCTGGCCAGGATTAGGGCCTTGCTGCGGCGGCCGCACGACCACCAAAATAACGTTCTTACCTATAGTGACCTGCAAATAGATACTCTAAGCCGCCGGGTAACCCGCGGCGGCAAGCCAATCAACCTAACCTTAAAAGAGTATTCTTTGCTGGAATATATGGCGCGTAACGCCGAAGTGGTCCTTAGCAAACAACAAATAATCGAACATGTCTGGAACTTCGACGCCGACGTATTGCCCAACACCGTAGAAGTTTACATGGGCTATTTACGGGCCAAAATAGAGCGGCCGTTTAAAGGCGAGCCGGCCTTGTTGCAAACCAAACGCGGCTTTGGCTACACTTTGAGCCGAGAAAACTGAATAGCCGATGAATATGTTCCGCCAGGCCGTCCGCAGCCTGACTATTAAATACCTGGCGGTAATAATGGTTTTGAGCCTGGTATTCAGCTTTAGCCTTTACCAGGTGGCCAAACGCGAAATTACCGATGGGTTGCAAGCCCAATATTCCGACCTTTACCGCCGGGGAATAGCTTTTAGGCAGCTGCCGGCAGACTTCCAGTATGTACTGCAGTCCGAAATAGACAGCCGCGACGACCGGGTACGCACTAACTTGATATTTTTTAACATGGCCGTGTTTGTGGGCGGACTGGTTGTGAGCTATTTGCTGGCCCGCGAAACATTGGAGCCTATCGAAAAAGCCGTGGAGGCCCAAAACCGGTTTACGGCCGATGCCAGCCACGAGTTGCGCACGCCGCTAACTTCCATGCGAACCGAAATTGAAGTCGCCCTGCGGGCCGGCAAATTAACGGCCGCCGAAGCCAAGCAGCTGCTGGAAAGTAATCTCGAAGAAGTAACCCACCTGGAAAGTTTAGTTAACGGCTTGTTAACGCTATCACGGATGCCCAGCGGCGAAGTATCCGGTACTTTTAAAAAAGTGGACGTGCGTAAAATTGTAAATGCCGCCGCCGAAAAATTTAAACAAGCTTCAGCCGAGCGGAATATTCCGCTGGCGGTAACTTCCGGGCCCGCAGCATACTCAAGCGGTGATGCCACCAGCTTGCAACAACTTTTTACCATACTCATCGACAACGCTTTTAAATACAGCCCCGATAAATCCCGTATAGATATTTCAATAAGTGTAGAAACCAAAAAAGTAACGGTGAAAGTTACAGACCAGGGCATAGGCATTAAAGCCACCGATATTCCGCATGTTTTTGAAAGGTTTTTCCGGGCGGACAACAGCCGCAGTAAAGTATCTGCCAGCGGCTACGGCTTAGGCCTGTCTATTGCACGGCAAATCGCCGATCTTCATAAAGGTTCCGTGCAAGTCGATAGCCAATACGACAAAGGCTCGACTTTTACTGTTACTTTGCCGGCGTTTGCCAAATCTTAAGCAATCTCTCAGTTGAGTAGCCCAGAATTCACCAATAAAGGTTTTATAAATGAATAGCTTAAGCCGGGGATTCCGAAACGCTTTCCGAAATTACATCCGCACTGTATCAATTGTTTTAATATTAGGCCTCAGTGTTGGCATGGCACTATCAATGCTGGTTGCCCGGCATGCCGTCCAGACTAAAATTGAAAACGTAAAGAGTTCAATCGGCAATACGATAAGTATCTCACCAGCCGGCGTCCAGGGTTTCCAGGGCGGAGGCGACTTACTAACCACCGACCAATTATTGGCCATCAAAAATATAAGCCACGTCCAAGCGGTGCGCGAAACGTTAAATGACCGCTTGACAACCGATAATACCAACCTGGTTTCGGCCATCGAAGCCGGTTCATTTGGCCGCCGCCAAGCAGGTAATTCGGGAGTTGGTTTCCAGGCCCCGCGTTTTATGACCCAAGACAATAATGGCGGTACAGTTACACGGACTTTTACGCCGCCGGTTTTAGTTACAGGTACGGACACTGTAGCTGATAATTCAGTGTTTGGCGGCGACAGCATAAAGCTGACTGCCGGCGCCATGTTTGACCCGGCAACTACCGATTATGTCGCCGTCGTAGGCAAAGATTTAGCATCCAAAAATAATTTAAGCGCCGGCTCAACCTATACGGCATACGGCCAGACGGTAAAAGTAGTTGGCATATATGATGCTGGAAATACTTTTGCCAATGCCAACGCGGTAATGCCGCTGGCCGCGCTCCAAAAATTATCCAGCCAGGATAAACAAGTGAATAACGCGACTGTCACGGTTGATTCGATAGACAATATCGACGCGGTCACCTCCACTATAAAAAGCAACTTAGGTGATAAAGCCGATGTTACAAACAACCAGGAAAACGCCAAGCAAACCGTCCAGCCTTTACAGAATGTTAAATCAATATCTACATATAGTTTATTCGGCGCGATAATCGCCGGCGCCATCATTTTGCTGATGACAATGGTAATGATTGTCCGCGAGCGCCGCCGGGAAATCGGCGTCATGAAAGCGATTGGCGCCACCAATTATAAAACAGTCACCCAATTTGTGGCCGAAGCCGTTACTTTAACCGGACTAAGCTTAGCGGTGGGGTTGATTATCGGTATTGCGGCCGCCCAGCCTGTAACCCGGACGTTGGTAAATAATTCGGCGGATAGTAGCTCAAATGCTGCTAACGCTACATTCCAGCGTGGGGCCGGTCCGGTAACTTTCGGGGCGGGCCAGGGGCCCAGGTTTGTGGCCGGCGGCCGCGGACTACGAGGGTTCGGCAATAATAACGTCAATAATATCCGCAACGTAAAAGCATCAATCAGCCCGGCGATAGTGGCATACGGAATTGGAGTGGCCTTATTAATCGCGGTTATAGGCAGCGCCGTGCCGGCCTATATTATCGGCAAAATCCGCCCGGCAGAAGTATTGAGGGCCGAATAATGATCGAAGTAAAACATTTGAGTAAAACTTTTAAGTCGGGTGATAATGACATATCGGCTGTGAATAATATATCGTTCAAAGTTAAGACCGGCCAGTTCGCCAGTATTGTCGGCAAAAGCGGCAGCGGTAAAAGCACGCTGCTAAGTTTGCTTGGCGCGTTAGATACGCCGACAAAAGGCTCTATAGTAGTTGATGGCCAGGATGTCAGCCAGTTGAACGCCGGCAGTTTAACCGGCTACCGCAATAAATCGATCGGTTTTGTCTTTCAAAGTTATAACCTGATTCCTAACCTGACTGCGTTGGAAAATGTCATGCTGCCGATGGAATTCGCCAAAATGCCTGTAAAGCAGCGCAAAGCCCGGGCGGCAGAGTTGTTAAACCAGGTCGGTATCACTGCCGATAAGCAGTCACGGCGGCCAGGCCGGTTGTCGGGCGGCGAACAACAGCGGGTGGCTATAGCCCGGGCCCTGGCTAACCAGCCCAAACTTATTCTGGCCGACGAGCCAACCGGCAACCTCGACAGCCAGACAGGTAAAATGATCTTCAATTTATTGCATGACCTGGCCAAGGCCCAAAAAACGACGATTATCGCCGTTACCCATGATTCATCAATTGCCGGCAAAACAGATGTTACTTACAAATTATCTGACGGCAAACTGGTCTAAGCTTTAGCCGACAGGAAATTATCAAAACCTGGAGTCGCTAAAGCCTCAGTTTCATTAAGCATGGCGTAGCCTTCGTAGCCGGGAAATTTCCGTAATAAGGCGATGCCTTTATCGCCGCCCATCGCAAAAACAGCCGTTGCTAGCGCGTCGGCAGTCGTTATATCTGGCCCGATAACCGTTGCGCTTAACATAGGTGAAAGGCGGCCGTGAGGGTTATAAATATGCCGGCCGCGCTCATACTCACCAGAAGTCGCGATAGCGCAATCTTTTAGCTCGACAACTTTAGCATATTTTGCCGGTTGGGGCGGAAATTTTATGCCAACCCGCCAATATTCGCCTTTGTCGTTTGTACCGCGGGCGGTTATATCACCGCCGGCTTCAATATAATAATTTTCTGCGCTGCCGGCACTCAATATCGCGGCGGCTTTGGCGATAGACCAGCCTTTTACTATGCCGGAGGGGTCGAGGCGCCCATTTCGCTGCGGGTCAAAATAACCCTGCGTACTTTCTTTAAATTTGTCGCTGAGTTTAAGCACGCCGCGAACTTCGGGCGACAACCCTTCATAGCTTAACTCGCCGCTATTAAGCCGGCTGATTTCACTATCGGGTTTATACGTGCTGAATAATTGGTCGACCTGCCGGAACCATTCAAAGCAATTATTCACGAGTTTGGTGTGGCCAGGAAGGCTACCGGCAACCGAAATAGTTACAGGCATACCCATAATTAATTGGGTTTGGGTCATGTACTGGTAGTGGTTTGGTTACTGGCCGAAGATTTGGCGGCCTGGCTTAGTGCTGTTTGCAGTGACTGGACATAACCTTCGCTGGTACTGGTGGCGCCGCTGACAATATCAACATTGGCACTTTGGGCCGAAATGGTTTCGCTCTTTAAAATTGGCTCAGCTATAGCCGATAGGCGGTAGCTGCGGTTAGCCTCTGACGGCATACTTAAAAAACTGATGTCGCTAATTTTGCCGCCGCTGATGGTAGCTTTAACTTGCACGATACCGAAATGCACATCTACGGCCTGGCCTGTATAGCTGCCGTCTGATAAGTTGGCCGTCGAACTATTGCCGGCAGATACATTGCCAGTCGGGTTTGTTGTGCCGCCGCTATTATTGGACGGTTGCAATAAACTGGTTGCCGGCGTATCCGCCCCGGGCGACTGTTGCTTAACCAGCGCCGCCGCTATAACGACTATTGCGATGGCGAATATACCGATAATAGTTTTCTTCATAGTGATAATAGAATAATAACCCAATCTGAATTTTTGCTGAGCGCCAAAGGCCCCCTGCTACAATTGGATAGATGTTTACTATCAGCAATCATGAATTTGAGGAAATTGTCGGCCAGGCTATAGCTAGTATAAAAGAACCCTATAGCCGTTACCTGCAAAACGTGGCTTTTATTGTCGAGGACGAGCCATCGGCCGATCAGCGCCGTAAACTAGGTTTGCATTGCAACCAAACGTTATTTGGCTTGTACGAAGGCGTGCCGCTGCCGGCCCGTAACGGCACAACCAAAATTTTACCCGACAAAATAACAGTATTTAAGTTACCAATAGAATCGGTAAGCTCTAATTTAGACGATATAAAAGAGCAGGTCAGGCACACAATTTGGCACGAAGTGGCCCATTATTACGGGCTCGACCACGACCGTATACACCAACTGGAACGGCCCCGGCAAGCGTGAAATATTTAATAGCTAAGCCAAAACGAAACGGTATATTATAGCCTCACTAATTAATGGAGGTTAAAAAATGCTTTTAACTGTCGCTGTAATCTTAGGCATTCTGTGGCTTCTGGGCTGGCTTGGCAATATCGGCGGTAACCTGATTCATATCGTACTTGTAGTGGCATTAATAGTCCTGGTCTACGACCTGCTGGTTGGCCGCCGCCGGGCTTCGTTGTAAAGAACCGTTAGCTTTGTTCGGCGCGGACTTGTTTATCGCGGGCCCTGTCTAGCTCTTCTTTTTTCCGGTTAACTTCAGCTTGCGCATCCTCTATCTTTCTTTGTTGGTCTTCTGCCTGGGCTCGCTTCTGCTCGGCTATTCTTATTTTTTCGTCAGCTTTATGACTCATTTCGTGGCGGATATGTTCCGCTTCCGCCATGTGCATCTGGGCTTGTCTTAGAAGTTCTTCGGGGCTTGGCATATCAAATCTCCTGTTAATTCATTATGGGACTTTACCAAATCCGCATAGTATTACGTAGTTAAATACTTAACTTACAGCCGCTGCGGTTTATTTCAGAATATAGTCATTAATAACTGAGGTTGCCTATGTCTAGCTCTACCCACTGGTTCGATACTTTAGAAAAACCATCTTGGACCCCCGAAGAATTAAGCATCAGGTTGGTCTGGCACATTTTTTACCCGTTGCTGTACCTGGTTAATATAGGGGTAATTTACCATATGTTTTTTGGCGATTTTGGCTGGCGCCAAGCTGTACCATTCTGGATAAATTTGCTTGTCACGCTTTCATTCATGCCGATACTGAACCGCTTCAGGAGTTTATGGCTGTCTTTATTTAACTTGATGTTGGTTTGGATTAGCATAATAGACTGTTTGGTAATCATCCATCCTTACAGCCAGATGATGTTCCTGGCTTACGAAGTTTACTTTATGTGGGCTACCGCCCTTGGCTTCTTATTGTTCAAACTGGCCTGGCTAAACAGCCGCCCGGAATACGAAATAAAAATCGAGCGCCCCAAATTCGGCCAATAGTTAGCCGCAGGCAGAGCCAAGCCGCGGTAGTATTTGGAATTGCCAGCTCTGGCCGCTTGCATTACACTTGTATCAATGACTAAAAAGGTGACCAAAACCATGAAAAAGGCTAAAAGGGGTGGCAAATTGTCTATGGAGATGCTGCGCCGGGTCAACCTGGTTATGGCCTTGTTGCTGTTCGTAGAAGCGGTCGTACTTTTAATCATGCGCCACAATAACAGCGGATTGCAGCCTATTTCCGGCCACTTCCTGGCAATCGATAAACTGGCTAGTAATAGCGCCGGCCATAATGTTTGGGTACCGGCCAGCAAGCACCTTTTTGACCTGAATATCGCTTACGTAATCGTAGCCTTTTTATTAATCAGCGCTTTAATAAGGGTCTTGATAGGCACCGTATGGCGTAAAAAATACGAAGCTGAGCTAAATAACAAAGTAGGGCGGGCGCGCTGGCTGGAATTTGCGACGGCAGGTGGATTGTTGCTGTTAACGGTAGCCATGCTTACAGGTGTTTTGGACTTGGCAAGCTTAACTATGCTGTTTGTGATTAACCTGGCTGTTTGCATACTTGGCTTGGTTTGGGAATTTGCCCGGCCGGCAATCAACCCGGCTGGCCGCTGGGTGCCCTGGCTTGGAGTTGTATTAATCCTTACCCCCTGGCTGGTTTTAGGCAAATACTTATTTGATGCCATCCTTTATGGCGACGGACTGGCGCGTTATGTTTATGTTCTTGTAGCCAGCGTTTTTGTGCTGTTCTTATTGTTTGCCGCCAACGAATTTATGATGCGCCGCGGCCGGGGCCGGTGGGGCAACTATGTGTTCGGCGAACTGATGTTTATTATTTTGAGTTTTGTAACATTAACGGCCGTAGCCTGGCAGGTGTTTGCCGGTATCTTAAAGGCTTAAGCTAAATGAGCGTCAAAACATTGGCGCCCATCATAGCGGTTGTCTTCGCGCTAATTGCCGCCGTGGCGGTAGTTTTAGCCCACTAGTTTTTAAAATGCCAGGTTTATACCGTTTAAAAATAGATAAGTTGGTATTGGGCGGCCAGGGTATAGCGACTGACGCTGACGGCCGCAAAGTATTTGTTTGGAACGCTTTGCCGGGTGAAACGGTCGAAGCAAGTATTATTAAGCGCAAGCGCGGCTACGCCGACGCGGTTGCCGAAAATATTATTACTGCCAGCGAGTTGCGGGCCGGCGCCAAAGAGCCCGAATATTTATCTACCAGCCCCTGGCAAATATTAAAATTCAGTGCCGAAAATGAATTTAAACGGCAGTTAGCCTTGGACGCCATGGCTGCCGCCAAAGTGACATTGCCCGAAGCCGGGCAGGTAATTACCGACCTTAAAGAGTGGCATTACCGAAACAAAATGGAATATTCTTTTTGGGGTGACGACCGTGGATTGCACCTAGCGCTTCATAAACGGGGCAGCCACACCAAACAGATAGTAACCGGCAGCCGGTTAGCGCTAGACGCCGTAAATGCCGCCGCCCAAGCGGTATGTGCCGAGCTACAGATACAAAACGCGCAAAAAAATATGAACATCCGGGCCGGAAATTTGAAAACAATAGTTGTTCGCTCCAGCCAAAATGGCTCAGCGGCGGCCAGCTTGTTCGTCAAACAGCCTGATTTTCCCCAAATTAACCTGCCGGCCGGTGTAAATGGCCTCAAAGTATATTTTTCTGACCCGCGCAGCCCGGCCTCGGTCAGAACTAACTTGATTTATGAATTGGGCAGCTGCGATTTACAAGACCAGTTACTAGGGAAGAATTTCAGCTATAGCTGCGACTCGTTTTTCCAGGTAAATATACCGGTGTACGGGCTGGCGCTTAAGCGAATTAAGGAATTTGCTGGGGGCCATCTATTAGATATGTATGCCGGAGTCGGCTCCATCGGATTAAGTATGGGCGCCGATCAACTAAAATTGGTGGAACTGGATGCCGAATCGGCAGGCTATGCCGCCGCTAACGCTAAAGCAATATTGCCGGGCGCCGAAGTCATTAAGGCATCGGCTGAGAAGGCGTTGGATAAAATCGCCAAGGATACGACGATAATATTTGACCCGCCCCGGGCCGGCTTGCACCGCAAAGTAATCAGTAAGTTATTAGAAATTTTACCGCCCCGCCTGGTATATCTGAGTTGCAACCCGGCTACCCAGGCCCGCGACCTGGCATTGCTTTCTGCGGCATACAAGGTAGATTTTTTTGAGGTTTATAATTTTTTTCCTAAAACGCCGCATATCGAAACGTTAGCGGTTCTTAACCTTATTTGAGACAATTTAAATTATGAAGCTGCACCGGTTTTATGTTGGCGGCCTGCACGATAAGCGGGGGGCATTGCGCCTGGAGCACCACGTTTGGGTGCACGACAAAGAACTGCTTAACCAATGGCTAAAAGTTTTAAGGCTGCGCATCGGCGACCAAATCGTATTATTTACCGGCCCCGAAGACGAGAGGCTTTATAAAGTCGGGTTAATCGAACCGGCTACTGTCGGGCTGGATCTGGTAACCCAGCTGGAGCCGCAGCGGCCAAAACGCGAAATATATTTATTCTGGTCGCTATTAAAAAAAGACAACAACGACCATATTTTACAAAAAGCAACCGAGCTGGGAGCCAGCCATTTTATACCTTTGCTGGCCGAGCGAACGGCAAAAACTGGTTTTGACAGTATGCGCGCCACCCGAATTGTAATCGAAGCCGCCGAACAGTGCGGCCGTTCAGATATCCCGGCCGTGCGCGATCCGATAACCCCGCAAACCGCCGTTCAAGAATATTCCGATAAAATAAATTTGGTTGTATGCGACCAAAACACCGAAGATAAAAATATTCCAAATGGTATGGCCAATAAACCGCTGGGCCTGCTGATCGGCCCGGAAGGCGGCTGGAGCGAAGACGAGAAAGAATTATTCCAAAAGCACGGCTTGCCCCATATAAATATCGGCCAGTTTACGCTGCGGGCCGAAACGGCAGCCGTAACGGCCATTAGCCAACTGATACAATAAAGCCATGTCAGACTATTGGCGGGAGCGCAGCCAACCTTACAAACCGGGGCAAACAACGGCCTTTAAACTAAGCCGCAGCAAAATAGAATTATTCACCCAGTGCCCGCGCTGCTTTTGGCTGGACATCCGCCTCAAGATAAAGCGGCCGGACGGCCCGCCATTCCAAATTAACAAGGCGGTTGATGAATTATTAAAGAAAGAATTCGACGGCTACCGCGCCCAGGGCCAACCCCACCCCCTAATGGTTGACCACCAAATAGAGGCCTTGCCTTATAACCACGCCGAACTGGAAAAATGGCGCCATAATTTTACCGGTGTTGCTACTTTGCACGAACCAACGAATTTACATTTGTTCGGCGCCGTAGATGATATTTGGGTTAACGATGCCGGCCAATTGCACGTCGTTGACTACAAAGCCACGGCTAAAAACAATGAAGTCAGTTTGGACGCCGATTGGCAGATAATGTATAAGCGGCAAGTTGAAGTTTACCAGTGGCTGCTGCGCCAAAACGGTTTTGACGTCAGCGACACGGCTTACTTTGTTTACACCAATGGGCGGCTGGACCTGGACGGCTTCTATGACAGGGTAGAATTCCGCACAAAAGTTATAGCTTACGAAGGTGATTGCAGCTGGGTAGAACCTACTGTATTAGATATGAAAGCCTGCATGGACGGCGACATGCCCAAAACCGGCACGGCGGCCATGGGCGGCCCCTGCGAATATTGCTCCTATGCCGAAGCCCGCACCCGCCTGACGCTTAGCGAACCTAAAACCTACGAGCTGTTGCATGCCCGCCAAAAGAAAGCCAAGCCGGCAATTTGAGGTTATAATAAATGCATGTTAGATATTCAGTTTATCCGGGATAATGCCGATTTAGTCCAACGCAAAGCCAACGAAAAGGGCTACAAAGTAGACATTAAAAAATTATTGGAAATTGACGACGATCGCCGCAGTTTACTGCAACAATCCGAACAGCTGCGGGCCAGGCGAAATGAAATCGCAGCCCAGATGAAAAGCGGTCAACCCCAGCCGGAATTGGTTAATGAAGGCAAAAGCCTCAAGATTGATCTGGCCGAAAAAGAACGGTATCTAACCGAAACCGATCAGCAATGGCAAACGCTATTGCAGGCCGTGCCCAACCCGGCGGCCGACGACGTACCGGTCGGCGATGAATCGGCCAGTGTGGAAGTCACTAAATTCGGCCCCCAGGAAACCGGCGCCAAAGACCATTTGGATTTTGCCGAGGCCCGCGGCTGGGTAGATTTTGAACGCGGCGCCAAAGTTGCCGGCAATAAGTTTTATTTTCTTCAGGGAGACTTGGCCAAATTGGAATTAGCCCTGGTTCAATATGGCATAGATTTTATAACGGAACGGGGCTTTCAATTTATGACGGTGCCGCACATGGTTAAAACCCAAGTTGCCGCCGGCGCCGGCTTTGCCGCCAAAGGCCACCAGGACAGCAACGAGTATTTCATCGAAGGCGAAGACCTGACATTAATCGGTACGGCCGAAGCGCCGCTAACCGGCTACCACGCCGGCGAAATACTAGATGCCGACAAACTGCCTCTGTTATACGCCGGCTACAGCCCGTGTTACCGCAGAGAAGCCGGCACCTATGGCAAACACACCCGCGGCCTGTTCCGCGTCCACCAGTTCAATAAACTGGAAATGTACGCCTTTACACTGCCCGAAGCCAGCTGGGAGATGCACGAGCGCATTCGCCAGGTAGAAGAAGACCTGTGGCAATCGCTCAATATTCCATATCACATTATTAATATCGCCAGCGGCGACCTCGGCGCGCCGGCCGCCAAAAAATACGACCTCGAATACTGGAGCAAAGCCGACGGCGCCTACCGCGAACTTACCAGCTGCAGCAATTGCACCGATTTCCAGACCCGTAATTTAAATATCCGGGTGCGCCGGGCCGACGGCAAAGTAGAAACCGCCCATTCGCTTAACGGTACGGCCATAGCCACCAGCCGGGCGTTAATTGCCATAATTGAGAATTACCAAACTGCCGATGGTAAATTAACGGTGCCGGAAAAACTCCGGCCCTATATGAAAGGCGCGGAAATATTATGATTCGAAAGCTGGAAATTGCCGCAGTGCATACCGAGCTGACCGAAGAATTAAATAAATACGCAACCAAAAAAATTGGCAACCTCGACAAATACATTTCCCGCAAAAACCGCGATTCGGTCCATGCCGAAGTAAAACTCAAAGGCAGCAAAGGGCAGGGCAAAAAGCGTTTTACTTGCGAAGTAGTCATGCACCTGCCGCACGAAAATTTCAGCATCCAGGAATCGACCATGAATATTACCGAAGCAATCGATATCGTAGAAAATAAACTGAAGATCAAACTTAAAAAATACAGCGAAAAGAACAAGGACTTGGCGCGCAGCCGGTCGGTGCGAAAATCTTTGGGCCGATTGATACCCCGACGGCGCTAAGCGCCCTTGACATCGGTTAAAAGTGTTTCCAGTTAGGGTGGTATTTGCGGTACAATAAGAAGAACAGTCTTGTGTTTTAAAGAGGATAGCAGTCAGATTTATGAAGAAAATTCTGAAGCGGGTATTAGGTGATCCGCAGGCCCGCACCATCAAACGTCTCCGCAAAAGGGTAAAGCAGGTAAACGCTTTAGCTGACACGTATAAAGAAATGAGCGACGTCAAGCTGAAAAGCCAAACCCGCGAATTTAAAAAACGTCTCGAAAAAGGCGAAACTTTAGATAAGATCCTGCCAGAGGCATTTGCCGTAGTACGTGAAGCCGCCACCCGCACGCTGGGCCAGCGCCATTTTGACGTACAGTTAATTGGCGGCATGGTGCTGCACGAAGGTAACGTAGCCGAAATGAAAACCGGCGAAGGTAAAACGCTGGTGGCCACGCTGGCCATGTATTTGAACGCCCTGGAAGGCAAAGGCGCCCACCTGGTGACGGTTAACGATTACCTGGCACAACGCGATGCCGGCTGGATGGGCCAGGTATACGACTATTTAAACCTTAGCTGCGGCGTTATTATCCCCGATGAGTCATATATATATGACCCGGAGTTCGAAAACAAAGACCATATCGACCCGCGTTTCCAACACTTGCGGCCGTGCAGCCGCCAAGAGGCCTACCAGGCCGACATTACTTATGGCACCAACAACGAATTCGGCTTTGACTACTTGCGCGACAACATGGTGCGCGAAACCGACCAGCTTCGCCAGCGGGCGCTGCACTACGCTATCGTTGACGAAGTAGACTCGATATTAATCGACGAAGCCCGCACGCCGCTGATTATTTCGGCCCCGGCCACGGCCAGTGGCGCGGCCTATAACCAGTTCGCCAAAATCGTCCGCCAGCTTAAAAAAGAAGAGCACTACACCGTAGACGAAAAACGCCGCGAAGTGGCCTTAACCGACGAAGGCATCGACCGGGTCGAAAAAATCCTGGGCGTCGAAAACCTATACTCCACCGAAAATATCCGCACGCTGTACCACCTCGACCAATCGCTGAAAGCCCAGGCGCTGTTCCACCGCGATAAAGACTATGTTGTTACCAGCGACGGCGAAGTGGTAATTGTCGACGACTTTACCGGCCGCCTGCTAAAAGGCCGGCGCTATAACGAAGGCCTGCACCAAGCTATCGAAGCCAAAGAAGGCGTAGAAGTACAAGAAGAATCAATGACGCTGGCTACTATCAGCTTCCAAAACCTTTTCCGCCTATACGACAAGCTGTCAGGCATGACTGGAACGGCCATGACCGAAAGCGAAGAATTCCACCAAATTTATAAAATTGACGTAGTAGAAATACCGCCCAACCGCAAAATCGTGCGCAAAGACCTGCCGGACCGGATTTATAAAACCGAGAAGGGCAAAATTGCGGCCATTGCCAAGGATGTTAAAGCTATGCACGCTAAAGGCCAGCCGGTTTTAATCGGTACAGTCAGCGTCGAAAAGAACGAACTAATTTCGGCCGCTTTAAAGAAGGCCGGCGTGCCGCACGAAATACTTAACGCCAAAAATAACGAACGCGAAGCCGTCATTGTCTCTAAAGCCGGCCAAAAAGGCGCCGTTACCCTGGCTACCAACATTGCCGGCCGCGGAACCGACATTGTTTTAGGCGAAGACGTCAAGAAAGAACTCGGCGGCCTATTCGTTTTGGGCAGCGAACGCCACGAATCGCGGCGCATCGACAACCAGCTGCGCGGCCGGGCCGGGCGCCAGGGCGACCCGGGCGGCACCCAGTTTTACGTATCTTGCGAAGACGAGCTGATGCGGGTATTCGGCGGCGACCGTATTAAATCGATTATGGAACGCCTGCAAGTAGACGACGAAACGCCAATAGAAAACCGAGTGATCAGCCGCAGCCTGGAAGGCGCCCAAAAGAAAGTAGAAGGCTTCAATTTTGATACCCGCAAAAACGTCGTTAAGTACGACGACGTCATGAACCGCCACCGCCGCGCTATATACTCCTTGCGCAAAGAAATCCTCAACCAGGCCGAAATTACCAACCGCGTCAAAACATTTATTCAAGAAGAGGCAACTTTTTTCGCCAACCATCCGGACTCAACCAGCGAAGAATTCGAATCGATGTTAACCGATGTATTTCCGCTGGATGATAAGACATTAGACAAGTTATTTGATACCGAAGCGTCTAAATTCGAGGCCGAACTGGCCAAAGCCGGCGAAAAATTATATAGCGAAAAAGAAGAATCTTTCGGCGCCGAAACCATGCGCAAAATCGAGCGCGACATATATTTACAGATATTGGATAACTTATGGATGCAGCATTTGGAAAACATGGACCATTTGCGCCAAGGTATCCACTGGGTGGGCGTCGGACAGCGCGACCCGCTGGTAGAATACCGCCGCCAGGGCCAAAAGCTTTTTGATACTTTCCAGGAAACACTGCGCCACGACATTATCCGGACTATCTTCCACGCCCAGCCGGTAGACATACAACGGCTCGACCAGGCCATTGATACCGAACTGACCAGGGCAGCCCAATCTTCCGTAGACAACGCCGATTCGATAACCAGGGCAGAGCACTTCGACGAAAGTGACTTCAGCCCCAAAAAAATCGCCGTGGAAGTTAAAAAGAGCCAGAATACCGTCCGCAAAAAAGCCCGCAAAGCCGAACGGCAGCGCCGCGCCGCCGCTAAAAAGCGCCGTAAGTAGCCAGCAGTGAAACATACAGTCTCTGAAGTGGTATTAGATAATGGCGCCAAAGGCCTGCTGATAGATATCCCAGACGCCAGCGTCATGAGTTTTGAATTCAATTTTAGGGCCGGCGAATACCTGGTGGAGCGCGATAAATGGGAAACCCCCCATTTAATGGAGCACGTTGTACTGGGGGCCAACCAGCTAATACCCAAAGCCCGGGCGTTCCAGGCCGAGTTCGAAAAAAACGGGGCTTACAGTAATGCCAGCACAAGTGTTTATAACATCAACTATGAAGCCGAAAGCGCCGAATTCGAATGGGAAAGGGTATTGGAGCTTTTGCTGGTAGCTATCAGTAAACCGCTGTTTTTAAAGGATGAATTCGACGCCGAATTCGGCAACGTCCGCGACGAGCTGGTCAGCCGCAGCAACAACCATTTCCGCCACTTAAACCTGGCCTTGCGCCAAGCTTACGGTTTGCTGGCCTTAACTGACCAGCAGCGGCTGCGGCTAATGCGCAACGTCAACCGCGAAGACATAGCCAACCATTTTAAAAAGACCCATATAACCCGTAATATGCGTTTCGTCGTAGCCGGCAACCTAAAAGGCCGGAAGCAAATTATCCGTCGGATGATTGGCGAAATTAAACTGCCCCGTGGCCGACAGCGCTTCGAGCTGCCCGCCGAAATCCCGACCAACCCGGTTAAACCGGTGTTCATTCCAAATAAATCCGTCGAAAATATTTATTTTTATATCGACACATATGCCGTCCACCGTTTCGCGAAAAACGAATGGGACGCGCTTCAGCTGGTAAATACCATGCTGACGGAAACGCTATATTCCCGGATGCTAGGCGAAGCCCGGGAACGCGGTTTGGTGTACTCGATGGGCTCAGACCTGGGCTATACCCGCAGCGCTTCGTCCTGGTGGTTCGGCGCCCAGGTTTTGCCGGAAAACGCTCCGCCGCTGTTTGAAATAATTATCCGTGAATTAAACCGGGTGCGGCAGGGAGATTTTACGGCCGAAGAACTCGATGCCTCCAAGCAATACTTGCTGGGCCGCTACCAGCGCAGCGCCCAAACGGTCGGCGGTACGGCCGCCGGCTACAGTAACGCATATTATTTTGACGAAGAAATCGAAGATTATTACGCCATTCCGGCCCGCATAAAAGCTGTTACCAAAAACCGCATAATCGAAGCGGCCGAGCGGATGTTTACTGATAAGATCGGCGGCGTCGGTATACTGGGCAGCGCCAGCCGCGAAGCCGTAGAGTATTTGAATAACCAGGTAGGGGAACTGTGGCGCTAAGCGCCGGCCAATGCCATGAAACCCATCCAAGACCGCATAAACGCCTTAACCGCCGACGCCGAGGCGACCATATACAAATTGCAGCTACATAAAAAAGAATCGGAAATCGACCGTTTATCTAATTTAATGTTGCAGCCCGATTTTTGGCAAACCAACTCCGACGCCCAGGCTATCAGCATCCAGCTTTCAAAACTTGAGCAACAGGTTTTGCCGTGGCAGGACTTGCAGCGCGGCCTGCAGGAAATACAAGAACTGGCCGCTTTAAACGACACATCGATGGCCGAAGAACTGCAAAAAACGGCCGATAAATATTCCAGGCAGCTGGATAAACTAAAAGAAGATCTAAAGTTTAACGGGCCATACGACAACCACGACGTAATCGTAGCTTTGTTTGCCGGTGCCGGCGGCACGGATGCCCAGGACTGGACCGAAATGATGATGCGGATGTATATCCGCTGGGCCGAATCGGAAAGGCTGCCGGTAAAAGTTATAGAACAGATGCCAGGCGACGAAGCCGGCCTTAAAAGCGCTACGTTTGAGATTGACGGGCCGTATGCATATGGCAAGTTAAAAGGCGAAAACGGCGTACACCGCTTAGTGCGCCTCAGCCCGTTTAACTCCGACAACTTAAGGCAAACCAGTTTTGCACGCGTCGAAGTTTTGCCCAAAATCGACCGCCCCGGCGACCTGGAAATTAACGACAAAGACCTTAAAATCGATACTTACCGGGCCAGCGGGCACGGCGGCCAGAGCGTTAATACCACCGATTCGGCCGTCAGGATTACGCACCTGCCAACCGGCATAACCGTCGCCATTCAAAACGAACGCAGCCAGCTGCAAAATAAAGAGCTGGCCATGACGATATTGCGCTCCCGGCTGGCGGCCATGCAGATAGAGCAGCACGCCAAAAATATCGAACAGCTAAAAGGCCCAAGCAAGTCGGCCGAATGGGGCAACCAGATTCGCAGTTACGTACTGCATCCCTACAAGCAAGTAAAAGACCTGCGCAGCAAATACGAAAGCAGCGACGCCCAGGCGGTGCTAGACGGCCAGCTCAACCCGCTGATAAGCGCCTACCTGGACCACACCCTGGGCGACACCTAAGGCGCTGGTGCTTATCTGCTATACTAGCTATTGATGATTTTACTCGATAGAGTAACCAAAGTTTACAACCGAAAAGGCGCGGCTATAGAGCGCATTAGCCTTCATGTTGAACCCAAAGAATTCGTGATAATCGTTGGCGCCAGCGGGGCCGGAAAATCCACTTTGCTAAAGCTGCTGACGCGCGAAGAAAAACCAACCAGCGGCAAAATAATCGTCGGCGGCATCGATTATGAACGGCTCAAAGACAAAGACGTGCCGTACCTGCGGCGTAAAATCGGCGTCGTTTTCCAAGACTTTAAACTCTTGCCCAATAAGACGGTATTCGAAAACGTGGCCTTCGCGCTGGAGATAGTCGGTTTGAGCAACCGCGAAATCCGCCATACAGTGCCAAAAGTTTTAGATATAGTCGGGCTAAAGGGCAAAGAGGAGCGTTATCCTTTGGAATTGTCCGGCGGCGAACGCCAGCGGGTGGCTATCGCCCGGGCTGTCGTGCGCCAGCCTAAAATTTTAATAGCCGACGAACCTACCGGCAACTTAGACCCTAAACATGCCTGGGACGTGGTCCGCGTGCTGGAAAAAATCAACCGTTTTGGCACCACCGTGCTGTTAACCACCCATAACCAGGAAATTGTTAACTCATTGCGCCGCCGGGTAGTTACCATAAAAGACGGCCATATTATAAGTGATAAGGCCAGCGGCAGTTATAAACAGGCATGAAGCGCAAATTTATTACCCTTAACCGTATTCTCGTTGCCGGCACCCAAAATTTTTTCCGCAACGCCTGGCTCAGCGTAGCGGCCACGGCGGTAATGGTGGTGGCCTTAACTATCATATTACTAGCCGTAGTCTTAAATATTACCGCCCGCAATGCCATTGCCAACCTATCCGCTAATTTAAAAGCGTCGATATATTTGAAAGAAAATGTTTCGCAAGACCGGCAAGACCAACTAACCAAAGAACTGTATGCCACCGGCAATGTAAGTTCGATTAACTTTGTCAGCCAGGACCAGGCCCGCAAAAACTTTACGGCCAGCTTCCAAAATGACGATAAGCTGCTGGAAGGTTTGGCTTTGGCCGGCTCCGATACTTTGCCGGCATCGCTGGAAGTTAGCGTTAAGGATTTATCCAAAATTTCGGACGTCCAAAGCATAGCACAAAAAGACCAGTACAAAGATATTGTCGACAGTGTAACGCTAGGTAAAACCGACGTTAAAAAAACCATCGACCGGGCCGCCGGCGCCCAGCATTATATAACTGTAGCCAGCATCGTTTCGGCCAGTATCTTTGCTGTTGTATCGATGCTCATTATTTTCAATACCATACGCATGGCTATTTATACGCGTAGCGAAGAAATCCGTATCATGAAATTAATCGGCGCCACGCCAAACTATATCCGCGGGCCCTTTTTAGTGGAGTCTTCTATATACGGCATAATTGCTGGCTTAATTGCCAACCTGGCAGTCTTTTCCTTAATCGCCTCGTTAGGCCCTAAACTATCCACGCAGGAAGAATTCGCCGCGACGTTTCACTTCTTAAACCAAACTTCTACTGTTGTAATATTTTTAATAGGCGGTATTGGTTTGGGCATGATAGTAGGCATGTTTTCTTCGATGCTGGCAATGGAGCGCTACCTCAATTTCAAACACTGGTAGAATTGCTTTTGCCGTGGAATCCGCAACACCCTTGAATTGCTATTAGGGCAAGCATATACTGTTATTACGCGTAAAGTATAATAAAAAAGCATGTCAAAAATTAACCGCGCCCGACAAATTTATAATTTCTCTGTAATATTTGCCTCTTTGGCGGCTATGATTTTTTGTTATGGCACCATGACACCCAAGGTAGCCAAAGCTGCCTCCAGCGGCGAACTCCGGGCCCAGGTTAATAATCTCCAGGCCCAAATAGACGCCAGCAAAGCCAAACTTGCCGACTTGGGGGCCCAGGAAGATTCCCTAAAAAAGACTATTGGCGCCTTGGACGAACAGATTAACCAGGCTGTAATCCAAATCCAACTTTACGACGCCAAAATTGCCGAACTGCAAGATAAACTCGACCAAACCCAAAAAGAGCTGGACCGCCAAAAGGATTTATTAAAAGAAAGCATGCGTACTTTATATAAGAAAAAGGGCGCATCCACTGTCGAGCTGCTGGCTAGCAGCGATTCTTTTTCGCAATTTATCGACCAACAGGAGTACCTCGAACGCTTAAAGGGCAGCATCCAAACTTCGGCCGAGCAGGTGATTGACCTTAAAAAACAGATCGAAACCGAGCAAGACCAGCAAAAACAACTGCGCCAGCAGCAAGAAGACCAAAAGCGTGACCTCGATGCCAAACGGGCCGACCGGGCTAATGTTTTGGCCCAAACCCAGGGCGACGAAGCCAACTACCATTCAATGTTGGAAAATTTGAAAGCGCAGCAGCTTAAAGTAAACCAACAGCTAGCCGCCCAGATGGTTCTGGAAAGCGGCAATGGCACAAACGGCGGTTATCCGTATAACAACTGGCCGTTTAGTATGGCTGGTCCCGGCTGTGTTGCCGGCGACGGTCCGGACCGTTGGGGTTATTGCACCCGCCAATGTGTAAGTTATGCCGCCTGGGCCGTAGAACGTTCCGGCCGCCACGCGCCAATGTATTACGGCAATGCTAACATGTGGGTCGGTTCGGCCCGGGCCGATGGCATACCGGTCGACACTACACCCCGTACCGGCGACGTAGCGATCTTTACTGGTGGTAACTGGGGCCATGCCCAGTATGTGGACGCCGTGTATGGCGATGGAACTATGCGCATCAGCCAGTATAATATTTTGCTGGACGGCCGCTACAGCGAAGCTACTGTATCGACATCACGTTCTGGCTGGTATTACATCCATTTTCCTTGAAATTCCTAGCAAAATTCCTGCACCACCCCGAAAAAGGCCGGGCATAGCCCGATCTTTCTCGGGGTTTTTGGCGCATTACTGCGTCAAAAGTTCCAGTGCTCCTTCACCGTACATTCCCGTACGGCTCAGTCCGCGCTTCACTTTTTCCTTGTACTGCATCCAAATGCAGAAATTTTCTTTAGGAATTCAAGTTTCAGCTGATGCTCAGTTTTAAAAACTAGAATATATTAATTGAAGCGTTAAAGCTTAACTTGCTATACTATTAGGGATTTTTAGAGGGGTATTTTAGATTGTCCGCAAAAAAAGAAATACCTGTTGACCCGACTGCCCAAAACCAAAGCAGCCAGCTCAGCAGCCGCAATATATATGTAAAAATACTGGTGTTAGTATTAATTTTTGCCGCCGGTTATATTTTGGGCCATGGTAAGTGGCAATTGGGCAGTAATTTCGCCTCCAGCAACAAGAACTTGCCCAACTCGCTGGATTATTCATCCGTAAATGACGCTTATAACATTTTAAAGCGCGATTATGACGGCCAGTTATCGCAAGATCAGATTCTGGACGGCCTTAAAGAGGGCCTGGCCAAAGCCACCGGCGACCCTTATACAGAGTATTTCAACAAAGCTGACGCCCAGGGATTTAACGACCAATTGACCGGTTCGTTCGAAGGTATTGGCGCCGAACTCGGCAAAGACAGCAGCGACAATATCATAATCGTCTCGCCGCTGGCCGGCTTTCCAGCCGACAAAGCCGGGCTGCGACCCAAGGATATTATTTACAAGATTAATGACAAACCGACAACCGGTATGACCATTAATGACGCGGTAAAACAAATCCGCGGGCCTAAAGGTACCAGCGTTAAGCTTACGATAGTGCGCGGCACCCAAAGCCCGCTCGAAATCAACGTTACCCGCGATACAATTTCGATACCCAGCGTAACCAGCAAAATAGACGGCAACGTCGGCTACTTAAAAATCAGCCAATTCGGCAACGATACCGTAGATCTTGCCCAAAAAGCGGCCGCCGATTTTAAGGCCAAAGGCGTTAAAGCAGTGGTGCTGGACTTACGTAATAACCCCGGCGGTTACCTCGACGGGGCCGTAGACGTATCGAGCCTATGGCTTAACCCCAACCAAAAAGTGGTTTCCGAAAAACGGGGCAGTACAACGATTGATACTAAATATGCCCGGGGCACGGCAACACTAGCCGGATTGCCTACGGTAGTGCTCATTAACGACGGCAGCGCCAGTGCCAGCGAAATTACCGCCGGCGCCCTAAAAGATAACGGCGCGGCCACTTTGCTGGGCATAAAAAGCTTCGGCAAAGGCAGCGTCCAGCAGGTTGAGCAATTAGCCGGCGGGGCAGAGATAAAAGTTACCATCGCCCGCTGGTATACGCCGGCCGGTAAGAATATCGATAAAGCCGGCATCACCCCGGATGTTGTTATCCAATTATCGGACGACGATATTAAAAACAGCCGCGACCCGCAAAAAGATAAGGCCTACGAAATTCTCAACCAAAAAATCGGCGGCTAATCCCAGCATGAGCTGGTTGTGATAAAAACCTTGCCCGCTGGGCTAGCTTTAGCGTAGTATCAATTAAGATTTTGATTTTTAAGGAGGCAAATGTCAGCCAAGCCTGATACAAAGTTCATATTTGTCACAGGCGGCGTCCTCTCGGGCGTCGGCAAAGGCATCACCGCCGCTTCCATCGGCGCTATCCTTAAAGCCCGCGGGCTAAATGTAAACATCCAAAAGTGCGACCCTTATATTAATGTAGATGCCGGCACGCTGAACCCGGCGGAGCACGGCGAGTGCTTTGTTACGGCCGACGGCGCCGAAACCGACCTGGACCTAGGGCATTACGAACGATTTTTAGATATTGAGTTAACCCGGGCCGGCAGTTTAATGAGCGGGCGGGTGCTGAGCCAAGTTATAGAAGATGAACGCGCCGGCAAATACCTGGGCAAAACTGTCCAGATTATCCCGCATGTAACAAATGCCATTAAAGGCGGTATCCTGAATACTGCCGAAGGATTCGACGTCCATATCGTCGAAATTGGCGGTACGGTTGGCGATTACGAAAGCCTGGCCTTTATAGAAGCTATCCGCGAACTTAGCTTGCAATTGGGCAAGCAGCGGTGCTTATTCGTGCATGTAGTTTACCTGCCATATCTAGGGGCCAGCCGCGAGTTTAAGACCAAACCGGCCCAAAATGCCGTGCGCGAATTGCGGGGCTTGGGCATCGTGCCGGATATGCTAATTGCCCGCAGCGAATTACCGGCACCCGAAGAAGTTATTCCAAAATTGAGCTTATATAGCGGCGTCGAGCAAAGCAGCGTATTTTTGATGCCCAACGCCGCAACTATTTACGAAGTTCCGCTGTCGCTTTACGAAGCCGGCATGTCCGAAAAAGTCGCCCAAATACTGCAGCTGGCCCACAAACAGCCCGACATGAAAGTTTGGCAGCAGGTTGTTAAAAATGCCAGCAGCCAATACCCAAAAACGGTAAATGTCGGCGTTGTAGCCAAATACCTGCATAACCAGGACACTTATATGTCTGTGTTCGAAGCATTGCGCTCTGCCGCTTGGGCCGGAAAGGTAAATATTAATATCGAATGGGTGGACGCCGAAAAAATTTCAGCCCGAAACGCAAAAGCGGCATTAAGTAAATTAGATGGCATTATTGTGCCCGGCGGATTTGGCCAGCGCGGCCTGGAAGGTAAAATTGCCGCTGCCGGTTATGCTTTGGATAGTAAAAAGCCATACCTGGGCTTGTGCTTAGGCTTGCAAATGGCCGTGGTAGCCGCCGCCCGGCGGGCCGGCTTAAAACAAGCCAATACCACCGAAGCCGATCCTAAGACCCCGCACCCGGTAATCGCCACCATGGCCGACCAGGTCGGTAAAGAAAATACCGGCGGCTCAATGCGGCTGGGTAACTATCCGTGCGAACTCACAACCGGCAGCTTAGCGGCTAAAACTTATAAGGAATTAAATATTACCGAACGCCACCGCCACCGTTATGAAGCCAATAACTTTTACCGGCCGCAATATAAAGAGTGGGGCATTACTGACAGCGGCCAATCGCCCGACGGATCACTTGTAGAAATGATCGAAGGGATAGGGCATCCTTACTTTATAGCAACCCAGGCCCACCCCGAATTTAAATCGCGGCCCAACCGCGCCCATCCCTTGTTTGCCGGCTTCATTGAGGCTTGCAAAAAAGCATAAACTGCCTTAGCATAAGCCATATGGATACAGATCAGCCACACGATAACGCCGGCGACCCAATGCCAGCCAACCCGCAGCCGGCAGCGCCCCAGCCAACCGAACTTCCAGGTGCTAACGGCGACCATATGCTGCCGCCCGACCAGGAACACCACGACCAGCCGCCAGCCGCGCAACCGGCCGCGCCCGCTAACCAGTTTGCCGAACCAATGCCCACGCCTCCGCCGGCAGCGCCAGCCAAAAGCGGCGGCCAAAAGAAAATTCTACTAGTCGAAGACGACGACGCATTGGCAAACGTTTATCAAATGCGCCTGGAGAACGAAGGCTTTGATATCCGCCGTGTGCCAAATGGCGAAGATGCCTTGCAGGCAGCCATCGAATACAAACCGGACTTAATCCTGCTGGATGTTATGATGCCCAAAGTCAGCGGTTTTGACGTGCTCGATATCTTACGAAATACCCCCGAAACAGCCAAAGTTAAAGTTGTTATGCTAACCGCTTTGAGCCAGGAAACCGACCAGCAGCGCGCCAAAGAACTCGGCGTTAATGATTACTTGGTGAAATCCCAAGTTGTCATTGCCGACGTCGTCGACCGAATCAAATACAACCTTGGCATGTAACAAACCAACAGCAATCTCGGGACGATACGAAAACTAGAAGTTCGCTCAATCATAAAAGCAGGTGAAGCTGCGGAACTCGCAGCCTTTTATAGATTGAACTGCTCAAACATCCTCGCTTCTGCCAGCTTTTATAATTTCACTCTCTCTGTTTTCTCAAGTCCCTCGAAACGCTGTTGGTTTGTTACATTAAATAACTAAAATGCGTTTAATACGTAACTTAACCACTGAAACCGAAGTTAAACCAGCCGGCAATTGCACCAATAATAAATGCAGCAATAAGGGCAACAAATGGTACTGCCAGGTTAAGATATTTATTGCTTTTCTTTTGAATAAACAGGCCGCTACTGATAAAAATCGCCGAAACCAAAATCACCATATTGTGGTCTCTATTTAGAAGTTGTTGGTTAAAATCGTAAGCGTTGCCATGGTAAACCAAATAATAATTATCTCCCCGCAAGAACCATAAAACACCGTTGTGGCTACCCTCTAAAATTATTAGCAATAAAGGAAGGGCAATGCCTATGGCTAGCAAAGTCCAGCCAAAATACTTCATAGCCAAAACTATACTATAGCGTTAGCGTGTTGTACATTTACGGCTATTTAACGGTGACTTCTTTGCGCATCTCGCTGCGGCCGCTGTAGCGCTTGACGCGCCGGGTATTGAATTCAACAATGCCGTCTTTGGCGGCATGAATGGTAAAATCACGGCTGATGAAAGTGCCGGTACCGGGGCGCTTGGTCATGCCGATTTGGCGTACGATAACCTGGCCGGTCTTAACTTTTTGGCCGCCATAAATCTTAACCCCTAACCGCTGGCCGGGGCTGTCATGGACGTTTTTGCTGGAACCGCCAGCCTTAACTTTACTCATGTCGCGCTACTTTCTTTGTAATAATACTAATTCACGGGCCACGAATTGTTGCGGCCGGTGGTAAATTAACCCACTGTTTTCAACGTGAACAAAACTTAAACGATTATAGCCTATATCTGTTAATTTATCAATATTTAAAGCCGGCAAACGTTCGAAATTATTTCCGGAGCGCCAAGCCGGCACAGCCAGGCAAAGCCGGGTGCCTTTATTAAGTTGGCCATGTATGTTGGCCAAAAAGCCGGTTAATAAATCATTAACTTCAGCGGCAATAGTTCGCAGCTGTTCGCCGGGCAGCTGGCGGTGCAGGGGAGCGCCCAAAAATATTTCGCTGGCAATCAGGTTTATTGGCTCCGGCCAGCGGTGGCTGCGGGCGTCGCCGGTTTCGAATTTGGCCGGCAGGTTGGGGCCGAGCTGGCTTTTTTGGGCAAGCCAACTGATATTTTGTTCGCTGTATTGGACCATTCGCGGGTCAATATCGGTTCCGGTAACGCCGTAACCCATTAGCAGGGCTTCTTGCATAATTACGCCGGTGCCGCAAAACGGGTCAAGTAATATTGCCGGCGGTTTTAGGCTGCCGGCAGCCAGGTTAATAATTATTTGCGCCAATTTAGGCGGCAGCATGCCGACTTTAGCATCGCGGTGGGGGCGCAGCTGGTCGCGGGCGGTATAGGCGTCTATATCTTGAACAAAAAGGGTTTGGGCTAAAACCGTTTGGTTTTTATGCCTAATGGCCAACAATTCCCAAGCTCCGCGGCTGGTCAGGCGGTTATGCAGCACCTGGGCGCTGTTTAAATCGGCAGATTTATTAGGTACGATCCTTACCGGCCGCCCGGATTTTCTTATAAGTTTTTTAAGCTTTAAGAGCGATATGTTAACGGTTTGGGCGCCGGCCAGGCCGCCGTAAGCGCTCAATCCGAGGGTAAATTTGCCGTCCGGCAAATGCGTTAGGTGCCTGGGAATATTTTCGGCCAGGTAGGCTTCGATATCCGCCCATTTGGTGGTGGGCAGGTAAGTTAAAACTTTGGCTAATTTAATTGTGCCGCCCAGCCGCTTGAAGTCTATTTGCTCGCAAGGCAGTTTACTAAGCAACCCATGCTCTATGGGCAGAATAGAATCGGCGCCGTACAGGCTTTCAAATTCCGCCACTCCTAGCCCCGGTTGCCGGCCCAGGATGGCCACCGCCTTAAATTGTTCCATAGCGTAAGTATACCGTTTTGGGCCAGTCTTTCGATATAATTAGGGAATGCTTGAAGATACCATCCCGCAACAGTCGGGCCCCAGCTCACGGTGGAAAAAAATCCTAACGGTTGTAACACTTCTGGCGATGGCCGCTTTAGCCTTTACGCTGCGCGGCCAAATTGCCGACGTAATTGATAATTTCCGTAAAGTTAACTTATATTTTTTGTGGCTGATGATTCCGCTGCAAATATTAAATTACGATGCTTACGCCAGGCTTTACCGGGAATTCTTTAAGATATTAGGCTCCAAAGTTAAATACAGCGACATGTTCAAGCTCAGCCTGGAGTTAAATATGGTGAACCACCTGCTGCCTAGCGGCGGCGTTAGCGGCATCAGTTATTTCAGCCTGCGGATGAAGTCTTTCGGCGTCAGTACCGCCCGCTCTACGCTTGCCCAGGTTATGAAATTCGCCCTGGTGTTTGTCAGCTTCCAAATACTTCTGGCTTTTGGCTTGCTGGCTTTGGCTATCCGCGGCCACGCCAGTAACTTAATGATATTAATCGCCGGGTCGTTGTCGACACTACTATTTGTGGGTACCGGCATTAGTATTTATGTGATAGAAGATAAAAAGCGCATCAAATCGTTTTTATTGGCCGTTACCCGGCTGCTTAACCGCATACTTCATGTTTTCCGGCGCAAAAATCCCGAAACGTTTAATGTCAGCCGGGCCCAGGACGTTTTTGAAGAGCTGCACGATAATTACGTTTTAATGAAACATAGATGGACCGAGCTGCGCCGGCCGTTGTTTTTCTCTTTGGTAGCTAATATTACCGAGGTACTCACCGTTTATGTAGTCTTTTTGGCATTCGGCGAAAAAGTTAATATCGGGGCCGTTATAATCGCCTATGCCATAGCAAATTTTGCCGGCCTGCTGTCTGTGCTGCCGGGCGGCATCGGAGTTTACGAAGCCTTAATGACGGCCACGCTGGCGGCAACTGGCGTCGAAGCGTCTCTCAGCATCCCGGTAATAATAATGTATAGGGTATTAAACATCGGCCTGCAGCTGCCGCCGGGGTATTACTATTACCATAAAGCGATCCAGAGCGGCGGTTTCGAAGTCCAAAAAAATGCCTGATATTATCTACACTCCATCGCTGTTCGTCGGCGCATTTAACCAGGTAGCCGAAGCCAGTTTCGGATCGGTAATTTTAGAAGGTGAGATCGCCAATTTTAAGATCAGCAAGAACCGCTGGGTGTATTTTGATTTAAAAGACGAATCGGCCAGCTTACGGTGTTTTGGCGCGGTATATATGCTGCCGGGCCCTCTGCAGGATGGACTTAGCGTAAGGCTGCGCGGCCAACCCCGGCTGCATGCCCAGTTCGGATTTAGCATTAACTTGCAGGCCATTGTGCCGGTTGGTGAAGGTTCGCTTCGCAAAGCGGCCCAACTGCTTTTCGAAATGCTGCAAAAAGAAGGCTTATTTGCGGCGGAACGCAAGCGTACTTTGCCAACGGCGCCCGAAACAATCGCATTAATTACTTCGGCCGAATCGGCCGCCTTTGCTGATTTTATTAAAATTCTCAATGAGCGCTGGGGCGGGGTACAGGTTAGCTTGCTCGATGTCCAGGTACAGGGCGAATCGGCGCCGGCCCAAATTGAGGCCGCCATAAATTATTTCAACCGGCACGGGGCCGACGAAGAAGTGCTGGTAATTACCCGCGGCGGCGGCAGCGCAGACGATTTGGCAGCTTTTAGCGACGAGCGGGTGGTGAGGGCGATAGCCGCTAGCCGCATCCCAACATTGGTTGCTATCGGCCATGAAGTGGACGAAAGCCTGGCTGAGCTGGCTGCAGACGCCCGGGCCAGCACACCCAGCAATGCCGCCCAAATATTAGTGCCGGACAAACAGCACGTTCGGGTCCAACTGCAATTGCTGGCCGAAAATTTAGATAATAAGATAACCCAGCAAATATTTGACTTGCGGCGCGAGGCTGGTTTGGCGGCGAATGATACCGACCATCTTATACTGGAAATTCTCGAAAATTACCGCCGGCAAATGTCACAAAGCAGCCGCTTATTAGATGTTTTAGACCCCCGGGCCGCACTATTGCGGGGCTACGCGCTGGTAAGGGACGGCAACCGCCAGTTAATCCGCAGCGCCGGACAAGTTGGCGCCGGGCAAGACATAACAATCAGCTGGCACGATGGTACAATACATGCCAAAGCAGGGAAGTAATGGCTAAAAAACCCACACCGTTTAAGAGTTATAAAATACTGCGCGCCGAACTGGATGAGATATTAATGTGGTTCGAAACTGAAAACATCGACCTCGACGAAGCCGTAGTTAAATACCAGCAGGCCAGGCAACTGGTGGCCGAAATAGAAAAGTACCTGGACCATACCGAGAATAAGGTAAAAAGCATCAAAGCCAAATTTGAGTTATGAGCTGGCTGTTTATTGCCGCCGGTTTAATTATTTTTTGCTTTGGGTTCGTAATTTTCTTTGGCGCGCCATATTTGCCAACTTTAAAACCGCAGCAGCAAGCGGCGCTGGACTTGCTCGATTTAAAGCCGGGCGACTTGCTGCTGGAGTTTGGCAGCGGTGACGGCCGGATGCTGGCCGCCGCCGCCCGCCGTGATATCCGCTGCGTTGGCTACGAGCTTAACCCGCTGCTCTTTCTCATAAGCTGGGTCAGGCTGTGGCGTTGGCGCCGACTGGCCAGAGTTAAGCTGGCAAGTTTTTGGCGGGCAGATATCACCCAAGCCGACGCTATTTTTGTGTTTTTGCTGGATAAGTACATGCCCAAATTAGACGCTATGCTAGACCGGCAAAAACACCGGCCCGGGCTTAAGCTCGCCAGCTATACTTTTCAAATTACCAACCGTAAAGTTAAAAAAAGCCGGCTGGGCGTATTTCTATACGAATACAAGTAAATTTGCGCCGCAATAGCCTATAAGTTAGCATAAGCATATATGAAAAATAACCAATCCGGTTCATCGGTTGTTGTAGTGGTGATGCTGGTGGCGATGACTTTGCTGTTTATCGTGGCTGCCGGGCTAGCCGGCTGGGCTTACTCGCAGCGCAGCGATTATAAAAATAACAGCGACCAGAAAGCCCAGGCCGCGGTAGCCGCCGCTACAGCCGCCCAAAAAGTAAAGCTGGATAAAGATTATGCCGAGCAGGCCAAATCGCCGGTTAAAACTTACGTTTCACCAGAAGAATACGGTACTGTAACTTTTAGCTACCCCAAAACGTGGAGCGCCTATATAGATGATTCCGGTACAAATTCCGGGATACCGGTCAACGGATATTTATACCCTAATGTGGTACCTGAGTTACTGCATACCTCGTTCGCGCTGCGCGTACAAGTAATACCCAATAGCTACGACCAGGAAATCAAGCAATACGACAATTTAATTAAATCTGGCAAGTCCAGGGCCATGGCCTATAAACCTGCCAAACTGGCCAGCAACGCCAAGTTGCTGCCCGGCACCCGCATAGAAGGCCAGATAGAATCGGACAAACAGGGGATATTAATCATCGTACCAGTGCGCGACAAAACGCTTAAAGTCTGGACCGAAGCCAAAGACTTCTACAACGACTTCAACAACATAGTATTACCTAGTCTTACCTATACTCCGTAGTGATTAGCGCAATATGCTAAGCCGTTGCCGGTTGGTATACTGGAAGTAATTGACATAATTCGGGGGAAATTTAGGGGTTGATGGAGACCATGCCGGATAAATACCAACAAGCATTATTAATCGGCCTGGCCCACGACCTTAAACTGCCTTTTTTGCAGCTGCAAAACCAGCTCGAACTTCTGCAGCAATCCGATCCACGGCTGGCCGGTAATTTGGATTCATTAGAATCCAGCGTGCAATATGGGCTACAGCTGCTGGACAGTTACGCCCTGGCGTTGGAGCTGCAAAAAAACGGCCGCCAGATGTTGCTGGAGCCTTATGGCACCGGGGCAGTATTGCAGGATGCCGCCCAGCTGCTGGACAGTTACGCCAAACAGTACCAAACCCAAATTCAAATTGATAATACGGCCATCGCCCGGCCGGTAATGCTGCACCGCCAAAGCTTTACGGCGGCGCTATATTGCCTGGGCATGAGTTTGATACGAGCCCAGATTAGCCAGGGAATCAAAACCAAAGACAGAATCATAGTGATCGGCGCCCACGACCTGCACGGCGGCCGGCTGGCGGCCGGGGTATTCGGCTCAGCCGAGGGTATAAATAAAGCTGCTTTGCGTACGGCCCGGCATTTGCAGGGCCTGGCCCGCCAGCCGCTGCAAAGCATCGGCGCCGGTTCGGCTAGCGGCATATTCGTAGCCGAGCAGTTAATAAAAGCCATGCACGACCGGCTGCATGCCGCGCACCACAATAATCGCCCGGGCCTGGCCGCCCATCTTATTATCAGCCACCAAACCCAATTATTTTAGCGAGGCAAACTTGGCCCAAATACTGTTAATCGAACCGGACTTAATCCTAGCCATGACGGCCAGGAAGTTTTTAGAAAATCTTGGGCATGAGGTCCATTGGCGGGCCGATGCCCAGTCGGCCATCAATAGCGCCGACGAAACGGCGCCTGATGTAGTGGTTATGGAGCTGCAGCTGGCCCAGCACAGCGGCATGGAGTTTTTGTTTGAATTCCGCAGTTACCCCGAATGGCAGCGGGTACCTATAATTGTTATTAGTGATTTGCCGCCCAAACAATTAAACATTAGCAGCCCGGCCTGGAAGCAGCTCGACATTGCCGCTTATTTTTATAAACCAAAAGCCAAGCTGGTACATATTGCCAACGCCATAGACAAAGCCGTAGAACAGCCCAGCCGATGAACAGCATCGTTACGACCGGCATTATCCTAACCCGGGTGGATTATGCCGAAACCGACCGCATTATATCTTTTATAACCCCCGACCAGGGCAAAATAAGCGCCATGGTGCGCGGCGCCCGCAAAACCCAAAGCAAAATGGCCGGCGGCATAGAACTATTTTGTATTTCGGAAATCACCTATATTAAAGGCCGCAAAGAACTGGACACTTTAATATCGGCCAGGCTAAAGACCCATTTCGGCAATATTAACAAAGACTACGAGCGGACCATGTTGGGGTATGAAATGCTAAAGGCCATCCAAAAAGTAACCGAACAGCACGCCGAGCCGGGGCATTTTGAATTAATACAGCAGGCGCTAGGAGCCTTAAACGATACGTCGCTTAGCCGCGAGCTAGCTGGCGCCTGGTTTTATACCCGTCTATTAAAGTTAGAAGGCCGGTTGCCGCAGCTGCAATTATCGGCTGATGGCCGCAAGTTAGAGGCTGCCGACCATTTTTCGTTTGATTTTACGAAAATGTCGTTTGCCGAAACCGGCGATGGCCAGTTCGGCGTAAACCACATAAAGTTTTTGCGCCTAGCTGCCGGCCAGCCTTGGCAAAAATTAAGCCAAGTAAAAACCGACAACCGTTTATTAACCGATGTTTACGAGCTGGCTAAGCAAATCCACCAGTTCGCCGGCACTTAATGCCGCGGCTTGGGTTATAATGGCACCAAGAAGTTATGAGGGAAAATCAAAATGGTTAGCTTAATAGTCGGAGGCACATCGGGGCTTGGTTTAGAGATCGCCAAAAAACTGCGCGACAGCGGCGACGAAGTGCATGTTACCGGCAGGCGCGAAACGGTGGAGCAGGGCCTGCAATTCCATTATCTGGAAATTAACCTTGACCCTAATTTGCCGGGCATTATTGCCAGCCTGGTGCGCAAACTGCCGAGCGTAGACCGGCTTTTTTACGCCGCCGGTTATTACCAGGAAGGCACTATTACAGACCTTAGCAACGACGATATACAGCATATGATCGCCGTAGGTTTGGAAGCGCCCGTTTGGTTCGTGCGCGAATTACTTTTGCATAACGGCAAAATTGCCGAATTCGTAGCAATTACCTCTTCCAGCCAATGGACGCCGCGGCTTCAGGAGCCGATTTATACGGCCACCAAGGCATCGCTGGGCCAGTTAGCTAATTCGCTTAGTTTGGACAAAAGGATTGAAAAGACTTTAGTTGTAGCGCCGGCCGGTATGAAAACAAATTTTTGGCACGGTTCCGGCCAGAACATGGAAAAATACAATAATGCCGACTGGGTGGCCGGAGAAACCATTGAAGCCTTAAAGCCTGATTTTATGTACGCTTTCGTTAAAATCTTGCGCGACCCGCCGCGCCGCGAAATCGCCGAACTAAGAACCTGAAACAGATAAAATTATGCTAAAATGGCGCTAATGGATGCGCCTAAACTCGAGGATATTGTCAGCCTGGCCAAACGCCGCGGTTTTATTTTCCAAGGCTCCGAACTTTATGGCGGCCTGGCCGGTACTTGGGACTACGGCCCGCTCGGCGCCCAGCTTAAAAGCAACATTATAAATGCCTGGCTAAAGTATTTCGTTGATGGCTGGGACGACATGTATTTGGTCGATACGACCATATTAATGAACCCCAAAGTTTGGCAGGCGAGCGGCCATGTCGATACGTTTACTGATCCGATAGCGGAGTGCGGTAACTGCCACGCCCGTTTCAGGGCCGATAAGATCGATACGGCTAAATGCCCGAACTGCGGCCAGGAACATACATTCGGCGAGCCGCGCCAGTTTAACATGATGTTTAAAACCAATGTCGGACCAATTGAGGATGAAAATTCCATTTCATACCTTCGGCCCGAAACCGCACAGGGCATGTTTACCAATTATAAAAACATTCTTGATGTGTTTTACCCGGATTTGCCTTTCGGTATTGCCCAAGTTGGCCGGGCTTTCCGAAACGAAATCAGCCCGCGTGATTTTATTTTCCGCAGCCGCGAATTCGAAATCATGGAATTCGAATTTTTCGTACAGCCAGACAAATGGCAGGAGTCGTTCGATAAATGGCACCAGTGCATGTACAGCTGGTTTGAAAGCATCGGCTTGCCGAAGGAAAAGATTAAAGAAATAGAAGTGCCCGAAAACGACCGGGCCCATTACAGCCAGCGAACCGTTGATTTTCATTTTGATTATCCCAGCTTAGGTTTTGAAGAAATAGCCGGACTGGCATACCGTACAGATTTTGACCTGAAAAACCACCAGGAAAAATCCGGCCGCAATTTAGAGTACCGGCCCAAAGCGGGCGGGGAACCATTTATCCCACATGTAGTGGAACCGACTTTTGGCGTTGACCGCCACGTAATGGCCGTGCTATCCGCTGCTTATACCCAAGATGAAGTAAATGGTGAAAAGCGGAATTTCTTAAAGCTGCCGCACAACATGGCGCCGATAAAAGTCGCCGTCAGCCCGCTGCTAAAAAATAAGTCCGAACTGGTAGGCAAGGCCAGGGAAGTATACGATATGCTCAAAAAAGATATCAGCAACGTAATGTGGGACGACAACGGCAACATAGGCAAGCGCTACCGCCGCCAGGATGAGATCGGCACGCCGTGGTGCGTCACCATAGATTTCGATTCGCTCAACGACAACACCGTAACTTTAAGAAACCGCGACTCAACCCAGCAGGAACGTGTCAAAATAGAGGAGTTGTTAAATAAAATTTAGGAGCAGGTTATGTTAAAAGATGTCGAAGTACTAGCCAATGTAGCGGTCAGCGACCGGGCCAAGGCTAAAGAATTTTACAGCGACAAACTAGGTTTAAATTTAGCTGATGAAAGCATGGCGGGGCTAACCTACCAGTGCGGGCCGGGCAAACTTTTTGTTTATGAATCAGCCAATTCGGCCGGTAAGGGCGAAGCTACTTGCGCCACCTGGACAGTTACGGATTTAGAACCAATCGTTAACGATCTTAAAAGCAAGGGCGTGGAATTTAACCACTTTGAAATGCCCCAAGGCGAATGGCAGGGCGACATGCTGGTTATGGGCGGCATGAAAGCAGCCTGGATGAAGGACCCCGACGGCAACACTCTCGGCCTCGTCCAAATGGCTTAAATTAATTCTGTATCTCTAACCAGAAGATTAAGACCGCTCATCTTATCGTTAGTATGTATTGGGCGCGCTTCAGGAATAAAACCGGTTTCTTCTGCCACTACCCAGTAGGGCCGTACTCTAATAGCTAGATCGCCAATTCTATTAAAAATATACCTGTTACTTTGCAGGGTTCTATGTCTTTCCATGGCCTCCGGAGTTATATCGTCAAACCTGCTTTCTGATAATCGTGCCACCCAAATAGATCCGCGCTGAATGTCCGGGGCTATTTCTCTGTACTTGTTATAAAGTTTTTCAATAGCTCCTAAAATGAATTCTCGGCCATCAACCAAAACTTCCCGGAGAAATTCCGGGTCATCAGCCTGTAAATACTCGCCATTAACCAGCAAGATATTGTCAAACGCCATATCATTACAACAGGATAGCGCGAGTTTCATAAAAGCTAATTATAAAATAAAACATGACTATAAACAATTTTTAACAGATACCAAAACCCCGCGGTTTTAAGGCCGCGGGGTCCATTCAAGCAACTCTATTTAATGTGCGTTTAGCGTAAACCGAGCTTGGCGCTGCAGGCCGGCCAGGCGCCCCAGCCGCTGCGCGACTGGAGTATCTGGGCCCGGGCGATTTGTTCTTCGCGGCTGGCCTGGTTAGGATAGCCGCTGCCGCCGACGCCTTGCCAGCTGCCCAGAGTAAACTGCAGGCCGCCGTAATAACCGTTTCCGGTATTGATGGCCCAGTTACCGCCAGACTCGCACTTGGCAAGCTGGTCCCACACGCTGCCGCCGGCTACCGGCTGGTAGTTGGCAGCCGGCGCTGACGGAGCGGCGGCATGCCGAACCGGCGCGGCCGACGCTTGGGCGTGCTGCGGGCTAGAGTTAGTAATTGTAGTATTAACGGGGATGGGGCGGGGCGTTAATTGCTCGCCGTCATCCGGGATTCTAAATTTCTGGTTAGGGTATATCAAATCGGGATTTGATATTTCGGTGTTGGCAAAAAACATTCTTTCGGATGTGGTGTTGTTTTCGGTTGCCAATTTGATGAGGTAGTCACCTTTTTGGACGGTGACAATCCTCGGAGTTGGTTGGGTTTTATTGTTGTCTGAGTTGCTTGGTTGTGACGGCGCAGCTGCAGCTGCGTGTCCGCTGGCTAAGAGTACAGCCCCGCCCAAAAGGGAAGCGGCTGCAACGGTTAGTCGCATATTGTAAATATTACCCTCCTAATCGCCCCTTGTTTTGTCACCAGATAGCTTAGTTAATATTAATTTATGACCATGGGTGACAGGGGTCGATTTGCAATGTACGTGCTCCAAAAAATTGAAACACAAATACCAGCCTAGCAAACGCGTAAATGCAGGTCAAGCATTACACCTTTCAACCCGGTGCCCGAACCGGCCGGGCATAGTAAAATTGATATATAACGTGGAGGACGGCAATGAAGGTAACCAGGTATTTCCAAAGCTGCTTATTAATCGAAGACGGCAAAACCCGGCTGGTGATTGACCCCAGCGGCGCCGAAGCCGATACCGATTTCGGCAAACTTGACGCCGTAATTTATACCCACGAGCACGGCGACCATTTTGATGCTGATTTAGCCGAAAAACTAAAAACAGCCGGGGCCGCAGTATATACAAACCAGAGTACTGCCAAACATATGAAAAGCCAGCCTAACGTAGTCAGCGACAACCAGGAATTTAAAATCGGCAGTTTATCAATCAAGGCCAGGGAATTGCCCCATTGTTTGATGTGGGACGGCAGCCCGGGGCCGCAAAATACCGGTTATGTGATTGAAAATAAACTTTTCCACTCGGGCGACGGGGTAGTGCTCGAAGGATTAGCTATAGATACAGTAGCTTTGCCGATAACCGGCCCGGACGTGTCGCTAAAAGACGCAATCGCATTTGCCAAGCAATTATCGGCCAAACAAATTATTCCAGTGCATTACGACTATATTGGTACCAAACCGGACGTTTTTGCCAGTGTGGCCGGCGGTTTTGATGTTCATGTGCTGGCCAATGGCGAGAGCGCAGATATATAAATGCGGCAATTCGCAATTTATGTAAAGCCGGGCAGTAAATTGGGCCCCTTAATCGAAGCCGATATTAGCGGCGATATGACGATTTATTTGCGCGAACGGCCAGTCGATACCCAGGCCAACCCGCAAATAGTCAGAATGATAGCCGAGCATTTAATGGTGCCCAAAAACAAAGTTCAAATTATCCGCGGCGAAAAAACCCGCCAAAAGCTGATACGCGTCAACGATTAGCATAAGCGTTACCCTTGTGGCACCAAAAATGTTATGATTAACACCGTCAGGTTGGCCGCCGCAAGCCGGCACAACAGGGAAGGGCACAATTTTTAACCAGCTTGCAGATTATAAAGGAAATTTATGAACCAACCACCCAAGCCAAAGCGCGGGAATTACGCATTCATTGATAACCAAAATTTAAATCTAGGTATCCAAAAGCTGGGCTGGAAACTCAGCTGGCGCAAGTTTCATGACTACTTGCGCAAAAATTACGGCGTCGACAAAGCTTTTATGTTTATCGGCTACATGCCTGACCACGAAGAGCTCTATACCCATATGCACGACTTAGGCTATTTTGTAGTGCTTAAGCCAACGCTTGATATGCGCAAGATGCCTATTGAGGGTGCGCCGGAGCCCGAACCGGAGCAGCCCGGCGACGATAAAAAACCGGCCGTTAAGGGCAATGTAGACGCCGAGCTAGTGTTGTATGCAATTAAAGAAATGCCAAACTACAACAAAGCCATTGTAGTTTCCGGCGACGGAGACTTTTTTAGCCTGGTGGAGTATTTGGCGCAGCAGGGCAAACTGCAAAACATCATGGCGCCAAACTGGCAATACTCCAGTTTGCTTAAGCCCTTTGACGAATATATTATCCGGCTGGACAAATTCCGCCGGCAGCTGAGCTACATCGACAGGCCTAAGAAATAAAAAAAGCCCCCTCAATCGGGGGCTTTTTTTGAGCAGCCGGTAGAACAGGTTAGTTGGTGATAGACAGGGAAACGTCGGTGCTATTGTAGTTGCTGGCATCGCCGCTGGAAGCATCGCCGCCAATGGTGTTGCCGCTTACCGTAGCGTTGCCGGTGCGGGCAGTTTGGAAGTTGGAGTTTCGGATAGTTACAGTGTTGCGGTTGGTAACCGTAATGTTGCTTCGGTTGTTGAAGTCCCTGTGCATGTCACCGACGTTGTTGTGGTGGCTGGGATAGCTTGGCTGGTAATTGTTGTTACCGTAACTCATCATATGGCTGTCGTAGTTTTGATTGTGGGAAGGCTGGTAGTTATTCTGCATATGGTAATTGGCCATGTAGCTGTTGTGGTAGTCGTTCATATGGCTGTCGTAGTTCTGCTGGTAGCGGGGTTGCATGTTGTTATTGTGGCTGACAAAACCTGCACTACTAATTACATTGTGCGAGCCGGCGCCGGTTAGCGAAATCGATCCGCCGCCGCGTCCGCTGATGATGTTGGTAGAGCCGGGGCCGGTCAAGGTAATTGATCCGCCGCCGCGTCCGCCGTTGATGAAGTTAAATGAATCCGGACCAGTCAAGAAGATATTGCCGCCATGGCTGCTGCTGATTACATTGCGCGAACCGGGGCCGGTTAAGTGGATGCTGGCACTCATCATGCCCCCGCCGTAACCGCTATTGCTGTGCATGCTGTTAAAGCAGCCGCTATTGCCGCCATTGTTCATATTGCCGTAGTTGTTGTTATGCGAATAATTCATAACATAAACCGCCGGCCTGAAATAATTATCGTGTTTTTGATAATTACTTGATTGGTAATTGTTCATATTTTTGTGGTGTTTGAGGTGCTTTTTATTTTGGTGGTCGTCTTTATCTTTATGATGGTTGTTTTGGTAATTGTTATTTTGGTAGGTACTCATCTGGTAATCCCAGTTATGCTGCCAGTATTGAGAGTTTCCGCCGTAGCTACCTGCCGCCGCCACGCCAGTCAAACCCACGCAAGCCACAATCGATGCCGCGGAAACACTGACAGCTTTAAATAAAGCCTTTCTCACAATCGCTCCCCCTAATATTAATAAGTTCACCCACTCTATAAGGGTAAGCGGCATAACGGCAGTATCTTTTTTCACACTTGTCTTTAAGCGTTGGCGTCAAAGCGGTTACGTTGTGTACAATATGTAGCGATATGGCGAGTAAAAAAGGTTATTTTCCGCCGGATTTCCTATGGGGGGCCAGCACATCAAGCCACCAGGTAGAGGGCAATAATTACAACCAGTGGACGGTCTGGGAAGTTGACAATGCGCAGCGGCTGGCCGGACTGGCCAAAGACCGCTATGGCCAGCTGCCTAATTGGAAACAAATCTACAAAGCAGCCCAAGAACCCGAAAACTATATCAGCGGCCAGGCCATCGACCATTTCCACCGTTATAAAGAAGATTTTGATATAGCCAAAAGCTTAAACCTTAATTCGCTGCGTTTCGGACTAGAATGGTCGCGGCTGGAACCCGAAGAAGGCCAGTGGGAGCTGGAGGCCTTCGAACACTACAGGCAATACATCAATGAACTTAAAAAACGGGGCCTGGAGCCCATCATGAATATCTGGCATTGGACTATGCCGGTTTGGTTTGCCGATAAAGGGGGATTTGCCAAGCGCGGCAACGTTAAATATTTTAAGCGCTTCGTCCAAAAACTAACCGAAGAGTTGGATTTTAAAGAATTTAAATACGTAATTACTATTAACGAGCCGAATGTATATATAACTAACAGTTACGGTATCGGCGAATGGCCGCCGCAGCATAAAAACTGGCTACGGGCGCTGTGGGTGTTGCGTAACCTTACGATTGCCCATATACAGGCCTACGATGTACTTAAACGGGCCGCGCCGCACCTGCAGGTGGGCATAGCCAGCCAGCTGGCTAATATCCAAGCCAAGCACCCCCATGACGTCGGCGACGAGCTAAGCACCGAATCGATGCGCTTTTTTTGGAACTGGTGGTTTTTAAACCGGGTTAAGCGCAAACAGGATTTCGTTGGTTTTAACTACTATTTTTCAGATTACTACCACGAATTTAGGCGGGCCAGCCCTAAAGTGCCGGTTAGCGACCTGGGCTGGTATATGGAGCCATCCGGATTGTACTTGATAATGCTAAGGGTCTGGGACCGCTACAAAAAGCCGATTATAGTTACTGAAAACGGCGTGGCAGATGCCAACGACGAGTTTCGCGGCTGGTGGCTGAGCGAAACCATGTTGGCCCTGGCTAAGGCGGCCAGCGAAGGCGTTCAAATTAAAGGCTATTTGCATTGGAGTTTGCTGGATAATTTCGAATGGAGCAGCGGCTGGTGGCCAAAATTCGGCCTGGTCGAAGTTGACCGCGCCCGCGGCAATAAGCGCAAAGTCCGTCAAAGCGCCAAAAACTGGGCTAAATGGATAGCCGAACAAAACAAATAGTTGGTGCCGGCGTTTAAAATTGCCTAGTGTTTGAATATCTAACCAAACGCTATATAGCGCGACGAGTAAGAAATGCCATACACTTCTGTGGATAACTATTAAGCATATCCGGCTTTTTGATAAAAAAGCCTTGCGCGTGGGTAAGAGTGGGTAGTATATTCATGGCAGTGGGTAAAAGTGGGTGACCTAAAAAAGGACGCCCAGCATTAAAACAAAAACCACTAGCAGATCAAAAATATGGCATCGGTAGACTACTTTGAACGCAAGCTTGATGACAAGCGGCGGTTAACAATACCGACCGAACTTCATGCTGAGTTCGCAGACGGAGTAGTCATAACAAGAGGCTTCAAAAAATATCTGCATATCTACCCAAAGAAGGTCTGGAATGAGGAGGTCGAACCAGCTCTGAAAGGAAATATCCTTGACGAGCGGACGGCCGATTTAAACGTTCAGATCAGAAGAGGTAAAACCGAGGGTGAACTCGACGCCAAACAGGGCCGGATCACCATCGAACAGCATTTACTCGACTACGCGGGCATTAACCGCGAAGTAGAGGCGACCAGGGCAGGGAACTTCTGGCGGCTGGAAAGTAAAATTTAATCCAGTTCCTTAACAACCAGGGATAACCAACAGCAACAAACATAGCTCCAATAGGCTAATTCGAGATATCACGCTCGAGGTCAGCTATTTGGCAGCCAGCCGGTGGGTCTGGGGCACCACCGTTAAAAAAACCCTCGCACCTTATTCATATATAACACCTCCCAAAACTCCACCTCACACAAAGTCTCTCACAAGAAACTTCGGGTTAGGCAAGAAGGGCATGTGGCTTTCTACTGGCCCGCCTTTCACTTCGTGCCTAGCCCAAACAAAAACAAAAACTACAAAAAAAACAAAAAGCTGGCTGCTGAATAGGTGACCTTGCAAAAACAAAAATGAACATGCAATAATGCACCAAAACAACCAAAAACAAAAACAAAAACATATTCCGGTTCTAACCGGCGAAGTCCTCGATTATCTTTCTCCAAAAGAAGGCGATTCTTACCTCGACCTAACGGCGGGGTACGGGGGACATGCCGCGTTAATTCTGGAACGTACCTTACAGCCCCAACGGGCGACTCTTGTCGATCGCGATCAAGCCGCATGGCGGCACCTGACTGCACTTTTCGGCAAGACAGGCGCCAATATAATGCACGCCGATTATATGGGCGCCAGCCAAAAGCTGCTTGCCGAGAAGGTACAGTTTAATTTGATTTTGGCTGATTTGGGCGTTTCGTCACCGCACTTCGATAATACTGAGCGTGGCTTTGCCATCTCCCAAGATGGCCCCCTCGATATGCGTATGGACCAAAGCCAAGAGCTAACCGCCTTCACAATTGTGAATAATTGGGGTCAGGCGGAGCTCGAGGACATACTCCGGCGTTATGGCGAGGAGCCAAAAGCCAAAACCATCGCTAGGCTAATTGCCAGCAACCGGCCGGTCCAAACAACCGGCCAACTCGCTCAGATTGTGGCCCATGCTTGGCCGGGGCATAGCAAAATCCATCCGGCGACCAGGACGTTTCAAGCGCTCCGGATCGCCGTCAACGATGAGCTCGGACAATTGTCCAACAGCTTACCGTTATGGTTGGATCTGCTTGCTCCGGGAGGGCGTTTAGCTATCATCAGCTTCCATAGCCTGGAAGATGGCATTGTAAAACGGTTTTTCGCCGAACACAGCCATGGCTACGAAGCCAGCCTAAACATCCTCACCCCCAAACCTGTTACGGGTTCACCAGACGAATTAGTTTTTAACCCGCGTGCCCGCAGCGCCCGCTTGCGAGCCGCAGTAAAAAAATAAAAACAAAAACAAACAGAAAGGTACTTACCGATGCCCATCCCAGTCAAAGGCATGAGCCGCAGCTACAAAGTTCGCGTCAAAGTCCTGTAGTATAGTATTCCGAGCGGGTGCCGCCTGATACAAGCGGTGCCCCTCCCAAAACAAAAACAAAAAGAAAAGCAAAAACACACCTATGACTTACTCAAGTTCTGTACTTATGAGCCGCCGCCAATACGCCAAGCGCAACCAAAACGTCGTTGCTTACCGCGAGAAAGAACGCGTTTTAGGGCCGGTCAGTAATACGATTATGTTAATCGTATTAGCCTGTTTGATCGGCTTGCTGTATTTGACGCAGGTTACAAAAACCAATTCGTACGGCTATAAGATTGACGCCTTGCAGCGCCAACAACAACAGCTGCAGGACCAAAAGGATAACCTGGAAGTTTCGGCCGCCCGCCTGCAATCGCTGGACCGGGTCAAAAATAGTGGTGTTGCCAAGAACTTAACTCCGGCCACGCCCAGCCAGACCATCCAAAACTGATATTTAGATATGACAGATAAGCCGCCTGCCAAGGTAGCCCGCTACGGCGGAGCTAATAAGCGCGTCCAAGTTTGGTACGCGCTGCTTTTGCTTATCTCGGCAATTTTTATAGCCCGGCTGTTTTACCTGCAGGTTATCAAACACGACTATTACACCAAGCAGGCGCTGGCCGACCAGTTAAAACAATATTCCATTCCGGCCCGCCGGGGCGAAATCAAAGTCCACGATGGTTCCAACGTAGTGCCGATCGTTTTAAACCAAAAATTATATACCTTGTTTGCCGACCCGACGTTTATTAAACAGCCAGATGATTATGCTACTAAACTGGCGGCTATCACCGGTGGTTATGCGCCGGATTATGCTAGCGCCATGCGCTCTAAAGATACGCGTTACGTCGTGTTGGCTAAAAAGCTGCCGCCGGAACAGCAGCAAAAAATCGACGATCTAAAGCTAAAAGGCATTGGTACCCGCGAAACTACCTACCGTACTTACCCCCAAGGCGACCTAGCTGCCCAACTGCTGGGTTTTGTAGACGATGACCGCCAGGGACGTTACGGCCTGGAACAAGCCTTAAACGACGAGCTAAAGGGCAAAGACGGCCAGCTCAAAGCCATTACCGATGCCGGCGGCGTGCCGCTGGTAGCGAACCGCGATAATATAGACATCCAGCCCCAGGATGGCAAAGATGTAACTCTTACGGTAGACGAGGTTATGCAGCGCCAGCTGGAAGACATCTTAAAACAAGGCCTGCAAAACGCTAAAAGCGATTCGGGCAGCGCCTTAATACTGGATCCAACCACCGGCGCCATAAAAGCCATGGCCAACTATCCAACTTATAACCCGTCCGAATTTTATAAAGTAAGCGACGCCAATACATTTAATGACTCGGCCGTAAGTTCGCCCCTGGAAGTCGGCTCAGTAATGAAGGTCTTTACAGCTGCCGCGGCCGTTAACCAGGGGGTGGTTAACCCATCCACGACATATTTTGACCCGGCCCAGTACACCGTTAATGGCTTTACAATCCATAACATTGAAGAAGACGGGGGCGGGGGACTGCGCTCAGTAACCGACATTTTAACTTATTCTTTAAATACCGGCGCCACCTGGCTGCTTATGCAAATGGGCGGCGGCGAGCTAAATGCCAAAGGCCGCACGGTTTGGCACGATTATTTAACTAACCACTACCAATTTGGCAAGCCAACCGGGGTAGAGCAGGGCAAAGACTCCGAGCCCGGCGGTACAATTCCGGACCCTAACGACGGCTATGCGCTAAACTTGACTTTTGCCAATACCACTTTTGGCCAGGCTATGACGGCCACGCCGCTACAGCTGGGCGCGGCGCTATCTGGAGTAGTAAACGGCGGCACTTACTACAAGCCGCACCTGGTAGAAAGTCTCGGTAACCAGCTTAAATACCCGGCGCCGCCGATTGTGCGTAAAGACGTCGTATCGGTCGCAGTCAGCCAGCAGGTCCAGCAGATGATGGAAGCCACCGTAAACCGCAATGTCGGCCCGCATGTGTTTCCGGCCAATTATATAGTAGGCGGTAAAACCGGTACGGCCCAAATTGCCAAGCCGGGCGGGGGATATTACGATGACCAGTTTAACGGCACATATATCGGTTTTGTAGGCGGCAACCAGCCCCAGTACGTAATTGTCGTCAGGGTAAATAAGCCGCATATCAGGGGTTATGCCGGCCACGACGCCGCCCAGCCGATATTTGTCAGCCTCGCCCAGAACCTGATCAACAATTCGGAAGTAAATCCTAAAAATTAGCTTAAGCAGTGATATAATCTAAAAACAAAAGGAAATACCCAAATGACATCCTTGCAAATCTCGGCCGACTCCGGCACTATCGTCCAAATCTTTCTGCTCAGCTTTTTAGGCTTCGCCGTCAGCATGGCGCTTACTCCGCTTTATACTACGGCAGCATATAAGTGGGAATGGTGGAAGAAACAACGGACAACGGCTATCAGCGGCGAGAAAGCCAAAGTCTACCAAAAACTGCATGCCGCCAAACACCGCGGCAATATTCCTACGATGGCCGGAATGATATTCGTATTGGCAACTACACTAGTGACCGTAAGCGGAAATTTGAGCCGCAGCGAAACTTGGTTGCCACTGGCCGCCATGGTTGGGGCAGGGGCTATCGGTTTAATTGATGACGTTATTAACATCAAAAGCCTGGGCGCCGGCATAGCCGGTATGCGGGCCAAGATGAAAACGCTGCTACTTGTTACAATTTCGATAATTGGCGGCTGGTGGTTTTACGCTAAACTCGATGTTACTACTATCCAGGTGCCTTTTTGGGGAACCTGGCACCTGGGGTGGCTGGTTATCCCACTGTTTGTTTTGGTGGTATATGCCACGGCTAACGCCGTTAATATCACCGACGGCCTGGACGGCCTGGCCGGCGGCCTTGCAGCTATCGCTTTTGGGGCTTACGCTGTAATTGCTATTATCGAACAGCGTTACGGTGTTGCCGGTTTTTGTATGACGATAGTCGGGGCATTACTTAGCTACACCTGGTTTAATATTTTTCCGGCCCGGTTTTTTATGGGCGATGTCGGTTCATTCGCGCTTGGAACAGCTTTAGGCGTTGTGGCCTTATTAACCGACACGGTATTTTTATTACCGGTTATCGGCCTGGTGTTCGTGGGCGAAACCGGATCGGTAATTATCCAAAACATCAGTAAGCGTTTCAGGGGTAAAAAGATTTGGCTGTCGACTCCCATCCACCATCATTTTGAAGCTATCGGCTGGCCGGAAACCAAAGTTACCATGCGTTTTTGGGTTATCGGGCAGGTTGCCGCGTTTATCGGCGTTATTTTGTTTATCTTAGGCCATAACGTTAATTAGGCCGGACGCATGCATTTAAGCGGCCGGGAAAGACGACCAGCGGCATTAGGCCGCGATAATGCCAGCGGTGAGCTGGCTATGCGCCGGCATAGGCCTGATTATTGGATTATGATTATCGCCGCTATTTTGATGGCGATTGGCATAATCGTGGTGTATTCGATCAGCCCGGGGCTAGCGGCCAGCCGGGGAGTCAGCGAAGGCTATTATATCTCCAAGCAATTGATCGCCGTGGGGCTGGGAATTTTATCATTTTTCGCCGCCGCTTATATTCCAGTTAACTGGTGGAAGAAAGCCGGCCTGGTGCTTATCGTCGCGGCTATATTGGCTTCGATTGTAGCCATGGCAACGCCGCTTAACGACGTATACCGGGCCCACCGCTGGGTGCGCTTTAGCGGCCTGTCGTTTCAGGTAGCCGAGCTGATCAAGCTGGCATTACTGGTGTGGGCCGCCGGATTTTTAACAATGCGATGGCGGCAGGGCCAGCTGAACGATGCCAATGCCACCCAAAAACCGTTGTTGATACTGATATTGGTTGCGGGAGTAATCGTAGCAAAGCTACAAAGCGACTTAGGATCGATGGCGGTAATCGTGGCAATGCTGGTAGCTATGGGCTACGCCGTTGGCATACCCCTTAAAAGAGTGGCGCTGGTTTTCGGGGTAATACTAATTGGCGGTATTTTAGCCATATCAACCAGTTCTTACCGGCGCGAGCGCTTACTTACTTTTACGCATCCCGAAAAAGACTGCCAAGCAGCCGGCTACCAGGCCTGCCAGGCTTTGATTGCGGTAGGCTCGGGCGGTTTGGTTGGCAAAGGCCTGGGCCACGGCGTACAAGCTTACGGCTACCTGCCGGAGGCTAGCAATGACTCGATTTTTGCCGTCATGGCCGAAAAATTCGGCTTTTTTGGCTCTTCGATTATCGTTACGCTAATTGTTATACTGTTTGCCAGGATTAAAAGGGTTATCGAGCATACCTCAGACCAGTTCAGCAGGCTGCTGGCCGTAGGGGTGCTGGCCTGGCTGAGTACCCAGGCGATTATCAACATCGGGGCGATGATCGGGCTGCTGCCGCTAAAAGGGATAACTTTGCCGCTAATCAGTTACGGCGGCACCAGTTTATTATTCGTAACGGCTGCCCTGGGAATTGTTTACCAGGTTTCAAGGTATACTAGTTACAGTGTAATTGAGCCAGAAACTCTAGAATATGAAAACGAAAATAACGGCCGTGCTGTGCGGCGGGGGATCGGGCGGGCATATAACCCCAAACTTGTCAGTCGCCCACGAACTTAAACAGCTGGCCCCGGATTGCGAAATTATATATATCGGCGACAAAGGCGATAAATTCGGCGATTTAACTAAAAATAACCGGGATATCGACCAGTTAAAACTGATTAGAGCCGGAAAACTGCGGCGCTACCACGGGGAAACCATGTGGCAGCACATAAGCGATTGGCGGACACTACTACTTAATTTCCGCGATGCTTTTTACGTGCTAGCAGGCACGTTGCAAAGCTTCAGGCTGCTGGGCCGGGTTAAACCGGACGTAGTTTTTATAAAAGGCGGATATGTTGGCTTGCCGGTAGGAATGGCGGCGCGGTTGCGGCGAGTGCCTATAATTACCCACGACTCCGACGCTATTCAGGGGTTAACCACTAAAATCGTCGGCCGCTGGGCGGTGATCCATGCCACTGGCATGCCGGCCAGCTATTATGCTTACCCCAAAGACAAAGTAGTGTTTACCGGCATACCAATTGCCAAACAGTACCAGCTGGTCAGCCCTGACGCCCAAAAGGCTGCCAAAAAACTAGCCGGCGTAAAATCCGACGAGCAGTTGCTGCTAATATCCGGCGGCGGCCTGGGTTCGCAGCGGGTCAACTACCATATGCTGGCCGTCGTGCCCCAGTTGCTGGCCGGCAACGCCAAGCTGCATATTATCCACCTGGCCGGCCGCGACCACGAAGCGGCGCTTAAGCAGCAGTATGAAGCGGCGGTAGATAAGGCCAGCCAAAAGCGCCTAACTGTACTAGGCTTTACCGATAAGCTGTACGATTACAGCGCGGCGGCCGATTTAATAATCGCCAGGGCGGGGGCCACTACCATGGCCGAATTCGCCGCCCAGGGCAAGGCCTGCGTTATTATACCCAACCCCTTATTAACCGGCGGCCACCAGCTGCAAAACGCCAAAGCTTGGGCCGATAAAGGGGCAGTGGCGGTATTTTACGAAAACCAAAACAGCCAGCAGCTGATTACGGAAATCGACCATTTGCTGGACAGTAAGCAGGAGCGCCAGAAGTTGGCTTCCAACTTGGCAAAATTCGCCAAAACCGATGCTGCCAAACAGATTGCCGAACTCATTATTAAAACCGCCGGAAATGTCGCTGCTAAAGCGTAATAAGGGCAGGGAAACGCCGCCAGCCGGACGCCGTCCGGTTAACAGCCAACCGGATAAATCTGCCGGCTATACCCAATATTACCGGGCCCAGCGCCGGGCAGAGGACCCCGATGCTGCAAAGAAACCTAAAAGCCGGTGGGTTAGGCGGACGGGTAATATAATACTGTTGGCCGGCGGAATGTATTTGCTATGGCAATGCCTAACCCTGTCGCCCCATGCTTATGTTAAAACTTCCAGCGAACAGTTTCACAGCAAACAGCAGTACCAGCAAGCCGCCTCCAAGCTATTGACAGGCTGGCAGGCTAAAAGCAAGCTTACGGTTGATACCAACAAACTAGTAAACGACTTTCAGGGACAGTTCCCGGAAGCTGAAAGCGCCCAGCTGAGTTTGCCATTGTTCGGCAAGCGGCCAACACTGGATATTCAGGTAGCCGTACCGGCCTTGCGGCTGCAATCGGGCTTATCCCAATACATTATCGATAATGAGGGCAAAGTGATTTCCGGTGATGCCAGCGACGCCCAATTTTCGGCGGTACCGCTGGTAAAAGACACCACGAACTTCCAGCCGCAAATCGGAAAAACGGCGCTGACAGGGAAGGAAGTAGCATTTATTACAACATTATTGCAACAGGCTAAGTTAAAGAACTTCAGTGTTGATTCTATGGAGCTGGTAGACCAGGCCGAGGAACTACATGTACGGACCAGCGACCAGCCAGGGTATTACGTAAAATTCTTTATGGGCGGGGACGCCCTGCAATCGATAGGGGATTATCTTGCGGTTAAGCAGCGGCTGCACGACGATAACATCCAGCCGCATGAATATATAGATGCCCGGGTGCCCGAAAAGGTCTATTACAAATAAAACCCCCTCGCTCTTGCCCGTGTTCGAAATTTGTTCTTTTTAATTTTTAACATTTGGCGGGCTAGGCAAAAACATATTAGCCTGCTCATGACGTAAAATGTCAAATTACCGTTGTGGGCAGGGCAAAAATAAAAAAATATATTCGGGAAGCATAGCAATCAAAAGTCAAATATAAACTGTGGATAACTAGGTGGCCGGGATAATTCTCAGGCAAGCAATTGGAATAGCATAAGCAATTGAAAAACACATGGTATAAACAGCACGGCACGGTACTAATATAAGCCGCGCAGTGTCATTCGGGTTAATGCTTACCCTGCCGGGATGTATTGGTATTCATCTTTAACTCCAATAAACGAGTCGCAAAATATGCATTGTACGACGTATTGGCTATGGACGGATTTGGATGTTCCCTCACTGCCGCCGCCCGGATTTTTACGCCCCGCGCTTTTAAATTTTTTTATAATTCCGCCCTGTCCGCCCGCTGCCCGGTTTTGGCATTATTAAGGCTCTGTCATTCATGCCTTTCCGGCTGCTATTAATGTTCGAAAAATGTTCTATAAAAATCGAACATTTAAAACTAGAACAAAATTAGAACTTTTCGATTGGCAGGACTACACCCTGCTGCTTGGAGCTATTGGTGTTTATTTGCGGAACGTTTTGTGTGGTAACGGTTTTCTTAAAAAATAAGCTGCCTGTGCCGCTAAAACCAGCTAAGGCTACGCCAATACAAACGCCTATAACAATCAGGCTGACGTAATCTATCCAGCGCTGCCATTTAGGCGGGTCTAAAATCCGGTAATACACCTGCTCGTTTTCCATAACGGCAAATATAATACCACAAACTAGTAATTAAGTCAATTGCTTAAGCGTTTTAGCGGAGCTTAATTTCGTGCTCGCCGGAAGTCATTTGGTTAGTCTTAACAGGGGTAATAACCTGCCCTGCCGGGGCAGTGTCTGCAGATTTATTCTTGCGCCGGCGCGAGCGCGAGCGTTTGCGCTTGGGCTTGTCGGCGTCCTGGTTGGCCGGGGCTGGCTGTTGCTGTTGGCTTGGCTTATGGTCTTCGGCGGCCCTCATTATCAGGCTGGCGGCGCCTTGCAGTTTATTCGGCGAATTAGCTGCGGTCCGCTGTGCAGCGGGGGTGGCCGGTTGGTTGGCTTCGATCTTTTTTAAGTCTTTGGCGGTAGTCATGCTGGGCCTTTGGGGTGGTTTTTGGGCGGAGTTTACATTCGGGGTGTGGGTTTGGCGGATAATGTCTTCTACCACCGACCGGTCCTGGGAGTAGCGTTCGCGGCTTAAGCGGATGATTTCGGCAGTATGGTCGGCCGGCGCCGGCGGTATTTGCAGCGTTTTGGCCGAAAATGCCGGGGCTTTTTCGCCGTGGATCATCATGGTAGTTACGAAAAAGCGGCTGTGCTGCTGGATTAAGTCGCCGGCTTCGAATTGCGGCTCAAAGTATTTTTGCAAAAACGGGGCGTCATCGGGGCTGATCCTGAAACAAACTATAGAGCCGACATTACCGAACACGGCATTTCGGACCGGCTCGCTCATCTGTGATATATACTGGTTGGCTACCGTTAAGTTGAGGGCGTATTTACGGGCTTCGCTTAAAATAACGGCGAACGAATCGGTAGCGAAGTTCTGGAATTCATCGACGTACAAGTAAAACGGCCGGCGCTGGTCTTCGGGCACATCGGCACGGCTCATAGCCGACAGCTGGATTTTGGTAACCATTAAGGCGCCCAAAATGGCAGCATTATCTTCGCCCACCAGTCCGCGGCTTAAGTTGACGATCAATATTTTGCCCTCGTCCATGATTTTACGGATATTAAACGTGCCCTTGGGCTGGCCGATAATGTTGCGGATCATCGGGTTGGCCGTAAATGCCCCCACTTTGTTTAATACCGGCGCCACGGCTTCGGTGGCAAACTTCTCGTTCCAGCTGGCGAACTCGGTAATCCAAAAGTTTTTAACTACCGGGTCGTCGATATAGCTTATGACGTCGTTTCTAAAGGCTTTTTCGGTTAACATACGGGTTATGTCCAACATCGTGGAGTTCGGGTAGTCCAGCAGCGCCAGGAGCGTGTAGCGCAGGATGTATTCCAGCCGCGGCCCCCAGCTTTCGAACATCCGCTTCATAACACCTACAATTTCCGAGCTAATATGGTTTTTGAGTGTCGGGTCGGTTACTTCCAGCGGATTAAAGCCAACCGGGTAAGCGCCGTCGGACGGGTTAAAGTAAACGACGTCATCGATCCTTCTTTCGGGAATGAACGATAAGATGTGCTGGGCGTAGTCGCCGTGGGGGTCGATTACCGCGAAACCCTGGTCGTAATAAATATCCGATAAGGTCAGCAGCTCCAAAGCACCGGATTTACCAGTACCGGTTTGGCCGAGGATGTATATATGGCGGCTGCGGTCCGAGCGGTAAACGCCGTATATGGTGTTATCGCCGCGGAAATTAGTCACGCCAAACAGGCTGATGTCGGATTCGGCGCCCGGCACTTGCACCGGTATATTGGGCGGCGGTTCGGCCGTTTTGGTTGTGGCCCACACTATATTAGGGGTTTCCACGGAGGTATGCGGCAGGTGGAAAAGGCTAGCCAGCTCTTCGATATTTAAAATAAAACCGTGGTCGATAAAGAAGCGGGCCTGGTATTCGATTTGTTTGTCGCGGCCATACGACGGTGACTTAGAAGTAAAACCATTTAAATTGGTAGTATTGTACTGCTTAAAGGCGCCCACCATGGCTTGCATCCTTAACCGGGCAGTCGGCTGGTCGTGGCCAGCGTATAAAATCCTGATTTTAACCTGGTAGCCTAGCTTGGTGCTCTTCTCTTCTATGGCCGAGATGCGGGTTTTATCGCGGTCGCTTAAATCCGGCGCGCCGGTAGCCGTGGCCGAGGCTTCCGGCGGTTTTACCAGGGCGGCGATCATCTGGCCGGTAAATTGCAGGGTGGCTCCCCCCGCCCCGCTAAAGATGCTGCCTTTGCCCGATTTAATTTTGCTTATCATCTTGGCGCCGCGCTTATGCCAGTCGTCGCCGATCGGCCGGGCCATGATCTGGATCCAAACTTCTTCGTCGTCTTTGTCCAGTTTGGCTAAAGTAGCAGTGATGGCCGCCAAGGGGTCAACTTCGAAGCTAGGGAAAGTTTTAATTGGCAGGGTTTCGTTATCAGTAAGAGCCAGCTCGGCCGTGTGTATTATGCTTTGGCTGAGCTTGCGCTCGGCGTAATCTTCGGTTTGCTCATATATCTGTACCGTCGGGTATTGGGCGTAAATTTGGCCCTCAACGAAAGGCTGTAAGTGTTTGGGCGTCCATATATAAAACCGGATGCGTTGGCCAATGGCGGCAATTTCCAGGCTGATATGTTCTTGCAAATGCCCGGAACTTTTAATCTCCCGTTTGGTCCGCAAAATACCGTGCAAGGCAGCCAGCATTTGTTCGGCGGCCAATTCTTTTTTATCATTGGCCCGCGGTATTTCAAGCATTAGCAAACAGTGCTCGTGTGAAGCACCGCTTGTTTGACGCTTGTTACCTAATATGCCCATATAAGTTCTCTTTAAAACACAAAAAGCCCCTGTTTAGAGGAGCTTTCGTGTTTAATTATACTACGCTGCTGCTTATTCAGCTAGGGCGTAAGTAGCTTTGGCTACCCGTTTGAACTGCGGTTTGCCTTGTAAATTTAAAAGGATAGTCGTTTCTTTAACCTGGCGCTTTTTAAGCACCCGCTTGACGATTTCGTCGCGGTGCAGCGGACCGTTTTCTTTGCGCAATACATCGGCGATAACATCGGCGACCGTGCCCTTGGAATAGCCCCATTCGCGCAGGGCGTAAATACCGCGGCCGATAAGTACGAACCGTTTGTCCTTGATAAGTTCGTTATGGATAGCCTGCGTGGTTACGTCTTTGCGGCGGAAGTCGCTGCCTTTAATGGCATCGGAAATTTCGTTAAAGTGCATCGGTTTGCCCTTTTCGCTCAAAATAACGTAAATTTTATCGCGGATATTTTTAGGGTTAACCAGCGGCCACTTTACCAAACCCCAGCGGCCATTTAAGGTGGCGATATTCTTGGAAATGCCGGCTAGCGCCTGCACGTGTTTAGGGTCGGTATGGTTGATGCGCTGCCGGATGGTATCGATATCCGTAGGCTGGCCAATAGCTTTTATAGCTTCGATTATGCGGTTAACGAAGTCGCGGATTGCTTTTTCGGTATGGTCGGCGGCAATGCCGACGGCGTGGAAAAAGTGGTCGTTATCGTCAATTAAGGCAATATTCGGGCTTAGCTGTGCCAGGAATGCAACCCTGGCCTGGTTGATTTTGCTATTATCATCGGTGATTTTAGCGGTCAGTTCACTTATTCGGGCCACTTTGCCCATCTCGTTTAAATAGCCGATTAATATATCGTCTACCTCTTGCATATGGGGCAAATCGGTAGTGGCGCTGGCTTTTAGCTTGGCGACAGCCGCTTTTTCCAGCTGGCGGACCCGCTCGCGGGTAATATTAAGCAACTCGCCGATCTGTTCGAGAGTTTCTTTGCGTTCGAACAAGCCAAACCGGCGGGCGACAATTTCGCGCTCGCGTTCCCGGTCGATGGTAGCTAAGACGTCATTAATAACCTGTTCCAGGTTGAGTTGGCGCGTTGCTTCAGCTTGTTCCATAAATTAATAATCCTCTCGCTTAGGGAGTCCCTAAATACAAGTTTTATTATGCTTATTATAAAACGTAAATTTTTAAAAGTCAAACTTAGGGTTTTACATACTTAATATAACACCAAATAGACGTATTGGCATAATACGTTTATGCTAAATTACTACAAAATATAGTGGATAAGTGATCAAAATGTGGATAAGTATATTATTTTGGCGCCCGGCGGCGAAAACTCTTTTTGGCCGGAGCTTCTGCTAATAATTTGGCGGCCGATTTGGCCGTTAGTTTTTTCGGGTCGGTTTCCTTAGGAATGCGGGCATTCTTTTTGCCATCTGTTACATAAGGTCCATACGGTCCGTTTAAAATTTTGATTTTGCCGAAATCGGCTATATTTTTATTGGCTTCCTGCTCCATTTTTTTTGCGTAAAACTCGCGGGCCTCGTCTTCGGTGATAGTAAACGGGTCTTCGGGCTTTATGCTGACGAACTTCTTCTCGACTTGGATGTAGGGGCCGAAACGACCGATATTGGCGTGGATTTCTTTGCCGTCGGTAGTTTTGCCGACCAGCCGCGGCAATTTAAACATACTTAATGCTTCTTCTAAAGTTACCGATTCTAACGTTGCTCCGGTAGGCATTGGGGCAAATTTAGGCTTTTCTTCGTCTTCGGCTTCACCGATCTGCAGCATCGGGCCGTAGCGGCCGTAGCGGGCTATTACCGGCCGGCCACTGGCCGGGTCTTTGCCCAGCTTGCGGGCCTGGGAGGTTTCGGCCCGGCTGACCGATTCGCTCTTGTGCAGCAGTGGTACGAAATCCTTATAAAAATCCTGGATCATTGCCTGCCACTCAAGCTTGCCGTCGGCGATATTATCCAGCTCGTCTTCGGCCTTGGCGGTAAAATCATAATCGACGATGCTGGCAAAATGCTTGGTCAAAAAATCGGTTACCATATCTGCCAGGTATGTCGGCACCAGCTTATTGCGGTCGGCGCCGTACCTCTCGGTGGCGTTGGATTTCTCGACTTTATCGCCCTTAAGTTCTAACCGGTTTACCTCGCGCTCCTGGCCCTCGAGGTCTTTTTTCTCGATATAACCCCGGTCTTGGATAACGCTAATGGTCGGGGCGTAGGTGCTGGGCCGGCCAATGCCCATCTCTTCGAGGTTTTTAACCAGGCTGGCTTCGCTATAACGGGCCGGCGGCCGGCTGAACACTTGCAGGCCTTCGGCCGTATCGAGCCTTAGCTTATCACCGGCTTTAACGGCCGGCAGAATCACGTCATCCTTGCCGCCGCCGTACACTTTAAGATAACCGTCAAATATCAGTACTTCGCCTTTGGCCAGGAACTTCTCTTTCCGGTTACTGATATCTATGATTACTTCGGTGCGCTGGACTTTGGCCGAAGACATTTGGGATGCCAATGCCCGGCGCCAGACTAATTCGTATAAACGTTTTTGCTGGGCATCGGCGCCGGCGCTGAGCTTGTGGAAGTCAGTCGGCCGGATAGCTTCGTGGGCCTCTTGTGCGGATTCGCTTTTGGTGGCGTATTGTTTAGAGTTGCTATATTCAACTCCGTAATACTTATTAATATATTGTTTGGCGCTGTCGATGGCGATTTGCGAAATAATGGTGCTGTCGGTACGCATATAAGTAATATGCCCGTTTTCGTACAGGCGTTGGGCCAGCGTCATAGTCTGGCGGACACTAAAACCTAGCTTGCGCGAGGCTTCCTGCTGCAAAGTTGAGGTGGTAAACGGCGGGCTGGCCGACTTGGTGCCGGGTTTTTGGTCGAGGCTGGCTACTTTAAACTCGGCCTTAACGCAGTCGCTTAAAAACTTAGCGGCCGTATCTTTGCCGGCAAACCGTTCCGGCAGCTCGGCCCTAAGTTCTTGCTTGCCAGCTTTAAAAACAGCGGTAATTTTATATTTCGAATCGGATTGGTGGTCTTGGATTTCGCGCTCGCGTTCGACAATTAAGCGCACGGCAACACTCTGGACGCGGCCGGCGCTGAGGCCAGCCTGCACTTTTTTCCATAGTACGGGGCTCAGCTCATAACCAACCAAACGGTCCAGTACCCGGCGGGCCTGCTGGGCGTCTACCAGGTGTCGGTCTACTTTGCGCGGCGATTCGATGGCTTTTTCTATGGCCGGTTTGGTAATTTCGTGGAAAACAATGCGGTGGGTATCTTTAGGATCGAGATTTAGCGCTTCGGTTAAATGCCAGGCAATAGCTTCGCCTTCGCGGTCTTCATCGCTGGCCAGCCAAACGGTATGGCCTTTGGCCAGTTTCTTAAGCTCATTAACCACCTTTTGCTTGTCGGGACTGATTTCGTAGGTCGGCTCAAAGTTATGGTCTAAATCAACGCCTAAACCTTTTTTTGGCAAGTCGCGGATGTGCCCGAAACTGCTTTTGACGATATAGTCGTTTCCAAGGTATTTTTCGATAGTTTTGGCTTTTGCCGGGCTTTCAACGATTACTAGGTTCTTTTTTCCTGCCATATTCTCGAAGTAGCCTACGATACGCCGGATAATAATGCAAGTGGTTTAAGCCGCCAGCGTCCAGTGGCCGGCCCCCAGTGGTTTTATATGGCCTTTTATTTCTAGCTGGGTCAGCAGCGAATAAAATTGGGCCGGCGGCAGCTGGCAGGCCTGGGCGATTAATTGCTGGTCGCTTATGCCCCCGCGCAAGGCCTCCACAACTGCTTGTTCGTCTTTGGATAAGCCGGCAATAGCCAGCAATTTGGTTTGCTTTGGCAGTGGCACGCCCAAGGCAAATAGCAGTTCTGTCTCGTTAGTAATCGGAGTAGCGCCGCTTTTTATAAGGTTATTGCAGCCTTCGCTGCCCGGCTGGTCGATGTTGCCTGGTACGGCTAAAACGCTTTTGCCCAGCTCCAGGGCGAAGCGGGCGGTGTGCAAGCTGCCACTTTTTAAGGCGGCTTCGGTTATTAAAACGCAGTCCGCCAGGGCGGCCATTATGCGGTTGCGGGCAATAAAAGAAGTTTTATATATTTCGCTGCCCTCGGGGTACTCGCTTACCAGGCTGCCGCCGCTTTGCAATATTTGCCGCGATAGCCCGTAATGGCTGGCCGGGTAAATATTATCCAAAGCTGCCGGCAAAACTGCTACGGTTTGGCCGCCGGCGTTGATACAGGCCTGGTGGGCGATTGAGTCTATGCCAAGCGCCAGCCCGCTGATAATTACCACCCCGGCCCGGCTGGCTGCCGCCGCTAATTTTTCGGTTGCCGCCCGCCCGTAGCGGCTGGCTTTACGGCTGCCCACCACAGCCAATTTCGGCTTATCGGCCCACTCTTCGTAGCCGGCGCCCTCAATGTATATCTGGCGCGGCGGCTGAGGCAAATACGTCAGAGGTAACGGCAAGATATCCCCGGTAAGCTTAAGAGTATTGACAATCATACTATATTGTTACTTAGTATTGACATAATGCCATGTTTTTGCTAAAATGACAATCCGTAAGCGTGATTATCGCGTTTTAGCACCTTATACCCCCAACTTTTCTAACTATTAGTTAGATTGTTTTAGAGCGAGCCACTGCAAGTTGTTACCCTCCACTTACTTTGGCGTCCGCTGGACTCGTCCGGCAAAGACGCTCTAAAACAAACTAACCCCTTTAACCACGCTCTTCCCCTCGTTTTATTTGAGTGTTAGGCAAGAGACGTCCAACCTTTGTGTGGGCCTGCAAGCATTTTCTGCTAACAGGAAGGCCTTCAAGGTGGGTTGAAGGGTGTAATTTGGGCTTGAGCTTAAGTTCGAGCCCCAAAATGGCTTCCGGCGGTGCCCACCCCCTCCGGAAGCCTTTTTGGTTTCATTAATAATATAAGCTAAGCAACTGGTGCCCACCCGCTCGTCATTTTCTGCTGAAAATGCTCGCAGGCCCGCCTCGGCGCCGTCGCGCCTGCGGCCTTGCGAGATACCCCCGGCATCTCTCACCCTCTGGTGGCTCTTTACATTTATGCACTATTAATTGGTTAATCGAACCACATCCCACATCACGCTACTCATGTTGCACTTAATTTATTACACGCTCCTAAATTGCTTAATTATTTTTAAGCTGTTATAAAAGTGCGGTGTGGAAGCCTCCACGCAACCTTCACAACGCAACAGGAGCGGTGGCGTGATTAATTCGTTTACGTACTTTTTTGGACGTCTGCTCATCAACAAGTGGTTCCATGGCTGCTACTTGGCAGTCTGCTTCTGGATCGGCATCGCCTACCCCGGTGAGCTCAGCATGAAATTCATGCTGGAATCGTTCTTCGCCGGGGCCGCATTGCTGTTCGTCCTGGTCATCGTCGGCTACCGGCTGATGATCGCCAGCGAACGGTACACGCACAAGCGCTACGGGCCCGGGCTATGGTAGTAATACCACGCCCGGGCTTCGGCCCTCTCCTGTTGCGAAATTTATCCTGCTTTTGCTAATTACTTAATTTAATGTTATAACTTTTGGGTCAACAGTTCGTTTTGCCGACGAGGTAATGATGAGCGATTCGGAAATGGGTAAGCGCGAGAGCGCAATCTGCTACATCTGCATTTGCGTTGCACTGCCCTTCGCACTGTTCGCGTGCGTAATGCGCAACTGGTCTCCCTACGGGTTGATCGCGGCCGTATGCGTGCTGGTGGTGGCAGCAGTCATCGCGAAACCGCTGTGGCGGCCCACCCGCGAAGACACTAGCTAGAACTTGGTTGCGGTAGCGAGGGTTAGTTCCCTCGCTACCGCTCAGCCATCGGACTGTTGACACTTTTCAAAAGTAGCATCGGGTAAGGCAGTTTTTGAAAAGTAAGCATTTACAAAATAGTCAATTTATTGTAGAATATGCATTAAGTGTTGACCCGCATCTAAGGAGCAGAATGCCCACCATCGTCTCAGTCGATACGATCGAGGCTATCCTGGCCCACAGACGCCGTCGCGGCCGCATCTACCGCTGGTGGTCCACAATCGGCTGGTACACCGCCGATGACAACCTGAGGAAGAAGCACCAGCGGCGAGTCGCAAGCCTGGAGGACGAGCGCCTACAGCTCGTTCTCGAGCACCGCCGCGCCGTCGACGAACGGTGTCAGCGCTATTAGCGCTGACACTGCCGCGAAACACTTGGGGCCCCGGAGAGATCCGGGGCCCCTTTTGCTTTATAAAACAGACCTTGTGTCGTGGGGGAGTTCGCCCCCAAAGATGTATTCGGTTAGCATGGCGTTAATTTCGCCCAAAATCTTCCCCATTTCCCCCTGCTCCGCCTTGTTGAATTTATCTAATACAAACTTATCGGAATCAGTTTTGTCAGAGTGTTCATTAGATATGCCAACACGCAGTCGGCCGAAGTCCTCGCCCATATGCTCAATTAACGATTTTATGCCGTTATGGCCGGCGCTTTCGCCGCCTACCCTGGCCCGGATCTGGCCAAACGGCAAAGCCAGCTCGTCGTGGACTACGACGGTCTCCGGGTTATAGACGCGATAATATCGCTGTAGCGCCCCAGCCGCCTGGCCGCTCATATTCATGAAAGTCAGCGGTTTGCATAAAATTACTTTTACCGGCCCCATCATCATGGAAGTTTCCAAACACTGGAGGTCCCTTTTTAAAACCCAGCCCGGAAAGTCATTTTTTTCGGCAAAACTGTCTAGCGCGGCAAACCCCAGGTTATGGCGGGTGCCGTCGTACTCCTCTCCTGGGTTGCCGAGGCCGATTATCAGGTATGTTTTACCGCCGCCAACCGTATAGGCCGGCGCGCTGTTGCCTACTTCTACTCTTCGCTGCAATAATCCCATTTGGCTTTAGTATTCCGCATTGTACTTTTTAGCGCAAGCCAACCCCGTTCGGTATGGTAATATTTAATTCCATGCGAAAACCGCGCGCCCGCGGGGCAACATGGTCGTTAACAAGCAGCGCGTCCGATTTTAAGGAGAATATTGCTTTCCAAAGAAGACGTCATTTTCCGCGTAATACTAGCGTTTATGACGATTACACTTTTCGTCGTAGGCGTTTACTACTACAAGTATATAGACCACTACCGGGGGCACCAGATACTTGGGTGCTCCGGAGCCCTGTTCGGGCTCTTAGTCGTGGTGGTTATCTGGGAAAAACCCAAGCGGCTCTGACAACTCCCCGGGGCCCCAGCCCCTGGGGAGCACCTTCCGCGCTGCTTAAGTCCTAATGATTGCAAATAACGTATAATTTTGTTGATAAAAGTTGCTAAATATTGTACTATATGTTTTAGCTAAGTGAGCAACGTCTGTTGCCCATCACGCGAACTTTAGCAGTGCGCACACCAATCCGAGGCTTGGAGAATCAAAATGCGAGAATTGGTACTAACGGCCATTACCGCGGTCTACGGAGTTGGCTGCGTCTGGGGCTACTTCTGGATCAAGGACTTTCTATGGAATGAACGGCACCCGATGTACAGTAGCCGGCATTCATTCCCCGGCAGTTCTTACGAGCTGACGGACGGCACTTTCCTGGCGGTGTTCTACTGCCCGGCGTGGCCATTGCTGCTGATCGGACTGCCGGTCTACGCCCGCACTAAGAGGCGTGGTGTACTATGGCAACTTACGCCGGCGCGTTTCCGAGACCAGGATCCTGACGCTTAAGGAGGGGCCGGGTTAGCCGGCCCCTCCCAAGCGCGCTGCTACATTTATTACTAATGTTTTTCGATGAACCAGAATTGGATTGGTGTGCCAACCATGTCCCACTTTTGCCTGAATTCCCGGTCCATGTAGCGCCGGTAGCTCCAGTGCAAATACTTGGTGTGGGCGCCGAAAATTTTAAATGCCGGAATCGGGTTGTCGTCTTCCTGCACCATGTAATTTAGTTTCGGTGCCCTGCCCTTTAAACCGGCCGGCGGGTGGTCGTCGGTTACTTGTTTTAGCCACTGGTTAAGCTCCGGCGTTTTAAACCGCTGGTCGCGGCGCCGTTTTATGTCAGTTATAAGTTCGAACAGCTTGGTAACATTCTGGCCGGTTACGGCGCTGGTGAAAATTAAAGGAGCCCAGGGTACGAACTCAAAATTAGCGGTGATTTGCGGCGCTATTTCGTCCCTGGTGAAAGCATCTTTTTCGGCGCTGTCCCATTTGCTGACTACCAGCACCAGGCCTTTGCCGGCTTCTTTAACCAGCCCGGCTATTTTCTGGTCGAGCTGAACGCTTAATTCGTTTACGTCCATTAATAGCATGCAAATATCCGCCTGCTCTATAGCGGCTAAAGCCCGCAATACACTAAACTTTTCGACGCCGCGCTCGATTTTGCCGCTACGCCGGATGCCGGCGGTGTCCATAAGCTCAATCTCGCGGTCGCGGAAGCGAACGGTAATGCGGTTAACGTCGCGGGTGGTGCCGGCCCGGTCGGCCACTAGGGCCTGTTGTTTCTTGGCCAGCGAATTAAACAAACTGGACTTGCCCACGTTCGGGCGGCCCAAAATTGCAACCCTGATGCGGTTGGGGTCTTCGTCGATTTTGGCTGGCGTTATGCTGACCGTTACCGACTTTAACAGCTCTGCCAGCCCTGTTTTTTGGGTGGTGCTGGTAAGAACTACCTGCTTGATGCCTAGTTTTTGGAAATCTTCCGGCTTGGCCTTTTTAGCTTTGTCCGATTTGTTGATAACTAAAAAAACCGGCTTGCGGCTTTTGTGGGCCAGGGTTGCCACCCGGCGGTCTTCGTCGGTAAATGGCACGTCGGCTTCGGTTACGACCAGGATAATATCGGCCGCATATGTTGCTTCCGTGATTTGCTCCTGGATAGATAGTTCGAAATCGTCTTCGGCGGCCTTCATGCCCGCCGTGTCGACCAGCCAAAAGTCTTTGCCGCCGTAGCTGGCTTTGGCGGTTATGCTGTCGCGGGTGGTGCCCGGCTCGCGGGCTACCACTGCCTCGCGGCGGCCCAAAACCGCATTGAACAAGCTGGACTTGCCCACGTTAGCCCGCCCGACAATCGCTACAATCGGAACTTTGGTATTACTCATAATTCACCTGTTATTCTACCAGAAGCACAATTAAAAACATAGACAAAAGCATACAATTATTATAAAATAAGCAAATGTCAATGGTCGGACAATTTGGTAGGTGGCTTGGTGATTCTTATACCGGGATAAAAGCTCAATCTGGCGTATTCGATCAAATCTTGTTCGATATGGAGCGCGCTCATTTATCGCCGGACGATTTATTCACAAAATTGGGCAGCTTACCATTGGAACTTATAGTGGCTACTAACTTCGTACATGACGAAACTGATAAAAATTCACGTAAGCTTGTAAAAGAAAAGCAACAAGCTGAAAAAATAGTATCGGCGGTTTTAGAATTTACAGGTACTCAGGTAACGGCTATTGGCAGTGACGTGCACGAATTTAGCCACGACGGCTATACAACGCGACATTACCGTACTTCTGACAAATTAATCCATAATGCCGTAAAAGACGCCGGTATTCCTTATAGACAAACACATATTTCTGCCGGCGAGCATAAAGCAACACCGGACCATCAAGAAACCTATATTTCGGAGGTTTCGCATCATATAGCAGTCGTTGGTACCCTGTACGCTGATTCGTTATATATACCCGCCGGTTATAAAGAGTTGGTTGATGGCGCTGCCTTTCACTTTGATAAAACTGCCGGCGACTGGCACAAAATAGCCGCAAATATCGACAACGTTAAACCCATATCCTGACTCTAAATAACTAGTTGCTTGGCATCGCCGGGGGCTAAATCGCCCAAATGAAACGGGCCAAAAGTTATGCGGTGAAGTTTTGTAACTTTATAACCCAAACTTTCGAAAGTCCGGCGGATTTGGCGGTTGCGCCCCTCGGCCATTTTTACTTCGTATAACGTGTCGTCGGCCGACGGCAGCCGCACGACAGTTAAGCGGCTTATGCCATCGTCGAGGCGTACGCCCCTATTCAGCTGTTGTAAGTCCGGGGCGGCTAGCGCCCGGTCTACTTTTACCTGGTAAATCTTTAGCTTCTTAAATCTAGGATGGGTCAGTTGGTTGGCCAATTTGCCGTCGTTGGTTAAAAGTATTAATCCGGTAGAATCTTTGTCCAGCCGGCCCACCGGCTTAAGTTTGCGGTATTGTGCCGGCAGTAAGTCATAAATGGTCTGGCCGCCCTGCCCGGCGCGCGAGCTGATGTAACCTTCCGGTTTATTTAGCATAACTGTCAGCTGCTCACCGGTGCTCAGCAAGATGCCGTCCAGGCGTATTTTGTCCATAGAGCTGGTTTTAGCGCCCAGGGACGCGCTTTGGCCATTGACAGTTACCTGGCCGCTTTGGATAAGTTTATCGGCTTGCCGGCGCGATATACCGGTTGCCAAAGCAATATATTGGTTTAGGCGCATACCATAAACCAGTATATCCGATTACAACGCAATGCTGCTGGGGTCGATGTTTTGGCCCGGCTGGGCGTTATCTGGAGTAATAAAACCGCTTGCCGGGGGTTGTACCGGTGGTGGGGCTTCTACCTTAAGTTGTACGTCTTTCGGTGCTTCGAATACGTCGCCCGAGGCGTTCTCGACATTTATAACAGCACCGGTGGGCAAACTTTGGGCGGCGCGCATCCGGTTTTGTTCGGCCACTTCTTTTTCGACTAAGGCGTTTAGATCCGGAGTTTTATTTAAATCATTGATTGGCGATATAACTTTTAAATGAGGCGGGTTAACAACGGTTTTTGGAGTGGACTGGACTTCGGGCTGGGGTGCCGGCTGTGGGGCTGGAGTTTCTACCGCTGGCGGTGTCTCTACAGGAGCTGGAGCTGTAGATGCTGCTGGCACCGGGCTAGGGGCTGGAGTTGCGGCCTGCGGGACTGGTTCAGCCGTCTGGGGCGGCACTGGCACTTGTGTGGTAGCTACGGCTGGCGGAGCTTCGGCAGTTGGCGCGGCTGCCGGGGCTACCGGCGCGGAGGTAACTACCATTCCGCTAGGGCTCAACTGGCCGGCGGCAATTGGAGTAACCGGTGCAGCGACATTCATTGGCGCGGTCGGGGCCGATTCGGAGCTGCCAATTATAGCGTTACTATCTATAAAATTATTAATTTGGGCCTCTATGGCCGCCTCTTCTTCGGCGATCGATTGCGGCTGGTTGCTGGGCGGCGGAGTCGGCGCTTCGGCAGCCGGGGCTGGCGGCGGGTTTGTAGGAGTTACAGGCGGCGCCAGTTCGGGCTGCGCCGGGGCTTCGGTTGCCGGAATGGTGGCCGGCGCGGCTTCTAACTTCGGCGGGCCATCCGGTTCGGCCAACGGTGCGATCTCGGGCGGGGGTTCCGCAGTTGATGCTGCCGCTGCCGGGCTGGCGGGAGTTTCGGCGGCCGGGGGTTCTGACGGCGCCGTTGAATCTATCTTGAGGTCTTTGTTGGGTTCTAAACCGCCTTCACTGGGCGCCGGAGCAGCCGGCGCGGCCGGAGCTTCGGCTGCTTGCAGCTTAGTGCTAGGCGCGGAGGGAGGCACTATAGACTTGGCGACATTTATATAATCCTGGGTCGAAACCTGCGATTTAACCAGGTATTTGACTACGCCCAGTTTATCGGCCTGGACTTTATCCTCGGCTTGGTCGAGGGCGGTCATCATAATAACCGGCGTATCTTTAAAGGTCGGAATTTGGCGGATTTTGGTAAGCATATCAAAACCGCTCATCCGCGGCATCATTGTATCGGTAATAATCAGGTCCGGCTTTTCTTTAGCTAGCAGCTCTAAGGCTTCACCGCCGTTTACAGCTGTTAGCACGTCATAGCCGACCGTTTTCAGGTTCTTGCTGTAAATTTCGACTAAGTTGGTGTCATCTTCGACGACTAGGACTGTTGCCATCTGTTAACTTTTCGCTATCTTGCTAAAGTTTATTGTAGCACGCTTAAGTTTTTTGCTGGGAGTTAGTGGGTTTAATTAAAACACCGGATTTTACCTGGGCATCCTCTGCCTGCACCTTAGCTACATCGGCGCTGCTGAGGCGGGGTAATTTAACGAAAAATGTACTGCCCTTGCCTAGTGAGCTTTCGCACCATATCCGGCCCTGGTACAGCTCTTCGATAATTTTACGGGCGATAAACAGGCCCAGCCCTGTACCGCCGACGGTCCTGGTTAAGGAGTTATCTACCCGGTAGAATTTTTGGAAGATATGCGGCAGGTCTTCGGCCGACATGCCGGGCCCGGTATCGCTGACCCGTATTTGGACGTTTACCTCGTCGCCGGTAACGTGGACGCTAATGCGGCCTTCGTTGGAATATTTTATGGCGTTGTCCAGCAGGTTTTGAATGACTTCGCGGATACGGTCGGGGTCGGCGTTAACATAAAACAATGGCCGGACCGGGTTTTTATTAACTATGGTGGGCGAGCCGACCACGTAATCCAGGGCCAGGCCTTTCTTGCCGGCGTTAAACCGGGCCTCGTCGGTTATCGCCTGCAGTAACGCTCCAAGTTCAATAACCTTCGGGTGGTTTGTTAAGCGGCCGTCATCGGCTTTGGAGCTGGTCAGCAGGTCCTGGAACAAGGTACCTAAGTGGATAGTGGCGGCATGGGCTTTTTCCAGGTAGCCTTTAGCCACGGCATTAAGGTTGCTGGCCGGATCGTTCATAGCCAGCGTTAAAAAGCCTTCAACTGCGGCGATGGGCGTGCGCATTTCGTGGCTGGCGGTGCTAATAAAATCGGCCCGCTGCCGCTCCTCTTCTTTTTCGTTGGTAACGTCGCGCAGCACGCCGACAGCTCCGGTAATAGCTTTGGTGCGCTCATCAATAACCGGCGACACGATAAGCGATACTGGCATACGTTTATTGCCTTTGGTAACCAGCACTGTGTCGTTATTCCGGACGGTACGGATTTCTTCTATGGCTTGGGTAAAAGGGTCTTTTTCGGGTTGGTAGGGCTGCTCGTTTTCGTCGAGCAGCTGAAGCACCGAGCGGTATTCCAGGCCCACGGCATCATTAGCCACCCAGCCGGTTATACGGGTGGCTGCCGGGTTAAACAATTGGATGACTTTATTGGCGTTAATTAACACCACGCCGTCTTCAATCGAATCAATAATTATTTGCGAGGCCAAATGTTCGTCCGGCATGCGCGCCAGCGCTGGTTTTGGCCCAGTCGCCGGCGGCGGCGTTTCGGCCGCCGGCTTTTGGCTGTGCTTCTTAAACAATGCCATATAGTGCCCTATTAATGCCCCAAATATTGCTATTGCTTATTATGGGCTTGCCCGGGCTTAAATTCAAATCAGCTGGCTTTGGCGGGCGTGAGTGAGCCGGCAGCCGGCTTGTTAGCCGCTATGCGCTTATGGTGGCGCTCCATCAGCATAATGCTGATGCCGACAGCAGCAACAAAGCATATAACCGTAACGGCTATGCAAATTTGGCGGAGCTCCCTGGTAACGATGCCAAGGACCGCGACTACGGCCTGCGAAGTATTAGGGTCGGCCCCGTTGAATTTAATGCGCTGGCTGACTTGCGCCGGGCCTTCGGCAAACATTATGGCAATCAAAAAAGTCGTGAGGCCGGTAAAAATGCTTAGCCGGCGCAGTGCGTGCCAGCGGCGGTTAGAAACCAGCAGCATTAAGCCGGTAGAAGTAACCGCCAGCGCTATGGCCGCAACCAGGCCCATCGTCATTTTTTGGTAGACATTTCGCAGCGTTGTAACCGGCTGGCTGGGGTTAAATATCAAAATGGTTTTGCCCGTATTGGAAGAGTTCTTAATTTCGAACTTGCCCATGTCTTGCGGCAGTTTATCCGGCACTATGAAAGCAAGCTGGGTTTTTTTGACTTCGCCAATTACGCCTAGAATTAATGGCTGAATATTAACGTTTATCGGCTTGTTTGGGTCAGTTTCTTTGAGCTGTGAAATTAGTTGCTCGTGGGTACTGGCCATGGTGTCTTGCCAAAGTTTTTCAAATTGCGGGGCGGCCAAGATTTGCTGGATGGAAGTTTGGATAATTTTATTCGACTGGCTGCGGATCTCTTGGGGCGTGGTAGTGGCCGGTGCCTTAGGCAGGAATTTTTGTTTGAGGTCCGGGGTTGATACGTCTTTGGTTAGCGCCGAAGCGATATTGCCGGCAATGGCCCCTTGTACGCTGCTGTTTTGCTCGACTTGGCCCATTATGGCGGCGAACTGTTTGGAATTGGTCAGGGTGTGGTTCATCCAGTAGCTGAATACGCAGGCGATAAGGCTGTAAAACGCCAGACTGCCCAGCAGGAACGCCAAAAAGCCGCGCCACCATGGCCCTTTGGTTTTTGCCTCTTTAACTTCCGGCGCTTTAGCCGGTTTGACTTTGGAATCCGCTGCTTTGTCGGCAGGTTTGTCGGATTTTGATTTGCGAGTATCAAAATTCATTTTTTGTTTTCCTAATTGTTATAGCTTAATCAAACTAAAGCGTAAGGATAATGTCAATAGCTACGGCGAGATATAGACTGAACCGTCATGTTCTTCGAAGTCATAACTTATATAGGCCAGTAAACTCCAACCGTTTGGGTCTGTTTGAGATTCTGGAATAATGTATTCGAACGCCATTGGCTTGTAACGGCCAGAAATTTGTACGGCAAGCCCTCTCAAAGCAATTGTATCCGGGATAACAGCAATTCCTGCTCCCACCGATTTGGATATTTCAAACATCCAGATATCTGCGTAGGCGAAGTTCTCGACGTCACGAATGCTTCTGATATGCTTACTTGCTACTACTTCATAGCCGTCATTTTCCCATATTTCTTCTTGGGCCCTCTCCAAGATAGCTTCTATTAATTCCTCTTCGGTCGGCTCGATATGCTGCCCCGTAAACATTTCCGTGGCTGAATTTCTGATGATTCGGTCCAGCGGCATATCTTGTAAATGGAAACTTGGCCCATCTATGAACGCCTGTTTTAATTCATCTTCTGGCTGCCTGAAAATATCTGGGCCATCGGGCAGTAGGCTTGCCTTTATCGATAACCCCTCAACAGAGGCGTTTGTTCTAACTATAGGGTATGGCCGGTCGCCATCGATATATATGTTCATAATGCAATTATACTTGGTGACCTCACGGGGAATATAGCCTCAGGCCGGGGCGAAAGACTCGCCTCGGCTTCAGCATATAATTCAATCCAAATAAAGTTAATTTGGCCTGAATTAGCGAACCCGCCATTTCAATCGCGGGTTAACTCGCTTTGCGAGCAACCAAATAAAAAAGCCCTCATTTAGAGAGCATTTTATTTGGTGACCCCTGCGGGATTCGAACCCGCGATCTTCTGGATGAGAACCAGATATCCTGGACCACTAGACGAAGGGGCCTGATTGGTTACAGGGGTGAATTGTATCAAGTTTTAGGGTGCGAGTCGATGAGTGGCAGCTTGATTACAAATGTACTGCCCTGGCCTTCGGTGCTGGCGGCGGTGATCGTGCCGCCGTGCTGCTCGATAATCAGCTTGGACGAGTAAAGCCCGATGCCGGTACCCTCGTAATCATAAGTCATAAGGTCAGTGCCGCGGTGGAATTTGGTAAATAACTTCGGCAATTCTGCCGCCTTAATACCAATGCCATTGTCGGAAATCGACAAGATGGCAAAATGGCCGTCGTCTTCCAATTTAATAGAAATCTCGCCGTTTTCTTTAGTAAATTTAAGGGCGTTATCCAGGATATTCCAAATGGCGCTGCGCACATGGGCCTCGCTAATGCCCACCAGGCGCTCTTTGTCATCAATAGCAGAATGGTACTGCTTTTTCTGGTGCTGGCAGATAAGTTTGGCGTCGTCGGATATATCTTTTACCAGTTCGGTAAAATTCTTTTCCTCGTGCATGATTTTATCGGCGCCTAACTCGAAGCGCGATATGGTCAGCATATCTTCGGCATAGGCGTGCAGCCGCTTGGCGCTGAGCGTAATGCCTTCCATAGCCTGTTTGTAATCTTCAACTGTTTCGTAGCTGTTAGAGGAGTCTGTGTAGCCGCTGATAACAGTTAATGGCGTCCGTAAGTTATGCGAAGCTATTACCATGAATTCGCTTTTTACTTTGTCAACTTCTTTTAACTCGGCAATGCTCTTCTTTAAAGATTCGGCCATGGTATTTACAGCTGAACCCAGCTTGAATATTTCGTCGCTGCCTTTAACCGCGATCTGTTGGTCGAGGTTGCCGGCGCTGATGGCCAGGGCCTGGGTTACCACCTGGCGCACCGGCCTTAAAATAAAGGCGTTAATTACCCCGTATAAAATAGCGATGGTAAAAGCCAGCGCGGCTATTGATAGATAAACGACCGTGCGGGCTTCTTTATTTATCTGTTGCTGGATGGCGGTAGCCGAAAAGTCGTAAACGATGCTATAGCGGTGGGCCTGGGACTGCTCGAAATACGGATAAATTATCCGCGAAATCGTGCCGTGCGAACCGTCGTTGGCATAAGTCGGGTCAAACGAGCCGGCCACGTCGTTATCGATCGGCGCGGCGGCCATGGCATTGCTGCTGAACTGGACTTGCCCGGAAGCGTCAACAATAAAAATATTGGCGACGTTTTTATTCAAGCTTAAAAACTTTTTAAATTGCTCGGTAATGTGGTTAGTGCCGGAGTCTTTGTAAACCAGGAAGTCGTCGCCAATAGGAGTAGTTGCCAAGGTCGCGAATGCTACCGACTCACTGTCTAGGTTGCGGCTTAAGTTATTGACACTGGAGCGTACCAGGTAGGTCGTGACAACCGCCACAATGCCTACCAACAGTACGCTTATGAGTATCAGAAACTTGGATCGTAGGCCCAGCCGCATGACGGCCTACTTCATATAGAAGCTGGAAAGATAGGCGCCGATTGCCCCGTCATGGGTGCCGAATGTTGCTCCGTAATTGGCCCGCATAACGATTTGCTGGGTTGGTACGTAGACCGGAATGGTGGCGACGTCGTCGGCCAGAATCTTGTTTATCTGCTGCAGCTCTTGGACGCGGGTGGTAGTATTAAGCTCTTTGGTAACTTTAACCAGCAGCGCGTCTACTTGCGCGCTGTCGTATGCAGCGCTGTCGCCGCTTTTAGTAAAGATGCTCTGCAAGATATCGGTCTCTTCGGTAAAGTCGCTAAAGTTGGAGATGTAGTTTAAGTCGTACTTATTGGTCTTGATATTATTGTCGAATTCCTCGAATGAACTTACTTGGTGGTAGTCCAGCGTAACGCCAATTGCCTTTAGCTGGCGGCCGATTTCTTTAACCGAATCGGCGGCCGGCGGGCCGTAAAAAATGCTCAGGGTTAGGCCGTTAGGATAACCGGCGTCAGCCAATAGCTTTTTAGCGCCTGCCACATTCAGTGCCGGCCGGGTAATGGCCGGGTTAAAACCGGCGATGGTATTGGGTACAATCTGGGTGGCCGGTTCGCCGTCTTTGGCCGAGGCTTTAATTACTAATGCGGGATCGATCGCTTCGTATAGCGCCTGGCGGACTGCCTTCTTTTGCACCGGCGAGCCGGTCTTTAGGGTTAGCGGCTGCAGCTCGTAAGCGCCGCTGATATCGGAAGTTACGGCTGTAAACGCGCTGCTGGTTTTGCTTATATCGGCAACATGAGACTTGTAAACGTAAAAGGCGAGGTCTACTTTGCCGTCTTTAACGGCTTTGGCCAGGGCGTCTTCGTCATCGTAAGCAGTACCTTCTATGGCCCGTACATAAGGCCGCTGGCCCCAGTATTTGTCGTAAGCTACCAAATGGATTTGGTCGTAGTTATTAGTGCTGCCGGCTTTAGTGGTAAACGGCCCGGTGCCGTTATCGGCGCTATTTTTAGTTTTGCTGGTAGTGTCATAGACATAAACTTGCACCAACCGGTTAAGAAATAGCGGGTCCGGGCTAGTGGTGGTAATTTTAACCGTTTTGGAATCCGGTGTTTCGATACTTTTAATAATCGTACCAAGGTCGTAGCCTTCGGTAGCCGGCGTAGAGGCCAATAAGCTGTCTTTAACGATTTGGGCGGTCAGCGGGTGGCCGTTATGGAACGTAACGCCATCCTGCAGCGTAAACACCCAAGTGTTGCTGTCGGGGTTGGTCCATTTTTTAGCCAACAGCGGTGAAACCGGTCCGCCACTATAGCTGACCAGGCCTTCGAATACCGCTTTGTTTAGGGCAATCGAGCTGGTGCTGGTAATCGATTCCGCGCCGGGGTAAAACTCGGTAACCATTCCGTTTTGCGAGCCAAAATGCATAACCGCGATGTCCTTTTTAACAACTACGGGCGCGCTGCTGCTGGTTTTGGTATTTGACGAATCATCTTTATTCATCATCCAATATGCCAGGGCGCCGCCGGCAATAACCAGCAACAAAACTAAAACGATAATTAATTTTTTCTTGGAACTTTTAGGATGGCCCACATCTTGCGGCTGGACCGGGTTGGGCTGGTCTGTTTTGGGCCGATTGGCAATATCACCCGCCGGCGGCATAGCCGGGTCAGGGCTTGGCATGTCGCTTTTAATAGGCTCTTTATTAGGGTCGTTTTCTTTAACAGGTTCCATTGCGAGTTTCCTTATTTTTGAATTGTTAATACTGATAATACAACAGTATTACCTTAAGCAAAATAACCGGCAGCTCCCTTTTGGCAGATTAACCTGTTTTTAAGGGGTTAATTTTTGGATAAATTCTACAAGCTGTTTAGGCGTAATTTCGGCTTTAATCAAATATGCGTCAGCTAAAACTTCCAGTTCGTCGCGGGTTTGCTGCTTAACGTCTAAATTGGTAGTAATAATAATTTTGGCCCGCAGCGGCGGCGAGCCTTCGCTGCGCAATTGGCGCAGAACGTCCATGCCGGTTATGCCGGGTATCATCAAATCTAAAAGGATAATGTCATAATCGTCGGTTTTGGCCTCGGCCAAACCGGTATCGCCGTCTAAAACGACGATTGTCTGGTAGCCGGCTTTGCTTAGGGCGCGGGCGTACAGTTCACTTATAAAGTGCTCGTCTTCGATACAAAGTATTTTTTTGGGTGGTTGGGAATCTTGCATATTAGCGCTTTACGAATGAATGGTTTTTGATCCAGCCTTGCCGGTGGCGTTCGATCTGGGCTTTATTATCGCTGTTTTTCAGTTGCCCGGCAACCGCGCTATATGGCGGCAGCGTAAAACCGAAAGTACTGCCCTCGCCTTCTTTGCTGCGCACCCATATCTCGCCAAACTGGGCTTCGACTATGGCTTTGCTTAAGTACAGCCCCAGGCCGGTACCGCCCACTTGGGTGCGGCTGCGGTGGCTGCGGTAAAACTTGTTAAATAGCTGCGGCAAAACGGAATTTGGAATGCCAATACCAAAATCCTGGATATATGTTTCGACCCGGCCGTCTAAAGATTTTCGGGTCCCTATAATAATTTTTTGGCTTTTAACGCTGTATTTTATGGCGTTATCCAGCAAGTTGGTAATTACCTCATACATACTTAGTTTGTCGATGGCCACCGTTGGCAAACCTTCTTCAATCTGGTATTCAAAATGCTTGCCGCGGATTTTGGCCCGCAGTTCCATATCGGTGCAGGCTTCTTTAAGCGTTTCGGCCCAATCGCATTCCTCGATTTGCAAAGAAAGTTGTTCGGCATCAATGCGGGCGACATTTAATATGTTGCTGACAAAACTGTTAAGCTGCTGGGTGCTGCCGCTTAATTTATGGATGAATTCCTGGTATTCAGGCGGAACTTGCTTGCTGACTTCGTCTTCCAGCACTTCTATGTAGCCGCGCATAATAGTTAAAGGCGTGCGCAGCTCGTGCACGGCCATGGCAACGTAATCCACGCCTTGATCCTCTTGGCCGTAGTCCTGGCTCTTATCGTAAAACAGCAGAGTAGTTTCGAAGTTTTCACTGATACCCTCGTTAAAATAGGCAAACAGATCGAATTGGCGCACGACTTTGCGGTTTAGGTCGCTGGAGGTGACCCGCTTCCAGGACTGCGTATCTACAACCTTATGCCCGCGGTTGCCGTTTAGCCAGGTTTCGTAAGTATTCTTATCTTGGAATTTCATTCGAATTACATCGTTGAGCGGCTGGCCAGTAAGATTATTGCCGTCGCCGAAGAAACGGTTGGCGGCTTCGTTGGCGAAATAAATATTTTGTTTGGCATCGCAAATAATCAGCGGCATCGGTAAAGTTTGGACCGACCACAGAACCGCCTGTGTGGCATCCGACTGGCTTTCGGCTGGCTGTGGCTGCTGGCCGCCGGCCAGCGAATATATTTGCAGGGCCATGCTTTTGGCCAGGGTTTTGCCGAACTTGGCGCGGTCTATATTGGGGGCGGCCTGGCTGTTTTGGCGGCTGGATACATGCATTAGTGCCAGCCAGACGTTCTTCATTGGCGACAAGATAGTGTTGCCCAGCCATCGTGACACCAAAAATGAAAAAGCCAGGACCATTAAAACTACGGCAGCGGCCGTTAAGTAAGGGGGTATGTATTGGCTAAAAAAGCCATTCGCCAGCCACCAAACGCCCATACCCGCAAAACAACTCAATGCCGTTGATACAAGCAGCAGCACTTGGGTCTCGGACAGCAGCTTTTTGTAATGGTTCATTTTTTTAAGGGTTGTACTTTAGGTTTCCGGGATCCGACAACATAGTAATCCAGGTTTGGCCGGCATTTAACGGTATCGGCTTATTGTCTGAATCGTTAAAGGCAATCTGCGACTTGCGGTCAGCTTTAGCCCAGGTGCCAATTACCAGCCGCCCGTCTTGGAAAACGTAGGCTGCTCCACTACCGGTGGTACCGTAAGTACTGCGGGCACCGTCATCGGCCGGCCCGTAAGAATACGGCATAATCAATACAATTACCGTTTTGGGGTGTAATTGTTGGGGCGCGTTATCTTGTGCCGTCAGCACGTCAACGTGCGGCTTGCCGCCTTCGGAACGCATATAGGTATTGGTGGACGGGTCGTACTGATAGTGGACGTTAAAGAAGAAACCGGAAATGCCAATATCTATGGATTTAGGATCGGGCGTGGCCGACGGCGCGTCCGCTTTTCTCGGCCAGCTGGTAAATTTGCTGCTGGTAAAGCCCTTGCTTTTATTTAGCTGGTCCAGCCGGTCGAAACTGGTGTAAACGTTATGCGGCGCGTAGCGCTCGGGAATTCTCCAAAAGCTTCCGGCGTTAAAGAACTGGTCGAGGTCTTTCATGCCTTCGGCCGGGTTCCTGATTTGCTGCAAAGCGTCAAAACTCCCGCCGACATGGGCAATGCCGCCGTCAAACGGCGCGGCCCAATCCAGGTAGTATGGCCGGACACTGCGCACCGGCCCGATATAACTTGGCCGGTTTTCCTGGAATAAAGTTAAGAAACGGGTGATGCCGCCTTCGGCGATAGCCTCGTACACTACTCCGGCATCGCGTAAGCCGGATTGCGGCCGGGCATCGGTACTGTTTTCAATCATAATGGCCGTTATAGGACGGGCAGCTTGCTCGGCCGTTACTACTGCACCGGTAAGCGGCGAGACAATTGGCGGAGGCGGTTTGGGCGCTTCTTTCTTTTTAACAACCGCAACGGCCTGTTTAGGCGGCGGGGACGGATTATGGAAAGCGAACCAACCTGCCAGCGCGCAAACTAAAATAAACAGCGCGATGGCCGGAATAAACACCCGCTTTTCTCTTGCCAGGCGCTTAAATTTGGCCAATCTATGCTTTTCCAGTTTGGCCGGCGACGTTAGCTTGCCTTTGGACTCGGAGATTTTAGGCCCGACCGCCACAATATCTACACCCTTAGTATCGGGCTCCGGTTCACCTTGAACTTTGTCTTGCCCCTGGGGTTCGGGCAGCTTAATATCATCTTGCATTTCAAACATTGTATCAGGCATAAGCTTTATGCAACACGCCTCTTGGCCAGATTGGGTTACAATATTGCCATGAGCCAAGACCTTATCGACCGGATAGTTAGTTTGCTGGCACCCAATGGCTGTATGGACCGCTCCGAAGCCGAGGCCGGTTATCCGCCCCGCGCCTTAACCGAAGGCGCGCTGGTTACGAGGCTGGCGCCCTCGCCTACCGGCTTTGTCCACATCGGTACCGTCTACACTGCCCTTATAAACGAACGGCTAGCACACCAAAGTAACGGCCTTTTTTTACTTCGGATCGAAGACACCGACAAAAGCCGCGAAGTCGAAGGCGGCCGCGATTTAATTTTAAATGCCCTGCAGCAATTCGCCCTTGCGCCCGACGAAGGCCCCGGAGCGGGCGGAATCTACGGGCCCTACGTGCAGAGCGAAAGGCTGCCTTTATATACCAGCTTTGCCATAAATTTGTTAAAAAACGGCCGGGCTTATGCCTGTTTTGCCACCGCCGAAGAGCTGGCCTCACAAATTGAAAAGCAAAAAACTGATGGCGTCCGCCCCGGTTATTATGGCCAATATGCCATCTGGCGCGATAAGCCCGAAGAACTGGTACGGCAAGCTTTAGACGAGAACCGGCCGTTTATTTTACGCTTCCGCAGCTCCGGCGACCCCGACCGCCGGGTCATGTTCCAGGACTGGCTTAAAGGCTCAATCGAATTGCCCCAAAACGACCTCGATATACCGCTATTAAAATCCGACGGTTTCCCTACTTACCACCTGGCCCACGTAGTAGACGACCATTTAATGAAGGTTAATTTAGTGCTGCGGGGCGACGAGTGGCTTTCCAGCGTACCATTGCACATCGACTTGTGCCAGGCCCTTAAATTGCCCCAATTCCATTATGGCCATATTGCCCCGATTTCTATTTTGGATAACGGCGCCAAGCGTAAATTAAGCAAGCGCAAAGACGCCGAAGCCGACATCCGATATTGGCTTTCCGCCGGCTACCCCGTGGCTGCCATAAAAGAATATTTGCTTGGGTTGGCTAATTCCAATTTCGAAGATTGGCGCCGACAAAACCCCGACCAACCGGCCGATAATTTCCAGCTTTCGGTTAAAAAACTGGCCCACAGCCGCGGGCCATTGCTGGACGTTAATAAGCTCGAAGATGTCAGCCGCGACGTGATAGCCAAAATGGAACAAGCCGACTTTGAGCAGCAAATAATGTCGTGGGTTAACCAAAATGACTATGAACTGGCCGAAACTTTTGCCGACGATGCCGGCTATACCAGCCGGGTATTAAAAATTGAGCGCGACGGTCCCAAGCCGCGCAAAGACATTGCCAAATGGTCACAGGCCCGCGACACCTACGCCTACTTTTTTGATAAGTTTTACGAGCAAACTAAAGAGGCGGCTATCACCAACGAATTGGCTAACTTCGATTTCCTGGTGCAAAAGGCCGTTACCGATAACTTTTTAAATAAGCTGGATTTTGGCCAGGACCAGCCGGGCTGGCTGGCCGGCATGCGGGCCGCCGCCCAAGAGTCCGGCTTTGCGGCCGATATGGGAGAATTTAAAAAGAATCCGGCGGCTTTTGCCGGCTCAATAGCCGACTTCGCCAAAATTATCCGGGTGCGCCTGACAGGCAAAAACCAAACCCCCGACTTGTACTCGGTAATTCAGACCCTCGGCGAGCAACGCGTCCGCCAGCGCCTAAGTATGTAGTCACTCACGCAAATAAATCTTCAAAAGCTGCCTCGCGCGGTAGTCGTTCAACTTTAAAGTACTCGGATGCTGCGGAACTCGCCTTCGCTAAGCTCAGGCTCAAACATCCTCGCATCGCGAAGTATTTTAAAGCTTCTCTCCTCCGGTTCGGCAGAGTTTTTCAGATTTAATTGCGTTCGTAATACTTAGGCGCTGCTTTATAAAAAATATAAGGGCTACATTGACGCAGCTATCTTTAATAGCTGCTCTGTATTAAGGTCGGCGTTGCTTTCGACGTTGTACCAAATCCCCTGGTTCACCCATGTGGCGTTTTGGCCGTCATATACAAAGATCGTTTTGCCGTGGTCTAAGAATGTTTGGTACTGGTTGCCGTTAGTCGAAACGAAATTGCTAAGCAATGAAGCCGAATCCCAATCCGATTTGCGCTGGCTGATTGTATAAGTCCGGCCGCTGTCGGCGTTAGCTGTATAGCGCAAGTTAACCACGCCATCGTTTACGGCCGCGGCGCCCTTAAAAGCAAACCCAGCCGGCTTATATGTAGGTGCTAAGGCTTTAATGCCGGCTTGTTTAGTTACAATCTTAACGGCCACGCTGGGAACTTTCTGGTAAGCAAAAACACTGCCAGCTAAAACAACTACAAACGCAAATACAGCTGCCCCGACTAATTTGCTTTTCCGGGTGAGGCCAAAGCGGTCGCGGGTGCGGTGCGGGGAGTTTTCGTGGGCTTTGGCATGGGCCAAAGCTTCGTTTACTAATTCTTCTAAGTTGCCATGGGTAGCGCTGGTAATCATGCTGGGCAGCGGCTTGGAAACCGGCGCCGAAATAGACGCCGCCGGTGCTATGGCGCTGCGGCTGACAATTTCGCCGCTTACCGGCCCGCTGCTAGCCGGCCCGGCCTTGATATCAGTATTTACTGCCCCGCCAAAGCGGCTAACTTTAACGCTTTTGTGGATTTGCTTTGAGCGGTTTAGGCGCGACAGTTCGTCGGCGCGGGTTAAAGTGTTTTTGACTTGGTTGAAAGAGTTATTTACGGCTGAAGCTGTTTTGCTGGCAGCCATTGGCGCCAGGCCGGTAATAGTAGCTTTTTTAACCGGTTTGGGTACCGCTTTGCGCATAAGTGTCTGGCTGCGCTGAACTTTTTTATGGACGATGCTGGATGGCGAAATTTTTGCCAGGGCTTTGCCCGACGGTTTGGCTTTAACTATGCCGTCCATGGCCCGGCCTACTTTGGCGATTGAAGGTTTGGAGCCGAGCAATTTACCGCTTATAGCATCGTATTGTTTGCCGTTTACATTTATGATGCCAGACGATGTTGCCACAGTTATCTCACGCCCCCTTAAAGCCTTAATGCTAGAAATAATACTAATGCTGCCAGCTCATTTTAGCAAGAGGCATAAGCGCTCTTGTGCTACTATTTTCCATATATGGATTTTGTTGACCCCAAAAAACGCCGGGCGGCTGCTATCAAGTTGTTTATCGGATATGTCCTAATTGCCATAGCTATTGTTTTTGGCACAGTAATTTTAGTTTATGAAGCTAATGGCTATAGCGTTGATAAAACTGGCAATGTCGTTCAAAACGGCTTGTTATTCGTAGATGCGAACCGCTCGCCGGCCGACATATATATTAACGACGGACCCAGCAAAAACCGCACGGCTGCCCGGCTGGTTTTGCCGGCGGGCAATTATAAAGTAGCCATTAAACGCGCCGGTTACCGGGATTGGGTTCGCAACTTTTCGCTCGAAGAGCGAAGCATAGAACGACTGGTATACGCCTTTCTTTTCCCTACCGAATTGGTTCCAAAAAACCTTCACGCTTACAAAACCGGTTTGCCGCCGCTGGTTAGCCAAAGCCCGGACCGGAAATGGCTGGTAGTCCAAACCCCGGCGACTACCGGCGCTTTTAACTTTGACCTATACGATTTATCCAAACCGCCTAACTACCCGCTAAAAAACTTGTCCATCCCGGCCAGCTTAATAACCCAGGCTGATAAGCCCGGCACTTATAAAGAAATAGAATGGGCCAGCGATAACAAAAGCTTATTGCTGGAACATAGCTTTACGGGCGGCAAAGAATTTATTGTGTTGGACCGCGAAGTGCCGTCCAGTTCGGTTAACGTCAACCGGTTTTTTGGTATCACTCCCGACCAGCTGCAGCTTCGCGACAAAAAAGCCGACCAGTTTTACAGTTTGGTTAACGCAGATGGCTCGCTCCGCCAGCTTAGTATTAAGGACCGGACCGTATCGGTGCCGATGGTCGATAAAGTACTGGACTTTAAACCTTACGGAACAAATGTTTTTATTTATGTGACCAACAAAAACCAGCCAGCCGGAAAAGTGCAGTCCCGGATTTTTGATAACGGCCAAAGCTATGCTTTGAGCGAAATGAGCGCCGGCAGCCAGTACTTTGTTGATTCGGCTAAGTACCAGGGCGACTGGTTCTTTATCGCCGGGTCTAATACCGACGGCGCGGTTAAAATTTTTAAAAACCCGCTCGACCAGCTTAAAGGCGGTGCCAGTTCGCCTTTGTCTTCTTACTCTGCACTGCGCGTCAAAAATATCCAAAAAGCCGCTTTTTCCGATAACACCCGATTTGTGATGGCGACTAACGGCCAGGATTTCGCCGTTTATGATTTTGAAGATTTAGACTATTACCACTATTCTGTCAGCCAACCGCTCAGCGCGCCGATGCACTGGATGGACGGCAACCGCTTAATTGGCACCACCGGCGGCCAAAGCCTGGTTATGGATTTTGACGGTACCAACCAGCAAATACTCACGCCTACCAGCCTCGAACAAGCAGCGTATTTTGACAGGGACTTTAACGAAATGTTTGTGATATCGCCTATAACCGCCGCCGACCTGTCCCAGGGCTACAGCCTGCTACGCTACGATTTACGGGCTAAAACCGACATTCCACCCGGACAGCAATAACGCTATAGCCAGCCGGTTAGCCGGTGCCATAGGCTCGGCGCGTTACCAGGGATAACTTGGGTTTCGGTACTGGCAATGGTGCTATGTCGGGTGCTGGCAATGTTTGCTTTGGGGTCTGGGTTGATTTGCTCGCCGACCACAACCAGCCGGTTTATCGAAGTGCCCGGCGGGTCGCAAGTTATCAGCGTAGCCGTGGCAGCTTTATCTTGGGCGCCCAGTACCCCAACTTCCGTTGGCTTAACAATCCTTTTGTCGTAAACCTTGTACGTATAGCGCACGCCGTTTTTCTCGAGCATAAACGTGTCGCCGTTTTCCATGTGGCTAAGCAGCACGAAGGCGAACTTATACTTGCCCTTATTAAAAATGTTATTGCTGGAGTGTCCGACGATTACGGCATTGCCCTGCTCGCCCGGCAGCGGCGTATCGGCATAATGTACTACGCCATTTTCCAGCGAACTCTGGATATCTTTTTCAGTAGTCGAAGTGTCGTCGTAAACCACCGGTATTTCGACGTTGATTTTAGGGATGATAATTTTGGGGTTTTGGCTGCTGGCAACCGTTGAGTCGCTGATAATCGGCGTATTGGTAACCGCTCGGCTGGGTGTGATAAACGGCGCTACGAACCGCTCATTAAAAAAGCTAAACAGCAAAATTATCAGCACTAAACAGCCGACGCCAAAGCCAAATAGCAGCGATTGCAGGTGCTGGCGGCGGGAAAGCTTGGTATTAGCCTGTTTTTCAACTTGGGAAAGCAATGATTTTTTTAGCTCGGCCGCCGATTGGGCTGGTTTGGCCCGGCGCCTGGTTTTATGGTGGGCGGTTGGTTGTGGGGGTGCCGGTTCGGGCGGGTTTTCGATGACTTTTGCCTTATCTTGGGCGCCTTGTTTGGGCAACCGGCCCCGGGCTTCGTAAAATTCATGCCAAACTAAATGCTTTTCATCGTCCGGCAGGCGGTTGTAATAATCGTGCCAATCAGTTTGGATTTCGGTTACATTTTTGCCGGAAGTCAATAATTCGTTGATAATTTGCTGGTGTTTGGTGAGCTTGTGGTGCTCCAGCTTGGTTTCTTTGATGACCTCAGTTTCTTGCGCTAAGTCCGGCTCATTGCCATATATGTTACTGATTTTTTGGCGGATCAAATCGGCCGCCGGGTTCAGCGGCTCGGACGGTTGTTCAGGTTGGGAATCGTTAGGTGGTTCGCCCTGGCCTGGCAGCTGCAAGTGCGGCGTATCGTTATCCATAAGCTTTTTTAATTTACCTTGGTCTATTGTACAATAACTCCTGTTATTTAATGTACTTATGCCCAAAATTGTTTGAATTTTCAAACAATTTTGGGAGCCCGGGCGAGTGGCGGAATTGGTATACGCGCACGACTCAAAATCGTGTTCCGCAAGGATTGTGGGTTCGATTCC
>CAYWQH010000005.1:0-78581 GCA_964460855.1 uncultured Candidatus Saccharibacteria bacterium
CGTGGCAAGGCCGTTCTTGCATAAAACGCTCGATGTCGCGGCGCATAAAGTCGCTGTCGGTTTCTTTATGGCGGCGCTCTAAATTAGGAATTACGCCTTCGTAGGTTGTTTCGAACTGGCGGCCAAGCCCTAGCCTAATCGAATATTTTTGGCTGCCGGTGCCGTATAAGATTTTTTCGAGCTGCGACTGGTTCAGCTCGCCGGTGGGCACGTGCAGGCTGAAATTATAATAATCGGCAACGGCCTGCATTTTTTTCATGTACCAGGCATCGGACGATACCCGGTTAAACGGCCGGATAGCGCCTTCGGCGATAGTCAGCCGGCCGTTAGGAATAACCAGCTCGGGGTCAACCTCTAACCGGCTGCCAAGGCCGGTACACACCGGGCAGGCGCCGTGCGGCGAGTTAAAGCTAAAAGTGCGGGGTTCGAGTTCGGGAATGGTAACGTCGGGGTGGTCGACGCAGGCGTAGCGCAAACTGTAATTATTAATTTCCTGGGTGTCGGCGTTTTGGACATGCAATTTACCGTCAGCAACATTAAGGCCCTGCTCGACGCTTTGGGCTAGCCGGGTGCGGCTGTCTTCGTCGTTTACTAACCGGTCGACGACAATTTCTATAGTATGCTTGTACTTTTTATCTAGATTAGGGAATTCGTCTAACGCATATACCACGCCATCTACCCTGGCCCGGGCAAAACCGGCCCGCTGGAACTGCTCGGGGATATGTTCGAAAGCGCCTTTTTTATCGATAACAACCGGCGCTAATATCATTAACCTGGCGCCGGGCCAATGGCTGGTAATCTGGTCGATGATGGCATTGGTAGTTTGGCGGTTTACCGGCTTGCCGCAAACCGGGCAATGCGGCGTACCGATGCGGGCAAACAACAGGCGCAAATAGTCATAAATTTCGGTAACCGTAGCAACTGTACTGCGCGGGTTGCGGCTGGTAGATTTTTGGTCGATGCTGATGGCCGGGCTAAGGCCGTCTATTTGGTCGACGTCGGGTTTTTCCATCAAACCCAGGAACTGGCGGGCGTAACTGCTTAAACTTTCGACATAGCGGCGCTGGCCTTCGGCATAAATGGTATCAAAAGCCAGGCTGGATTTACCGGAACCGGATAAACCAGTAATTACGACCAATTGGTCCCGCGGGATTTCAAGGCTAATATCCTTTAAATTGTGCTCCCGGGCACCTTTAACTACGATTTTTTCGCTCATTCGACCGATAGATTATACACGGATTTTACTATTTTTTCCAGATATAGCCGGTTGGATTAAACAAATTGAGATTTTTTTTAGGCAAAAGGCAGCACTTGCTGGCCGTAAGCCTGCAAATCTTCTAGCAATAGTTTTTGCTGTTCGGTTAATCCGGGACGTTTGGAAAGTTCGCTAAGCCGTTTAAAATACCGCGACGCCTGGCTTTTTTCGCCGCCGTGCATCAACTTATGCTCGCGATATTTTTGCCAGGCCTGTCGCTCTTCGTCATTAAGTTTATCCGCGAAATTGCGGGCTTTATACAGCGGGAATAAAACTTTTAGCCGGGGGTCGTCAAATTCTATGGGTAATTGATTTACTTCGTCGCTGTCGGCCATGCGTACTATCCGCATGCGCTGCTGGTCGTCTTGGTTTTTTATAAAGCCGTCGTATAGCAAACTATCGACAATTTCAGCGGCCGGCGGGCCGGCAATTAGCTGCTCCTGCTTGGGGCTGTAGTCAAATATTGATTGCAGCCGGTTTATAAAATCTTCGGCGCCGGCTAATTTTTGGCGGTGAATTTCTAGTTTATCCAGGTCGATTTCCAGCCGCTGTTGGGTATCGGCATCGAGTACGGCCAAAGGCGCGACGGCCGGGCAACAATTATATTTGATGGCTTTTACCGGCAAACGGTCGAGGTCGGACTTTGGCGGCAAGTACGCCCGGTTTGCCAGTTCCGATTCGGTCATTTTAAGCCACGGGCCGGGGTCGTAGCGTAAATCGTAAACCAGGGCGGCGTTTTGCTGGTTGGGCAAACCGGCCAGGTGCCAGGCCACGGTAGTTTTTTGGTAGCGGTTTTCGTAGCGGCCGCTGGTATACACAAACGGCTCATCGCTTTCTACGATGGCCCGCACTTTGTGCTTGTCGCGCAGGGCCAGCAAATAATCAAAAATCTTAGGTTGATTTTGCTTTAGCAGTAAAGCCAGGTCAATACAGGCATTGACGTCGCTCAAAGCGTCGTGGGCGTTGATATGCTCCAGTCCGTTAGCGGTCGTTAAAGCTTCTAGCCGGTTAGTGGGCGTGCCGTCTTCTTGGTCTGGCCAGTTAATGCCATCGGGCCGCAGCGCCCGGGTAATGCGCGCGGCATCCAGCAAGTCCCACCGGCTGCGGCCGTCTTTCCATTGCCACTCGTAAGCATCGTAATAATTACGGTAAAGCAAAAAACGGATAAATTCGTCGTCGAACCGTACCGAGTTAAAGCCCACAAAAACCGTATCCGGAATGGCGATTTCGCGGTTAAAATATTTTAAGAATTCAGCCTCGGTTATGCCCTTTTCGAGGGTATGCTGAGGTGTGATGCCGGTTATTAAAACGGCGTCGGGCTGCGGCAATATGTCGTCTGAGAGCTTAATTAAAAAACTGTCCGGCTCGCCAATGCGGTTAAAGCTGGCGTCGGTGCGCTGGCCGGCAAATTGCATTATGCGGTCGGAGCGCGGGTTTACGCCGGTGGTTTCGACATCGTAAAAATAAAAAGTTTGTGCCATATTGTTTAATATTCGATCGAGCCCCTGGGCGGCGAGCCGATTGTGACGGTGTCGCCGGGCTCGACGCCGCGGCGGCGCAGCTCCCGCATTATGCCCATTTTGCGCATAATATCGCGCAGCCGCTGCTCGGCCGCTTCGTTGCCAAAATGGGTGCGGTCGGCAAAACGCTCGATCTTATTGCCTTTTACAATATATGCTTTACCGTTTTGCTCTACAAACCAATGGTCCGGGTTTTCTTTTAGGGTAATAACCGGCGGTTTTTTAGTTTTCTTGGCCTTAGCTTTGGCTGCCTTTTGGGTTCGTTGGACGATTTTAAGAACTTCGCGAAGCAGCGGCTTTAAGCCGTCGCCGCTTTGGGCTGAAACGGCAGTAAGCAATGTATTTTTAGGAAGCAGCGGCTTTAGTTTGGATTCTATATCGGCAATAATTTCGGCGTCCAGGCCTTCGGTTTTAGACAACGCTACTATCTGGGGGCGGCGGCTTAAATCCACTTTATAGTCTTTAAGTTCTTTCATAATTGTTTTGTAGGCCGATTCGACATCTTCTTGGTAGGCATCAATTAAGTGCACCAGCACGCTGGTGCGCTCGACGTGGCGTAAAAATTCGTCGCCCAGGCCTTTGCCTTGGCTGGCGCCTTCTATTAAACCGGGAATGTCGGCGAACAGTAAGCTGTGTTTTTTATCGATATCCACGACGCCGAGGTTTGGCTGTAGAGTTGTAAACGGATAATTGGCGATTTCCGGGTGGGCATTGCTAACCACGCTTAACAAAGTAGATTTGCCGGCGTTGGGCAAGCCGACCAAGCCGACATCGGCAATCATTTTAAGCTCAAAAACCAGGTCCAGTTGGTCGCCTTTTTCGCCTTTTTCGGCTACCCGCGGTGCCTGGCGGCGCGAACTCACAAAGTGGGCATTGCCAAAGCCGCCCTTGCCGCCTTTGGCGATAACCGCTTGCTGCCCATCTGTATCCAGGTCGGCCAAGGCTTGGCCTTCGGAGTTAAACACCACCGTACCAACAGGCACATTTACGATTAAATCCTGGCCGCTTTTGCCGTGGCGCTTGGCTTTACTGCCCGCCTCGCCGTTTTGGGCGTGAAGCTGCTTTTGGTAGCGGAAATCGGCCAGTGTATTTTCATTTCGGCTGGCCTGCAAAATAACGTTACCGCCGTTTCCGCCGTCGCCGCCGTCGGGGCCGCCCATTTCGCGGAATTTTTCGTGGCGAAAACTAACAACACCATTTCCGCCGTCGCCGGCTTGGACTTTAACCTGTACTTTATCTACAAACATATATTTAGATTATAGTTGATTACCCCTGGTTATTAGAAACTATTTTTAATAACTAGCAAATAATTGTAGAAAAATACGCTCTTAACGAAAGTATTGACTATTATGTGCTTATGTTGTATTATAACTTTGAATCACCCCGCGTGATGGCCGCCCTGCGACTCAGAGGCGGCAGCGAGCTCGGTCGCATACCGAGTAGTCGTGTCGGATTCCCCGACACGCAGCCGACCCGCAAGGAGGTACGATGCACCACGCCGACCAGCGCGGCTCGCCGAAGCCGGTGAGCCACCCGAAACAGTGGACGCATTCGATGACGTGCGCGACGCCGTTCGACGGCGCTCTCCAGACCGACTCGACCTGAACCGCCGGCGCCGCCGGCCGAGCCAGCAGTGAACACCCTCCACTGAACCAAGTGGACTCACCAACGTTCATTGCCCCCGGCCGGCTGCACAACCAAGCGCCCCCCGTCACTTCGACGGGGGGCGCGCCCCTAACTTAGCCCAACAGGGCTTTTTTTATTAATAAATGAAGTAGTAGCCGCCCAAGGCGCTAGCGGGTATAACCCGGGTGCTGGTAACGCCCCAGCCCACGGTGTTCATTTCGGATACTTTAAAACTGCCGTCTGGGAATACTGCTTCTACATAAGCTACATGGCCGAAGTAATCGTGGGGCACGCTCCAGGCTACGGCGCCTACTTGCGGCGTCGGGCCGGTAGGCAATCCCGCCCGCTGGGCCAGGATCTTCCAGGTGCTGGCATTACCTAAGTTACTGGGTATCGGATGGCCGGTAGCCGCCCGCTTATAAGCCACATACCAAGTACAGTAGCCGTAATCATAACCATTGCTGCCGTAAATCGGCGAGTATCCGCCCCACGCAAAACCGGAGCCTATTGAGGCAACGGCACGGGGCGTAGGTACGGTACCGTTAGGGATCCAAACCTGGCCGCCAACCGGCAGCTGGCCGGATTCGGCGTCGTTAACCACTACGAATAGGCCTTTGTCGGACTGGTATTTATTTACGATGCTATCAACCGTATCGCCCGATTTTACGGTGTATACGATGCCGTTAGCCGGGGGAATAAATACGTCTTTGCCGGGGTCTATCTTATCTGTGGTCAGGTTTGTATTGGACCATTTAATACTTTGGACGCTAACGTTAAATTTGGCGGCCAAACTAGTAATAGTATCGCCGTTTTGGGTGCGGTAGCGGATAATGTCTTTTTTAGACTTTTGGGTGGTGCTGACAATTTGGGGCTTGGCCACAATGCTGTCGTCGCTGGGCACGATTGCCAGCTGGGCATTCTCGGAATCGGCCTGGTTGCGCACGGCGGTAGTTTCCGGTAAGTGTACCATTTGGGCCGTTTGCACGGCTATTTCGGCCGAACTTAGTTGGTCTAGCGGGTTCTGGGTTTCGCTGAGCGATGCAACCGCCCCCTGAACGGAATTCTGGCGGACCGATTGGCTGGCCGAGCGGTTATTAAACACAAAAAAGCCGACAACAAGCAGTAGCGTTATGTTGCCGATAACTAAGCTGGTTCGGATTAACCGGCGTTTGGAACGCTTTTTTAGCTTAGGCAGTGATGGGACGCTTTTGCGCCCTTTAGTAAAATTCATATGTAACAGTTACGAAACACTTAAAATAAGCATTTCGCCGGCATAATTGTACCAAAATAGGCATTAATAGGCAACTTGTGGAAGACTTTGCCACCCCTGTTATCAAATAAAAATTACACCTATCAGTTAACATTTGATGCTGATCTGTCAAATAAGTGCAAATTTCAGCGATCAACTATCAATTCACAACAAATTTTCAATTATCAACGTGCAACTAAAATTGAACGCTGAACGTTTGTTGAACGCTGATAGTTGTGAATTGAAAGTTTTACTGACACAGTTCGTGGCAGTATTTAGCAACGGCCGCTTCGTGTTCGGCCTGGGTATGCGTAAAGTGGGTAACGCCGTCGTCGCCCGATACAAAGAACAAATAGTCGGTGTTGGCCGGGTTGGCCACGGCTTCTAAAGAAGTGCTGGATATAGTGCCGATCGGGCCCGGCGGCAAGCCTTTGGCCGTATGGGTGTTGTACGGTGAATCGACCGTTAAGCTGCCCGGTTTGCCGGCCAGCACGCCGGCATAATAAGCCGTTACGTCCGAACCCAGCGGAATCCCCTGGCGCAGCCGGCTCAAAAATACCTGGGCGACAATCGGCCGGTCATTTATATTGGCTACTTCTTGTTCGACGATAGATGCCAAAGTTACGCACTGGTATATCGATAGCTTCTGGTTGGCGCAGCCAGCTTTAATATCGGGAGTCAGGTGTTTGTTCATTTCGGCCAGCGAAGCAGTAACTATCGTACTAAGCGGCGTGTCGTCGGCCTTGTCGTACGAATCGGGGTATAAAAAGCCTTCTAGCGTAGCCGTTTTGGGCAAATAAATCAGCGCCGGGCTGTTGGGGTAATTGGCCGGTTTGAGGGCTTCGTTTATTTGCTGCTGGCTAAAGCCGGCTTCTAGGAACTGCTTGTTGAGCTGGTCCGGCAGCCGCTTGCCGGGCAAAATGGTAAATAAATTGCGGGCTATGTCACCTTTAACCATCTTATCTACTATCTCCTTGGTGCTCATGGCCGGGTCTAAAGTATAGGTACCCGCTATTAGTTTATCGCGGACTTCCTGGTCGCGGATGTACCACTCAAATGCTTTGGAACTGCGGATAAGTTTGGCGTTTTGTAAATTTTTGCCAATTTGCTTGGCGCTGGTGCCTTTTTCGACGGTGAAATATACGATTTTAGTGCTGTCGCTTACCGGCTGTAGGCTGTTTTCGTACTGGTGGCGGATAAACCAGGTAATTAACAAAAATGCCGCGCCCACCCCCACTAGGATAATGACGCCCATGCTTAGTAACGGCCTTCGCCGTGAAGGCCGGCGGTTGAACCGGTATTTCATAAACGATAATCTTCCCATTTTGCCGGGTCCAGGCTTAAAAAATCACCCAAAATTATGGCCGCCGCTTCGGCGTCCGGCCCGGCGGCTGAGCGCGGCTGCTGCTCGGCCAATTGGGTGGTAGCGGCTTCGTCCTGCCAGTAAAGCGGAACGTTTACGGATTGTTTGAAAGCCTCAGCCCACTGGCGGACCCAAGCCGTTTGGCCGGTGTCCTGGCCCTGTAAGTTGCGGGGCAAGCCAATAACAATGGCGCTGGCCGAGTGGTCTTTAACTAACTGGCCGGCTATTGCCGGGAGTTGGCTGGTCGGTATAGTGCTGAGCGGTTCGGGAATTTTAGCGACGGTGCTAGCCCGGGCTAGCCCGGTGCGCTGCTGGCCTACATCCAGTGCCAGTAGCTGCTTAGCCTCCACCGCTTTGGCCTGCCGGTTGGGTTATAACCTTAATTTTGCTAGCGCTAGTCGGCACTTTGCTTACCCAGAACGGACTTAAGTTGACATCCACTTGCTTAATGCCCGGCCGTTTAGTAAGTTCGTCAGAAACGTCGCCGGTCTTTTTGCCGGCCACGGCTTTTTTGATTTCGTTATTATCGATAATTGGTACGGCAGCCGTGTCTTTATGGACCGTTATGGTGGCGTCGGTGTCTGATTTTTTATCGGTAACCCGCACAGTAGCTTTGTCCAAAACATCGCCGTCTTGCAGCTTTTGCTTGGACTTATCGATTTGCTTTTCGAGGTCGGCCTTAACGATTTTTTCGAGGTCGTCTTTTTTGACGGTCAATACCGAGTAGGTCACTTCTTCGGTAACGGTTACTTCGGCGCCTTCCTCGCCAACATTGGGCGATGTTGTCAGTTTCGGTTCACTAGTAGTCGAAGTTTCTTCGAATGCATATAATCCACTGTCTGCCAGCTGTTTTTTAAAGTCGTCGTTTGTATTGGTGTTTTTGTCAGCAATTTTCTTTTTAACGGCATCAACATCGGCCTGGGCTACGACTTTGACAACCCGGCTAGTTCCACCATCAATTGCTGCAGAATTATTTGCCGCCAAATAGGAAAAGCCTGAGACAACAAAAGTCGTATTTTTAGGTAAGTTATATTGCGTACCGGGGTTTTGCGCCACTACATTAACACTAGCGCTCCAAAAATCGCTAAATTTATCAAGATTACAATCCGTACCAGACAGTACTCTTTGCAAAGTTACAGATTGTTGCGTGATATACGTGAGGTTGTTATAGCTAACTCCCGTACCTGCTGAGATGGTCACAATATCGTGTGAGCAATCTTTCATATAAATAGTTACCGCACCGGTGGCTTTAGCCCCGAGGTCCTTGGATCCGGTGGCCGTAACTTTATCGGTATTGCTTTGCTTGAATGTTTTTACTTCGGAAGGCAGGATTTTATTTGCTTCGTCCAGGGTTTTTGCCTGCCCGGCAGTGGTGGCTTGTACGTTGGTGGTAACCGGCGTGCTGTCGGTTGTAATGGTAACCGTGGCTTTGGGCAGCACTTTAGTGGCTAAAAATAAGAATACGATTAGGGCTACGATGCCCAAGGCGCCTAAAACCATAAGCAAGCGGAAACGGTCAAAATCCGGTATGGCCAGTTTTTTATCTTTTTTAGGCTTTGGCTCTTTGGCTGCTTCGTCTTTGGCGTCGCCATCGGCGGCATCGTCGTCGTCCAGATCGATAGTTTCGGTATCTTTATCATCGGCGGCTTTGGCGGCCACGGCAGCGGCAGTTAAGGCGCCGATTGGCGCGCCTTTATCGACGTAAGTTTCTTTGGGCGGATCGGGTTCGGGGGTTTCTTCGGCGGCCGCGTCGTCTACGTCGCTGACCTCATCGGGGGCGGCTTGGTCGGGCGCGGCTGGGATAGCTGGCTTACTTTGCAGGCTTTTGGCCACATGGATGCCGGCAATGCCGGCCAGCGGCAATAAACTGGCTTCGCTGGTAATCAGCACCAGGTTCTTTTTAGAACTGTCAGCCGTGCCTTTAAGCAGCCGCATGTTTACTATGCTTTTAAGCGTATTGGTGCGCTTGGGCAACACCAGCGCCACGATCTTGTGGGGGCTGGCCTCCAGCTTATCGATAATCGCGGTTATGTCGTCTTCGGCGTCAACGTAGATGGTGTCTTTGTTTTTAGCGGCGGTCATACCCTAAGCATCCTATTGAGTTTATCTTTGACTTTAGACGGCTCATCGTCGGTTACCCCGGGCTGTTCGATGGTATCCATACCAACCCTTAGCAGGCCCATGGCCGTAATATAGGTGTGGTCGCTGACATCGCCGGTGGCATCGGTAATGCCAACCACTTGGTCGGGGTTGATGTGCTGCACCAGCGGTTTGCGGGTAAAAGCCGCGTTGCGGTGCCAGTCACTTTCGCTTAATCGCCGCATTAATAAATCTAAGCTGGAGCCGCCGCCGCACAATAAAATATGGTTTGGCAGGTGGTCGAGTTTAGTGAACTCGCCCAGGGCTAGCTCTACGCCATGCATCCAAACTTTTAGGGTTTTATCGAGGGCTGTTTCGATGGTTTCAATTTTGTTATGCGGCACCCGATTAGTGCTGAGCCCCACTTTTAAAGCTTCGGCTTTGTCGAAATCGGTATCCAGTTCGCGCTCGATGCTGCGGGTAAAGGCCCGGCCGCCAATGCCGAACATTTTTGTGCCTTCCACGCCGCCTTCATTAACGATAGCGATGTCGGTTGTGCCGCCGCCGACGTCCATTAATATGGCGCTCATGTTTTGGTTGGGGTCGTTGCCGATTACCGAACGGGCCACGGCGAACGGTTCGGCCGCAACGGCCAATAACTCAAGGTCAAGCTCAGCAGCCGTTCGCTCCAGCGCCCCAATGTGGATCATCGGCGCGAATGCCGTATAAAGTTCGACTAAAACGTTTTTGCCCTGGAAGCCTACCGGGTTGGTGACTTTATATCCATCAATATCAATGCGGACCAAAGCGCTGTTAACCAGCCTAACCTCTACCTCTTTGCCGCCCAGCTCCCAGGCTAGCTCTTTGCGGGCGGTAGCTTCGGCTTTTTGCTGTACCAAGCCAATTATTTTTTGGACTTCGGCGATGTCTAATTCTTTGGTGGGGTTCTTACGGTTGAAACGGACCGTGGTTGTAGTGCCTTTAACCAGCTCACCGGCAATGCCGATAATTGCTGTTCGGGCGCTAACGCCAGCTTGCTGTTCGGCTTCGGTTAAAGCCCGGTCGCAATTTTGGACCACGCCGGCAATATCAGAAATAGCGCCGGCTTGCATGTCGGTTAATTCCTGGTGCGCGCGGCCTACGCCAATAACTTCTACTTCGTCGCCCACTACTCGGCCAACCAGAGCTTTGACAAACTCGGTTCCGATATCCAGGGCAACCATGTATTTTTCGAGCGGCGCGCCGCCTTTGGCCTCGCCCTTGCCCGCGGGCAAATTCGAAGCCAATGATTTAACTTTTCCAAGAAGCATAATCAGATTAATTGTACCATAAGAAAGCCTGTAAATTGGCTGAATAGCTATTGATTGACACCTTAATTTCCTTAAGGTAATATTTAGCGATTCGTTCCCGACACAAGGAGGAGCAGTGCTCGCCGATACCAGTTTGGCGTTCCGTACCTACCGGATCTATGGCGAGATCCGGGCGGACGGCACCCACATCGGCACGATGTCCGCCTGCAACGGCTTGCATCACGCGCTCTGCCGAACGGAGCAGACGTGGCGCGATGGCCAGATCATCGGCGCTACGCCACTCGGCCTCGAGATTCTCGGTGGGTGCGATGGCAACTGCGCCGACGGCCTCACCCAGAATGGTGGCATCCGCTTCGCGCTGTGACGAACGACGGCCCCCGGCGAAAGCTGGGGGCCAAAACATTACCACCTCTGTTAAATAACAATAATATACTTGACATTATTAAGCTTAAGCTGTATAATATACCAGTTCAATCAAGAGGTTGGACGTACCTTAAGGCAAGAGAGTACCTCAGGCGTTCATTATTCAGTAAAGCGTTTTACTGCGTTATGAACGTCTGAAAACAACCGATCGAAAGGAAGATCATGATCCGGGCCCTAAGCCTGTATGTCATGTTTGGCTTGTGGAGCTTGTTCGGGTTTTACTACCCCATAGTGTGGTTCGTGCTCAGTCACAACCACAGCGAACACCACTTCATTCCTCCGCACCCGCTGGCAGTAACCATCTTCGGATGGGTCTGCCTCATCATGGCGTTGCGCGAGGCGATCCTGTTGATGCGCAGCGACCAGGACTTGTCCTGGCAGCGCGTCGGCGGCGACCCGTACCTGTAGTTCACTGCAACCCTCGGAAAGGAACGGATATGAAAGGCTTCATCGCTTTTTTCTTCCTAGGCCTGTGCTGCCTGTTCGCCCTGCTTCAGGGCGATCACTGGCTGAACGATGTCTGGCTCGCCAGACATCCCGGCATGCAGCCGACCATCTGGACCAACTGGATGATGGGAATACTGGCGGCGTGCTGCTTCGCAACCGCTGCCCTCCTCGCGCCTTCGAAGAAGCGTCAGCCGGTTCGCCGGCCGACGCGCGTCGAGCCCGACTACGAGAACGTTCGCGTGTTCGACCCCGAGTTCACTCGGGATCCACGCTGAACGGACACGGCGGGGCGGCCTCCGGGCTGCCCCGCCTCCCGCTCTCTTGCCTTAATAAAAGCTCTACAAATGTGAGTTTGTACTGACGAGTCCAAAAGGACGAAAGCTTTAAACTAATACCGCTTTAATTCTACGAACTCCGGCTGAGCTGGCTTCTTCTTTGGTGATATTAAAATGTTTGCCGCCTTCGCCGATTTGGCCGGTGTGCTCCACGTGCGGGCCGCCGCAGATTTCACGGCTAAAGGGATTTTCTCCGTCGCCAATCGTATATACCTTAACTTTGTCGCCGTATTTATCGCCAAAGGCACCCGAGGCTGATTTTAGGGCTTCGGCCGTTGGCATTTCCTGCCAGCTAACCGGCAGGTCGTTGGCGATTTTTTCATTCACGATTTTTTCGACTTCATCCAATTGCTCGCGGGTGACTTTTTCGGGGTGGCTGAAATCGAAACGGATACGCTCGGCGGTAATATTGCTGCCGCGCTGTACCACTCCATCTCCCAAAATGTTCCTTAGTGCCTGGTACATCAAATGTGTGGCGGTATGGAGTCGAACCACTTCTTCGGAATGGTCGGCTAGGCCGCCTTTAAACACTCCCTGCCCAGCCGTCCGGCTGCGTTCTTTTTGCTCGTTTAATAATTGGTCGAATTCGGCCCGCCAATTATCGGAAACATTTATATTTTGCCGGTAGGCTTCTTCTAAACTTAGTTCGGCCGGAAAACCGTGGGTGTCGTAAAGTTTGAATACATCAGCGCCAGTCAATTGTTGTTTGGCTTCGGAAAGTTTGGTTAATTCGCGCAAACCGTTGCGCAATGTTTGGCGGAAAACCCGCTCTTCTTTATTAAGCGTGTCTATTACCAGGTCACGGTTTTGGGCGGCTTCCGGAAAGTCATCATGGTATATATCGGCAACAATCGGAACCACCCGGTTCATTAAATTCTGTTCGATGCCCAGTTCAAATGCAAAGCGGATGGCCCGGCGCAGCAGCCGGCGCATTACATATCCTTGCTCTTTGTTGCTAGGGACGACACCATCAACCGCCAAGAAAGTGGCGGCCCGCAAATGGTCGGCAATTACCCGCATGCTGTTTTGGTGCTGGTCGTAATTTTTGCCGCTTAACGTTTGTAAGCCCTCGATGATTGGCCAGAGTAAACTAATTCGGAAAACGTCGGGCGAGTCTATGGATGCCGCGGCGATTCTTTCTAATCCGCCGCCAAAATCAACATTGGGTTTCGGCAACGGCTCAAAACCGCTAGAGGTTTTTTTATAAGCCATAAACACGCTGTTGCCGATTTCTAAAAATCGGCCGCAATCACAGTTGGGGTGACAATGTTGGCCGTATTTGGAATCATGCGGAGTGCCGTAATCGTAAAACACTTCGCTATCCGGGCCGCCGGGTTCGCCTTCGGCCATATTACCCGGCAGGCCGCCGCGGCTCCACCAGTTCTTACTGGCGTCGTAATAAAAAACGCGGGCATCTTGCAGGCCTTTTTGGTAACCGTCTAGTTCGGATCCGATATCTACTGCCTTTGCGTCTATGCCTTTATCTTGAAATAAACGCTGCCAAATCTCCGCGCTCTCCGTATCTTTTGGAACGCCAGTAGATTCATCGCCGATAAAGCAGGTTACATACAGTTTGTTTGGGTCTAGCCCAACGACATCTGTTAAAAACTCAAAAAACCACGGCAGCTGCTCTTGTTTGTAATAGTCGCCAAGGCTCCAGTTGCCGAGCATTTCGAAAAAGGTGGTGTGGCGGTTATCGCCGACTTCGTCCATGTCTTCGGCCCTAAAACAAGTTTGGCTATCTACGATCCGGCTGCCTTGGGGGTGGATTTCGCCCAGTAAATATGGAATTAGCGGCTGCATGCCTGAGCCGGTAAATAACGTTGTCGGGTCGTCTTGCGGCACTAACAGCGCGCGCGGAATCACGTTGTGTCCGCGCTCTTTAAAAAACTCTAAATACCTGGAGCGGATTTCTTGGGCTGTCATTAAAGCTATTTTAACAGATTAAACGACTATTCCGCCGCCGACGCACTCCGTTCCGGAGTACAGTACGGCAGATTGGCCGGCTGATACGGCGCGGATTGGTTCGGGCAGCTCGATTTGCCAGCCGCTATTAACTTTTGACAGTGATTTTATTTTTATTAAGGGAGCTTGGTGGCGGGTGCGAACGGATATGGATGTAAGATGTTCGATGTTCGCTGTTGGATTTATGGAGAGCCAGTGGGGAGCGGTGATAGTTAGTTTGTCGGTCCATAGATTTTCGTCTCGCAGGTTTGTAGAAACGTATACTTCGTTCTTATCCATGTTTTTACCAGTTACATAATAAGGCAGCCCGCCTCCAATACTTAAGCCGTGGCGCTGGCCGATGGTATAAAATATCGCGCCGTCGTGGCGGCCAATCACCAGGCCTTTATCGTTTTTAATATCACCCGGCCGGGCTTCGACATATTGCTCTAAAAACTCGCGGATACCGACACTGCCGACAAAACAAATGCCCATGCTTTCGGCTTTTTCGGCAGTGGCTAGTTTGAATTTTTTAGCAAGCTGCCGGACTTCCGGCTTAGTGAGGCCGCCTAATGGAAAGTTAACTTTGCCAAGCGCCGATTTTGGCATTCGGTATAAAAAGTAAGTCTGGTCTTTTTTAACGTCGGCCGCCATCTGTAGTTTGCCGTCTTTAATTTGAGCGTAGTGGCCGGTGGCGATCATATCGGCACCATCCTCCAGGGCGGTTTCTAAGAATAATTTAAATTTCACTTCCTGGTTGCACATAATGTCGGGGTTGGGAGTGCGGCCGGCTTTAAACTCGTCCAGCATATAGTCGACAACCTTGTGCTTATACTGCTTTTCGAAATCGAACATTTTAAATTCGATGCCTAATTGCACAGCTACGCGCTTGGCGTCCTGGTAATCTTCTTTCCAGGGGCACGGAAAGCCCGGCAGGCTTTTGCTCCAGTTCTTCATGTATACGCCAACTACCTCTAAGCCCTGTTGTTTCAGCAAGGCCGCGCTGACGGAGCTGTCTACTCCGCCACTCATTCCGACGTACACTCGTGGCATAACCAGTTATTTTACCTAAACTATATCGATCTTATCAAGCAGCCAAGAAACATCAGAAATAAATTCCTGGCATTGCAGGGTGCTGCCCCACTCGAATCGGGCCCGGTCACGATCATCTAGGTTGCGCGGATGCCGCAGAAAGGCTGAAGTTTCAAAACCTTCTTTATTTTTATTAACGCTTATATCGCTTATTGTTCCAGTGTATTGTCTGTCAAACCAGGCGACCGGCAAAACTAACTGGCAAGTAAATTCGCCCCTTTGAACTTTTGGCATATTTTTGCCAGGCAAATTATAAACCGCGAAGCCCGCGTCGAACGAATCCTTTAACGCTAATCGGCCGGTACTGCGGTAAGCTCCGCGCCTATGGTCTTCTGCCAAGTCAGATTCCGCTACCATTGCCAGGATTTTATCAGCTGCTTTTAGCCACATATCCTTGCAATCCAAGCCTAATTCGATAGCCCCGAAAAAGTCCTCGGGCAAGTTGGGTATGCTTATTACTCCACGCTTCTCAATTGGCTTGCTCATTACATTAAAAATATACCAACCTGACTGGATTGAAAAACTTTTTAAAAGGGTTTGCTGCTAATAGCTGGCGGTAAGAGCAGCCCGAGCAAAAAGCTAGAATGGGCGGTCGCCGCTGCTGAGCTTGCGGCGGATAGTATGCAGCTGGTGGCGCTTGCCCAGCCAGAATGTAATAATCGCCATGGGTATCAAAAACAAAGCCGGCCACCATAATATTTGTTTGCTGCTTACAACCGTCGTATTGCCGTTGCTTCCGCCGGATGAGGCGGTAGAATTGGCTTGCTTTAACTGCCCGTTGGCCACGGCCACCACTTGCAAAAATGCCGAAACACCGTTTTTATCGGTTACTTTAACAATCACGTTATAAATACCGGCCTCGTCGTAGGTGTGTGAGGCCGTAAATTCACCGGGAAACTGGCGGCTTATAAGGTCTGAAGTTTTATGGTCGCCCCAATCTATACTGACAGCATAAGGTGGCGTGCCGTTTGATATGGTAAACGGCCAGTCCAGTTTGGTTTTAGGGTCGGCGCCTTTTTTGGCATAGACGCTGGTTACCGATACCCGGTTGCCGATAAAATTGGTATTTGCCTGGAAATTTACGGTAACTACATTGCTTTTAGGCCCTTCTTGGTCGAGGGCGTCGAACACTCGGGCCTGCAGGTCGTTGCGGCCGTCGAATAAGTCGGTGATAATCGTAAAGCTGCCGTTGGTACACTGGGCGGCGCCCGAAAACACGCCGTTTTTATAAAGCTTTACGATTACATCGCCGTGGCAAATACCTGAAACAGTGATTGGTAAAGTGGTAAAAGACTGGCCGTTGCTGGGGATAGAAATGGTTGCGCCCTGGCTGGGCGGCGGCCCGGGAACTTTGCCTTCTAAACCGACCGACCCGTTTTGGGTAGCAGCAGAAACGTGCATGCTTAGGCTGCCAAAAATAATTGCCAAAAAGCTTAGCAGTACATACAAAAACCTGCGAGTTCGCATACCATAACCATAATATATATCGCCTTGTTTTACTAGAATTAGCGTTAACTTCATGCTGCATTTGGATGCAGCGCTAGAAGCCAGCGAAGCACGTACCGACACGTATTTAACATACGTTGAGGGAGTACTGGAGCTGGCGACAACGCGATGCGCCAAAAGTACATCCTACAACACGGCTTCGCCGGGTGTAGGGTGGACGGTGCAGTATGAAGTTGTAAAATTTGCGCTTGTATTGAATTGCTTGTTTGCTAAACTAAAGGCTAAGCGTAAACACAAATGGAGAGGGATTAATGAATAAGTTGTTTCGTGCGGGCTTTTTATTATTAGCACTGCTATTGATGAGTATGAATTTAACTTCTTTAGTTGCGGCCCAAAGCCCCAGCCCGTCGAGCAGCGGCTTACAAATATCCCCTACCCGGTTCGAACTTAGCGTGAACCCTGGCGAAAGCCGGACTTTTAAATTAAACGTTAAAAACGTTACCGGCGGCAAAATTATCGCCAAACCATTCGTTAACGACTTCGAATCCGATAACGAATCTGGCCAGCCACGGCTAATTGTTGACCCTAAAAAACACTCCGACCGCAGCATCCAAAGTTATGTGTCCGGGCTATCGGACATACCGCTTGATCCAGGCCAAAGCAAGGACGTAGATATTATCATTAGCGTACCCAAAGATGCCGCGCCAGGCGGCTATTACGGCGCTATCCGATACGCTGCAGTCCAAGCCAATGCCCAAGATACCGTCCAAGACCGGCAGGTTTCGTTAACGGCCAGCGTAGCCGCTTTGGTACTGCTGGAAGTGAACGGCAACATTAATGAAGGCATAAAAATTACCAGCATGAACGTCCTTCATAAAAACAAGGCGCAGACATTCTTTACCGCATCGCCTGATAAACTGGCCGTTCACTTGCAAAATACCGGTAACGGCTTTTCGCAGCCTTTTGGCCGTGTAACTATCACTAAGGGCAAAAAAGAAGTTTACAGTTATGAGTTCAATATTAATTCCAATGGTGAACGGGCCAATATACTGCCCAAATCCGAGCGGACGTTTACTGACACAATAAAAAACGCCGCAAGTTTCGGCCACTATACGGCCACAGCCAGCTTGTCTTATAAGCAAGGCGGCGAAGTAATCAGCTATAGCAAGTCATTCTGGGTTATACCCAAACCGATAATTTACGTGGTATTGATCGTCATAGCCTTATTGCTAGCCGGGCTTGGCTATACCATGATCCAGCGCCGGCGCGGCGTTAATGTCAAAGGCAAAAAGCGTTAAAAAGCTGCCGTCGCGATATAAGTTAAGGTAGTACTGTAAAAGCCTAACGGCTGGGTATTGTCGATATTAACTATATAGCTAACCGTAAACACATTGTAGTCGGTGCTTAGCGGCGAGCTGGCCACCAAGTCGCCCGATATAAACCGGTAATTATCGGCCGCATTGTAGCCAGCCTGGGCAACGGCCGTGCCCACGCCGGTTACTTCGGCGCCCTGGGCCGGATTACTGTTAGCTTTTAAGTTAAAACCAAATTGGCGCGTACCGGGGTTGCTGCCCTGCTGCGAAGAAAGCGGCGTGATGGTATTGTTACCGGAAGTCATAGTTGTGCCGGCAACATGCACGCTATACCCGTTAAAATCATTGGTGGCGCCGGCAAATTGTGATGTTGTAAATGAAGGTGAAGCCGAAGTAAAAGTGCCCATATCGCGTACGCTGCCGGATGTATTACTGCAGTTGGTGTTTATCGTTACCGCTACGCAGAATATTAAAAAAGGTGGAACGAAAGTATTAACGCCAAGACCTTTGATGATGGCGAATACTACGGTACCATAATCGGTGAAGGCGCCGGTGGCGTTAGTAGTTGCATAGGTGCTAATTCTTACAAATACGCTGCCAAATCCCGTTGGGTTAACGGCATTGCTAAAAGTATAAATAACCGTGCCGGGCGCGGCGGGCGCAACCGGCCTGGTTAAGACTAGCTTATTTACCGTACTGCTGGCGTCTTTGCTAAAGCCGGTTTGGCCGATTTGGCCTGTAAGTGTTGCGCCAGTTAAGTTTAAACCAGCTGGTGCCGTACACGGTGCGTTTACCAGGCTGCTATTGGTACAGTACTCGAATTTTATAGACCCTACGTTGCCGGCAGTAGATAAATTGAATTGCAGGCGATGGGTGGTGGTTTTACCGGGCAAAGAGGTTCCGATGCGGATAGAGCGGTTAGACACTTCAGCGGCCAGTATTTTGCCGTGGGACAAATTCGAAAACATAATCATAAACAGATAAACGAGCGCGGCTGCAGCCGCTGCTCGTTTATGCTTATTTCGTAATAGTAAGTGTTTCACGTGATTTACACTCCTAACAAATTGCTATGAGATCTATGTCTCGAAGAGGCTATGTCTCGTATGAGAAGGAAGTGCTCAAAACATTAAGTTGTAGATAGTATGTGGGTATTTAGATAGTGGTCGTAAATGGGTCGGTATCTAGAAAGTCGCGGTCGCTACGTAGGTGGATGTTACGCCGTAAGAGCCAGTCGGGGTGGTGATGTTTGCAGTGGCGGCAAATCGCAGTACAAGGGCTTCGTCGTCAACAACGGATGCTGAACTTGCCAGTGTTTGGGTAGCACCGGTTTCGTCCCATTTAAAACCATTAGCTGTTCCGTAAGCTTCGTTGACACCTGAAGTGCCTTGGCCTAAGTAGCCAGCAGCGGGTTTTAAGTTACATGTGTTAGGGGCGGCAGTATAGCTACAGGAATAGGAAGTTGTGCTACCTTCGTTAACACCGCCGACAGTCACTCCGAAATCTTCAGTACCGGCAGTAAATGCGCCTTGTGCTGCAGAAGAATTAAAGCATTGGTCAGTGTTTACTACACCGGCATTACAGGTGGCTCCGCCGACGCGCAAGGCGCCTAAGTGGTTAGAGCCGGTATCTTGCTCGGCAAAGTAGCTAATATTCACACCATTAACAGCGTTAGTCCGAACCATTGCAGCACCATTACAAGTATTGCCGTTAGTTGCCGAACTTACGGGCGAAGTATAGACAGCTACGCTATCTACTACACCTAGGTCAATTGAAGTACCGGATGCTCCACAAGAAGCAGCTCCGGTGAAAGCTACTGAACAGTCAGTAGCGATAGAGGTAGTGGCATCATTTACAGTCGTACCGCCGACACAGAATTGTAGTTGTTCCTGGACGCGGGCTAAGGTAGTCAGTTGGTTGGCGGTGCTTAAGGCTACGCCGCCGTCATCGAGGTGGGTCAAAGGTGTGGTAGAAGTATAGTCGTCAGCACCGATACCGTTTGAGGCGGTACCGTCACCGGCAGCATATGTAAGTATGCGGCCATAGAACGTTCCGGGTGCTCCAAGCGTGGATGCTGTTCCAGTAGGGTTAGTAGCGGTAAAGCTGAAAGTAATGGTATTGCCTGCGGTACAGCCGGAAATTCCAGTCGCGTGGCGTAATTTAATCAGGCCTGTTCCAGTAGATGTAGCATCGACAGTGAAAGCGGTAGGTCCGGCAGTACATGTGCCTCCTCCGGTTACATTTATCGTGCTACCAGTAGGGGTACCAGTTACGCCATTCGTAGTGCTACAGGCAACGCCAATAAGTGGGCTGTCCTGGCATAAATCCACGACAATACCTTTTATGGTAGTTGTGCTGGTAACATTGAATGAGACAGCGTAAGTAACGCTGGTTTGGCCTACTTTTGAACTCGAGATTGTTATTTTTCTATTTGAAAGTTGTGCGGCATTTGCATGCTTCGTCCCCAGCACGGCAGGCAACAATCCCGCGGTTGCGAGTGCCAGGGCGCACGTTATCGTCAGCAAACGCTGGCGAAAAGTCGTGTTCAGGGACATAAATTGTGTTCTCCTTTTTACGTTTTTGTTTTTGTTTTTATTTTTGTAATGGTAAGCAGATAGTACCACAAGCAATTTACCAATACAATATTTTATCCACATATTTTAAAGAGGCCGGAATTACCGGCCTCTTTAAAATCGTAAACTGGTTAATTAGAAGCCAGTGTCAGATATAAAGACATCGCTCTTTGCATTAGTGTCGCTAGCAATTAAATTAGTAGACCCGCTTGAGTAAGCAGCTTTTTTGCCATCTGTAGTAACTGAAATTCCTCCAGAATTTGCGTTTCCGGCTACTCCTCCTGATGATATCGATAGTAACTGAGTAGTAGCATTTGCAACATCGCGTACATATATTTCGAAATTTCCACCTGTACTAGTTGTTACAAGATTTGTTGCACCACTGCTGAAAATTACATAGCCTAAATCACTAGGAGTGACTGCTCCTACAGTATCATCTCCTAATGTACCCCCTGTTGATTTATCTAATAGTGAAAAGCTATTACCAAGCCGATCATAAACATAACCATGCATCGTAGATGTATCAGGTACTCCCGAAGTTAATGTATCAGCCAATGAACGAATGCCAATATAATTACCGTTGCAAGACATATTCATTGCTTGGCTGTTTGCATTACCGCTTTGAGTTAGATTTGTAATTTTAACGCCATTTCTTAGATCAAATAAGAAAACATCGTTTACGCCGTTAGTATCGCTTGCTGTTAAGTTTGTTGCAGCAGAAGTAACTACTACCAGAGATCCATCACAACTAATATCAGTGAGTGTTACGAATCCATTGGCCTGCGTACCACCAGATTGATCTAGAAGAGTTAGAGTGTTCAGTTGCATATCTTTTACATATAAATGCTCTATGGCGCTAGTGGTAATTGTAGTGCCTAAATTTGTTGCTTGAGTAGTAAAATATGCGAATCTTCCATCGTTACTAATTCGCGCATTCATAACTGGCATATTTGCCTCAACTCCTGAGGAATTGGTAGTAACTTCTATTACACTGCCTGTATTTCTGTTGTATTCGTATATTTGATTATTAAAATCCCACCTGAACAGTGCGTATAAGCCGTTTTGACTAATTCCGGCAGCGAAGCTATCTCCCCCTGTAAGCTGCGTTCCTGTCGTAGATAAACTTATTCTAGTAACAGAATTAGTTGTTAAATCCTTTAAAAATACGTCCGCTTTACTATTAGTATCACCACTTACCATATTGGTGGCGCTTGAACCAAATTCAATGTACTTTCCATCTGCTGACATAAAACTACTATTTGTATTATCGTTACCTTGTGTCCCTGAGCTATCAACGCTTACTCGAGTATTTGTGCCTGGTACTGTAGCGAAAACAGAAACTTTATTTATTATTGAAGGACTTAATATTGCAATTAGCAATAAGCTTGTAGCAGCTAGGCTTTTAAATTTTGTTTTGCGCATAAATACCCTCCCCATTTGCTTAGTTTATTAAGCATAAGCATAAATTTGAATTGCTAAAGTTAGAATTGCTATTGACATAAAAAATCGGGCGCCCGAAACGCCCGATTTAAGGAGAAGCTTAATTTTTAACTAGTATGTTGCAGTCGCAACGTAGGTGCTGGTTACACCATAAGAACCGGTTGGCGTTGTGATGTTAGCCGTGGCGGCGTACCGCAGGACAATGGCTTCGTCGTCAACAACCGTTGAGGAATTTGCAATTGGTTGCGCGGTTCCTGATTCGTCCCAGGCAAAGCCGTTAGCGACGCCGTAGGCTTCGGTGCCAACTCCACCTGAACCTAAGTAATTGGTTGCTGGCTCTAGTTTGCATGTGTTGGGGCTAGCAGTATAGCTACATACATAAGATGTAGTACTGCCATTATTTATCCCACCTACTGTCATGCCAAACTTTTCTACGCCGGCAGTAAATGTTCCCTGCGTGGTACCCTTCGCGTCAATACATTGGTCGGTATTAACGTTACCGGCGTTACAAGTTGAGCCCGCCACACGTAGAGTTCCTAAGTGGTTTGAACCCGTGTCTTGCTCGGCAAAATATACTACCTGTACCCCATTAGCAGCATTGGTTCTGACCATAGCAGCACCGTTACATGTATTACCGTTAGTAGATGTAGACACTGGGCTTGTGTAGACAGAGGAACTATCTAGGACACCAAGGTCGATCGTCGTACCGCTTGCGCCACAACTTGCTGCGCCAGTGAACGCTGCCGAACAGTCGGAGGCTACCGAAGTAGTGGCATCGTTTACTGTAGTACCGCCGACGCAGAACTGTAATTGTTCTTGCACGCGGGCGTTTACGGTCAGTTGGTTAGCCGTGCTCATAGCCACGCCACCGTCGTCTAGGTGAGTGCCCGGAGTAGTTGAAGTATAGTCGTCAGCACCAGTGCTGTTACCGAAGGTGCCGTCTCCAGCCGCGTATGTCAAAATGCGACCGTAGAAACTTCCTGGCGTACCACTGCTAGAAGCAGTTCCAGAGGGGTTAGTGGCAGTGAATGACAATGTAATTGTGTCGCCGGAAGCACAGCCAACTACACCTGTGGCGTGTCTTAGCAATAATCTACCAGTCGATGTAGAGTGAGAATCAACTGTAAAGGCTGTTGGACCTGCCGTACATCCGCCGGTACCCGTTACGTTTATAGTACTGGATGTTGGGGTGTTGGTAACACCATTTGTAGTGCTGCAAGCGGTGCCAATCAACGGACTATCTTGGCAAATTTCTACCACGATACCCTTAATAGTAGTTGTGCTAGCAACCCTAAACGATACCGCATAAGTAACGCTTGATTGGCTTAGTTTAGAACTTGATATTGTTATGCTTCTATGTGATAGCTGTGCTGCAGCTGATTTCTGCGGTTGTACCAATGCTGGTACTGCTAGTGCCATTACGAACAGAAAAGCGGTTCCAAAAGCTAATACTCTTCGGGGCACATGTCGTGCGAGTAGCATGTGTTTCTCCTTTTATATACGAATTTTTATTTTTAATGTTACCCGGTAAATGTATCACAAGCATTATGGGGGTGCAAGTATATAACGAAACGTTTATCCACAAGCAGTTTAATATGTGCCGACCACTACAATGTCGTGGTTCATGGTGTACAGGCCGGCTTTAGTCAGCGGTGCCATGTTGGCAATGTAGCTAACTGTGTAGTCAGTTTCGCCTATCCCTTGGTTGCTGGCGGTTTTAGGTGAGCTGGCAATTAAATCGCCCTGGTTATATTGGTACAAATTTGTAGTGTTATAGCCTGGGGCGGCCTGGCCGTCGGCAAAAGTGTTGTCCGGCTGGTTAACCGGGTCGGCACCGATGCTGGCCGGTACGGTATTGGCTACCAGGTTCATGCCGAATTGCTCGGTATTGGTGGCCGGCGCGGCGGCTGAAGTTATCGGATTCAACGGATTACCGGATTCATTGGTAGGCGGCGGGCTCATAGTAAATACGCTATAGCCGCTGGATAAGTATGTTCGGACCGTAAAAGTACCGCTGCCGTAGGCAGTTGAGGATGTCGAAAGCAATCCTAAATCGATAGTTGCCGTATTTACTACCATTTCCAGGTATGGCGTTGTGTCCGAAGCATTGCCGCCGGCGTTTCGGAAGTTGGTACTGTTGCTTACATTACTACCAATACCGCCGGCCGATTGCCGGGCCTTATAGTTGGCGGAACTAGAGTCAAGCGCGCCACCGGTTCCGAAAAACACTTCTTCGACCTGGTAGCTGCTTGAACTGGCCTGGGCAAAGACTAAAGGGCTGCTGCTCATTACGAGCAAACTGAAAGTAAACGTTATTGCGAGTCCCAAACGTCTCATTGCTGGCAATTATACCAACCATAAGAATATTGCCGCAATATTTTTTGTTTAAGTTGGCAAGCTTTTAATCAAGCTTGAAGCTATCTACAATCTGCTTTAAAACATCCGTGTAATTTCGGTCGGACTGGTCTTTTAAGGAAATGCCAACGTACGATAATGACCCTTTTGAATCATATAACGGCAAGTCGTAACTGCCGCCCACCACACCGGCCGCCACAAATTCTTCGCTGCCAATTACATCGCAGAAAAATTTCACGCCGGCGTATTGTTGCGGGTATACGGCTTGGGTCGGCTTGCCATCGCCTTTAAATTTGCAGCGCGGTGAAACCTCTTGGGAAACGATTTTGCCGTGAGGTATGGTAACCGGAATAATATATTTAACCGGCAAGTTGCCGATAGTCTTATCCATATATATATCCAGTTCGTACTGGATCAAGCCGTTATGCGAGCTGTAATAAACATACTTATTCGGCAGTTGGCTGGCCGGGCGCGAGAATTGCCATTCGTATGATGATTCGAAATAAAACTTTCCGCTGTCGTACTGGTGCTTGGGGTTGCCGTAATAAGTTTCGGTAACCTTTTTTTGGTTTTCGACGGCTGTTTCTTTTATTGAGGATTGCTGCCATACATATACGCCTACCGCAACTACTGCTAAAAGTACTACTATAAAACCTACCAAAAATACACGATGTGCCCTCTCCCACCGTTTGACACGCCGATTCAGGTTCTTTTTGTAGTAGTAGCCTCTCATCTTATAGTAATGCTTAGCTTAATTGTTGCTTAAAAGGGATGAAAGTGCAAGAAAGTGTTTACGCTTAGCTATTAAGCATATATTATAGGGGCAATAGCCAACAGGTAATTGGTGGTAATGGAAGAAGATAAAAAAGACAAAGGCCCGTCGGTTGATGACAATTTAAACGGCACGCTGGACGGCGACACGTCGGCCGAAACAGCCGCCCAAATCGACAAAGACGACAAGGCCCTCAAACCCAAGAAAGCAGGCGGCCCGATTGGAATAATAAAGCGGCTGGCTAGCCATTTGAATATCTATATGCTGCTGTTTATTTTTATCTTAATCGTAGCCGGCGGCATTACTTACGTGGCCCAGCAAAGCAGCAAAAAAGCCGCCGACCAGCAAAAAGCCCAGGACAAGCTAAGCGCCGACCAGTTAAGCGCCCTGCAAAACAGCTCGACTAAAATTGGCGACCCCAAGCAAGTTTTAAACATAGAAAGCAGCACGATTTTTAGCGGCAAAGTATTGGTTAAAGACAGCCTGGACGTGGCCGGCACCATCCACGTCGGCGGCGCGTTGGCTTTGCCGGGCATTACGGTTAGCGGCACCAGCAGTTTCGACACTATAGTGGCAAACAGCTTAAATGTTACTGGTAATACGAGTGTCCAAGGGTCGCTGACAGTTCAAAAAGGCTTGAACGTGAGCGGCCCAGTGACCTTTGGCGGGCCAATTTCGGCGCCGCAAATTAATATCGAAAACCTGCAGGTAACCAAGGATTTGCTAATAAACAGCCATATAAATCCAACTGGCGTTACACCCGGCAAGGCAGACGGTGGCGCACTGGGAGCCGGCGGTACGGCCTCGGTTAACGGCAGCGACACGGCCGGGACGGTTACTATTAACACTGGCGCCGGAGCACCTTCCGGTTGTTTTGTGACAGTTAATTTCAGCCAGCACTTCGGCAGCACGCCGCATGTTGTAATTTCACCCGTAGGCCTGGGCGCCGCCAGCTTGCAGTACTACGTTAACCGCACCAACGTGAACTTCTCGATCTGCACGGCTAACGCCCCGCCCTCGCAAACAACCTTTTTCTTCGACTATATTGCTCTAGACTAGCGCTCGCCATAAATTTTCAGCGACATTCGCAAACGATATTGAATTTTGACTAGCCAGGTGCCGCGCCGAAAAAATCCCTAAAGAGTCTTCTTCGCATTATTTAAGATTGCTCAGAAGAGATTTTCGGCTTTACTCGGCAATATAAGTCAAAATTCATCTGTTTGCTCGAGCCGCTTCGAATCTTAGGGCTCGCTTTACTAAAGAAGGGTGGCTCACGTCCGGTGGGAAATCGGCGGTTCGCATTGCTCAACCACTGATATAGCATTGCTATATTCTTTTAATTATTGTATTATATGTTATTCGGCAGTACCGAAACCCCTGGAGGGAATGGTGGGTACGAATTCGAACGGAAAGACTTTGCAGGAACTGAACACTGAGTACCTGCGCTGGGAAAAGATCCGCAAGTACGGCATTATCGTACACGCGATAACTGTGTGGTCCTTCATCACGATCATCTTCATTCTGGGCGCCGCGCTGCATGTGGTGAACGCCAACGGCTTCCTCCATTCGCCCATCATGAACTTCTATGTAGTGGTGGCGCTCGGGAGCCTGGCGATGGTACTCGTGGCGAATCACAGGAGACTCGACGTCAAGAAGAAGTTCGAGAGCCGCCGCGGAAGGATCACCAGTGTGTGAAGCTGGCCGCGCTAGGGTGAGGGCGAACATGCGGCCCTCACCCGCCCACCGGTACTGCCGAATTTTTATAATTTACACGTCTAGAAAAACTATAACTTTATCCGCTTTAACGTGCATGACGCCGCGGGTAATTTTGAGCTTGAAGTCGTCGGCCCCGTGCTTGCGTACCACAACTTCGCCGGGGTTTAGCAAAGTCATAAAGTTTTTATGGTGCGGCAGTATGTCGAACGGGCCGGTATCGTTAACGGCGCTGATACTGTTGGCATCATCGTCGAAATAATTTTTAAACGGCGAATAGATTTTAATCCTTACTGTATCTGTAATGGCAAACTTGTCGGCCATGGCTATTTAACTATGGCTTCGATGCCGTCCAGCGTTTGGTCGCGCTTGAAGAACTCGCCGGGGATACCGTTAAGCCGGGTAGTCACGAACATGTGCTGGCTGAAGAACTGGATCAGCTGCTTGGCTTTGGCAAAGTCGCTGCGGTCGGCCGGGCTTAGTTCGTTTTCACCGATGATGGCGATGATGCTTTTTAGTGATTCATATTTCTGCAATAAACCTTGAACTTTAACGGATAGGTCGTAATGCCGCTGGCCAACAACATCGGGGCTCAACAAGCTTGATGTAGTCAGGATAAGGTCAACTGCCGGGCGTATACCCTGCTCGGCCACTTTACGGGATAAAACTATAATGCCGTCCAGCTCGTGCTGGATCATCTGCACGGCCGGGTCGGATAAGTCGTCGGCTGGTACATAAATAGTTTGGATGGCGGTAATTGATCCTGATTCGTTAGAACTCAGGCGGTCTTGCAGCACTTTAACGTCGCTGAAAATACTCGGTTCGTAACCGCCTTCGTTAGGAATCTGGCCGAGGATAGTAGACAACTCGTTGCGGGCCTGGATATAGCGGTACATATTGTCGGCAAAGAACAGGATGTCTTTTTTATACTCGTCGCGGAAATATTCGGCGCCGGCCACCGAGCTGATACCCACCAGGGCGCGCTGCACCGGGTTTTCATTCATCTGGCCAAAGAACATGCAGGTATTTTTAAGCAGGTCATTTTCTTTGAGCGTTTCGTATAATTCGTGGCCTTCGCGGATACGCTCACCAATGCCGGTGAAGAAACTCAAGCCGCCACCGCTTTGGGCGATGTTATTAATCAGCTCCATGGTCAAAACGGTTTTGCCCACGCCGGCGCCGCCGATAATACCCATTTTGCGCCCCTTTACGAACGGCGTGAAGAAGTCGATAACTTTAATGCCGGTTTCCAAGATTTCCGGTTTGGCGACTTTAAAGCTGGTGCCGCGGGGCGGCAACTTCATAATATTTTTGCGCGGCACATCATCGCCCGCCGGCGGCTGGCCATCAAGCGGGCCGCCCAAGGCATCAAAAATCCGGCCTACGGTTTTTTCGCCTACCGGCACTTCGATGCCATGGCCGGTGCGGTTGACCGCCATATTTTTGGCGATGCTTTTATCGTTGCGCAGGTTAAGGCAAATGGCATTGCCGTCGTGCTCCAGGTAGCTTACCAGCAGCTGGCTCTTTTTAGGGTTGTCAACTTCTACGACTTCGCCGATATCCGGCCCGTCGTCGTCGAACTGGACGGTCAGGATAAGGTCTTTTATGGACCGTACTATACCGGCACTCATGATTCCGCCTTTTCTGCCATGTTACGCAATCCGTTAATCATTTCTTTTAAGCGCTCATCCTTAATATGCCGTTTGGCGCGGTTATAAGTCAACTTTAGGTCGAGCTGGGTCTCGTCGGCCTTGTCATGGGCGCTGGTCATGGCCCGGAAGCGGCTGGCGTACTGGGCCAGCTTGGAATCTAAAATAACCTGCGACAGGGTAATCTGCATCATCGAGCGCTCCAAGTGGCCGACAACGGCATAGGTGGACGGTTCGAAAATATAGTTTTCTTCGCTGATTATTTCGCCCAGGTCGAGCGAGCGTTTACCGCGCTCGGCGACGGCCGCGCTTAAGGCGATTTTTTTAACGTCCTGGACAGTCAGTGAAACGTAAGTTTGGTAAAAAACCGAGGTTGTACGGTATTTTTGGACTTCGGCGATGATTGGCGTGACGTTAATATTCGTGTCTTTAACCGGCAACTTAAAATATTTAACAAAACTAACGCCGTTTTGGGCCAGCTGGATGGCGCCGTGGTGGCCGATAACGATAATGTCGTTCTTATCTTTATGGTAAGTTTCCATCATCATTTTAATTAGCTTTTGGTCGATATCACCGGAGAAGCCGCCTTCGGCGGTAATAACTATATAAAGCTCTTTATCGATGACGTTATTATCATCTTCTTCGCGGCCGAAATGGAACAGGGCGTCGACCCGGATCTGGCGGTAGATGTGCCACAGCTCGTTAAAGAATTGCTGGGCTTGTAACACCTGGTTTTTAATTTGGGCGATGCGCATGCTGGCAATGCCTTCGAAGGCGCTGGTTAATTCAACCATGGTGCCCATGGCGTCTCGGTCGCGGGCGATGTCATTTAGCGACCTCATTTCGCCTCCACCTTCTGTTTTTCCTTGTCTTTTTTATCTTCTTTCTTATCTTTATCGTCTTTTTTGTCACCGTCTTTGGCCTCGGTTGGCGGCGGGGCATCGGGGTCGCCGGTTTTAGGCGCCGGTTTGGCGTCGGGCGCGCCCTTAAGCTCTACAACGCATTGGGTTTTAAGTTCTTTGCTGACCGCTTCGAAGTTTTTGCCGTCGGCATCGACCTTTTTGGCGAATTCACCCACCGAGTCTTTTAGTTTCTGGACATCAATTTGTTCGTTATCGCCAACGTGCAACACAATATCGAAAATTAATTGCTGGGCCATAAACGAAAAGGTTTCGCCGGGCTTTTGGTTGAGCGCTTCGAGAATTAATTTACCCAGCTTCATATCTTTTTGGGCGCTCAGGGCCAGCTCGGAACCGAAGTGCGAAAATTCCTGGGCCTGGCGGTAGGCGGCCATGGTTTTAAGGGTGGTAGCGGCCTGGTCTTTTTGGCGGTCGTTGTGTCCGGCGCCGCCGATACGGGTGACGCTTAAGCCGATGCTCATGGCCGGGCGCAGGCCGTCGCGAAAAACGTCCATGTCTAAAATCCACTGCCCGTCGGTAATCGACATAATGTTTGTCGGCAGGTAAGCCGTGATGTCGCCGCCGGCGGCGTTAACTAGAGGGATGGAGGTTAAATGCTTATGGTTGCGGTTAAGCCGGCCGGCCCGCTCCAGCAGCGAACTGTGCGAATAAAACATGTCGCCGGGGTAGCTGTCGCGGCCGGGGCTGACGCCGGATAGCAAAGCGATTTCTCGTACGGCATGGGCGTGGCTGGTTAAGTCGTCGTAAATAATCACGGCGTCCTGGTCGAGTTTTTGCCAAAAATACTCGGCCATGGCGCAGCCCACGTAAGGCGCTAAGTAGCTCATAACTAAAGATTCAAACATGGTAGAGACCACTACAATCGCTTTGCTTAGCGCCTGGTTTTCTTCGAGGCGGGTTAGCAAGGTATCGACGTCGCTGCGGCGTTTGGCGATTAAAACGTAAATAACCGTTTGGTCGGTGTTTTTCTGGTTGATTGCCAGCTGGGTAGCCAGCGTGCTTTTGCCGGATTTGCTGTCGCCCAAAAGGGCCATACGCTGGCCGCGGACCACCGGGAAAATGGTGTCGACGGCAATAACGCCAGATTCCAATTGGTCGCTTAACAGCTGGCGTTCGAATATTGGCGGCGCGGTGTTAAACACCGGCCAAGTCATATCTGCCGGAATCGGGCCTTTGCCGTCCAGCGGTTCGCCGGTTACGGTTACCACCCGGCCGACAAAGTCTTTGCCGACTTTAGAAACCAGTTCGTTGTGCTGCACGACAGCCACCATACCCACCCGCAGCGGCGTGGCGCCGAGGTGCAAAATAGTGACGTCGTCTTCCAAAACATGCTGGACAAAGCCTTTGGAGCCGTCTTCGAACATAACCAACGTGTGGACGGTTACCGGCTGCAGGCCGCGGACTTTTACCAAAAAGCTGTTAACGGCCACGACTTCGCCGACGGGATTGCCCATTTCGACAAATCTTTTGAAATGCGCATTGTCACTATTCATCAGCGACCCCTTCGATCAACTCGACTAGGTAGCCCTCTTGTTGTTTGAGGTGGTTGCGCAAGCTCAAATCAAAAAATAAGTTGGGCGAACGGACAGTACAGCCGGCGGCAATGCTCGGCTGCAAGCCAACCTGTAATAGTACCTGGGGGTGGATATTCAGCCGCATCCACTGCAGTATTTTTTGGACAGCTAAGGCCGAAGGTTCGGCGGCAAAACTTACGTGCACCAGCGGGCCTTTGCCCAAAACTGCGTTTAGCATGGCGTAAAGCTGCTTGCGGGCCGGTTCATCCAGCAGGTTAATACCGTTTTCTTTGGCCAGTTCTTCTAATGGCCGGGTCAGCCTGGGCAGCACCATAGGCGTACCCGGCACCCGTACTTGCACCTGTATCATGTAGTCTTGGAGCGCGTTAAGCTCGCGCATCATGCGCGCCACGTCAACTTTACTGGTAACCGTTAATGGCAGTTTAAGTTCCACGTTTAATATCCTCTAAGATGGCTTCCTTATTGCTGTCTAACTCGGCGAGGATATAGTCGAGTTGGTCGGACAGTTCAATCTGGTTGCCAATAGCCCGCAAAACATAGTGGTTAACAATACCGGCCATTTCTTTTTCGAAACGCGAAAGGATGCGCATTTTTTCGGCCTCAACCTGGGCGTGCAGTTGCTCTTCCAGAAGCGACCTTTGTTGCTCGATAGTGGTACGGGTTTTTTCGATGGAATCGAGGGCGATTTGCTTGGCGTCGTTAATCGACTGCTCGTACTTTTTAAACTCCTCTTGCAGCGTGCTGGTGATTTGGGCCCGCATGTAATCGTTAAGCTGGGCGGTAGTGGCCTGCAAGTCCTGTTGCAGGAACATGGCGTTTTCGCCGATGATTTTTTCGAAATGCAGGCGCCCGCGGTTGCGCAGTTCTTCGCGGAATTCGGCGTTAAATATATGCTCTACGTCTTTTTCGGCGCCTTCTTCGTAGGTGGCTGCCAAGGATTTTTTGCCTTTCCTTTGGCCGCCGTTAACACTGAAAGCCAGCCACAAAAAAGCGCCCGTGGCTGCGAGCAGTGATCCGACAACAAGTATTAGCCCACCCGTATTCATGTTTTTATCCTAAATCTTTAGTAGTAAATATACTCCAAAAATACCAATTACTAAAACAATTAACCCAAACAACAACACCTGTACCATGCCCTTGGTAATCGATTTTTTACTAAGCGGGTTACGGCCGATGCTAATCAGGGCGTTACGTATACCGGAATATAAAATCGAAACGGTAATAAAGCCGGTAACCAGCAATATTCCCAAGCCTAGGTAAATACGCAGCGGGTTAACCGGTTTGCCGGCGATGGATTCGCTGGTTTTTCGCAAAAAATCAGGCAGAATGTCGTTACTTTTAAAACTGGGGTTGCGGCCGATGCTGACATCAACCGTGATGCGGCCTACCGAATTGCCGCTGCTGGTCTTTAAAATCGAGCCCTGCGAACCGTCAAAACTCTGCAGCGCCTTGCCAAAAATATACTTTTGGCTGGGCTGGGCTTTGGCGCCGATGCCATCAGAAACGGCTAAAGAAATATAGTCGTCTGGGGCGATATTGCCATTTTCGGTACTTACCAGCACCTGGTAGCGGCCGCCGGCGGCTACGAAAGTCCGTTGGCCGGTTTTCGTAAGGGTTACCGGGGCGTCGTTAGGGTCAACCACCACGCCATACATTTTATCCAAATGGTCACTGGTAGCCGCCACTATTTTGGTTGTATCCTTGGGGTCGAGCATTACGATCCGGCCTTTTTCGAGGGACTGGTCGCTGCCAAAACCTTGCACTACTGGCTGCTGGGCCCGGGCATGGCCAATTAGGGCGGCCGCAGCTATCAGCAGCGCCAAGCCGAATACGGCGGGCGTACGGTGCAAAAAAATATGACGAACCTTCTTTGTTATGGGGTTCATACTTGAGCTTAATTATAGCTGTTATGCTTACAAAAACCTATAAGTGTAACGCTTTATTTAGCAATTTGAGCGTCAGGCTGATTTCGGCAGCCGTCGTTGGCCGGCCTAAGGTGAAGCGCAAGCTGCTTTGGGCGTCGGTGTCGCTAAAGCCCATTGCCTTAAGTACGTGCGACGGTTCGTCGCCGCTGGCGGCGCAGGCGCTGCCAGATGCGGCTTGCACGCCATACTCATCCAGCTGCATTATTAGCCTCTCGTTGTCCTGGCCGGCAAAAGTAACATGAATGTTATTTGGCGAACGCGGCTTGAGCGGCCCGTTAATTTTAGCTGCCGGCGTGATTTGCAATACCCCGTCAAAAAATTGTGACTGAAGTTTGGCCAGCCGGGAGGTTTCGGCCGGCCGCAAAGCCTGGGTTTTGACTAAAGCCGTGGCAAAACCTGCTACCGCCGCCACGTTTTCGGTGCCGCTGCGCACGCCCCATTCTTGCCCGCCGCCGTCTATCAAAGGCAGCAAGCTAATACCGGTTTTTACATATAGCGCGCCGGATTGCTTTGGGCCATAAATTTTACTGCCATTTAAACTCATTAAATCGACGCCCAAACTGGCAACCTGGAGGTTAAAATAATTGGCGGCCTGGGCAGCGTCGGTGTGCAGCCAAACCGGCAGCTTTACGCCCCGCTCAAGGCGATCCTGCCGAACAGCATCAATTAGGCGGGCGATTTTGCTCATAGGTTGAACTGTGCCGACTTCGTTATTTACCAGGCCGATACTTACAAGTACCACATCGTCAGTTAGCTGCTTAGCCAGTTTGTCTAAAACGACCTGCCCCTTGGAATTAACTTCTACCAGATGGTGCTTGTACCGCGCTGCCGGTACAATTATTGATTCATGGTCGATGGCGCTAACCAGCACTTTTGCATCTGGATATTGTTCCATAACCCCTTTGATAGCCAGGTTATTAGCTTCGCTGCCGCCGGCCGTAAAAATAATTTCCGGGGCCCGGGCGCCCAGCGTTTGGGCCACTTGGGAGCGGTACTTTTCCAGCTCGAGATGAACTTTTTTAGCCGGCAAATAAATGGCCGATGGGTTATAAAACTCACGGCTAAAATACGGCTGCATGGCCGCTAAAACTTCGTCATCAAGAGGCGTCGCCGCCGCGTAGTCTAAGTAAATCTTTTTCACTGCGCCGGTATGGCGTAGAGCTTGTCCAGCACGTGCGTTTTATACAAGTCTACCGCACGCTGAAAGCGGTCATATTCTTCTTTGCTGATCTGCTGGTAGCCATAGCCATCTTGTTCTTTGAGGATGCCGCTGGGCCGGACGTCGTAACGGGTGGTAACATACTGCGCCTTGCCGTTTTGGTCTTTCCATTCTTCGTGCCAAACCCAAGTGTGGCGGTCGAGGCAAAAGAATTCGCGGCGGTGGCCGGCCGGCACGGGGCCGAATAGCTGGCCGCCCAATTGGGCTTCGCGGCGGATCATCGCCCGGTAAAAGCCGGCTTGGCGGCTGTTTATTGCCTGTCGGCCGGCATTGCGGGTAAAAATATTATGAATCATGGCGGAAAACCCCGGTATCGTCGTCTTTTTCCAGTTCGCCTAAAACCAGTCGAGGCTGCTTGGAATTTAGTTCCTCTAAATGCCTCTTATAGCCAGCATAATTAAACGATTGTCGGTTAAGGTTATGGTTTGGTGCAATATCTTCGAATTCGGACATTATTCGTTTAGATGTCTGGTCGGCGTCAACCGGCGGCTCGGCCCGGTAAAGTTCGGCGGGCAAGGTTTTATTCAGGCTGGCCTGCTCCACCTTCTGGCGGGCTTCTTCGATTTGCCGGTCGCGCTCTTCGCCGGCTTGCTGGACATCTTCTACTTTATTTAATGCTTCAAGATAAGCGTCTTGGCTGGGGTTATTATCTTTGTGGTCCAGATATATTTGGTTACGGTCCACAACTAATGGCGCGTTTTGGTCAATTTGCGGCACTTCCAAATCGTTTTTGGACCAATTTTCCAATGATTTTTTATTCATAGGAGGTGGGACAGCTTTCGCATTTGTCCAACCGGAGTAGCCTTCGCGGCTACGGCCGCTAATCGTATCAAATAATTCCGGCTTCATTACAGAATAAAAATTCTCCGCTTGTACTGGAGCCGGCGGCGCTTCGCGCCCAATTTTAAAGTTTGGTATAAAGCTCATAGCATGCAAAAGGCCCGGTACAACTTACCTACGCGAGCGAAAACAGGTCTGAAGCGTTGCGGGACGTGTCGGAAGCCAGGGCTTCAAGAGTGGTCATGCGAAGATTAGCTAAAAATTCCGCCGTGCTCACAACATGCTTGGACTCGCATATCTTACCACGATAGGGTATAGGCGTCAAGAAGGGCGCGTCTGTTTCAAGGAGTAGTTTATTGGCCGGCACGGCTTTAGCGGCGTCTAATTGCTCTTCGTCTTTAGTAAAAGTCATAATCCCGTTTAACCCAACGTAAAGATCCCTTTCGAGAATTTGGCCGAGTTCTTTCCGGTGGGCCGAAAAACTGTGTACTACCCCTGTAATTCTGGAACCTTTGTAACTATCGAAAATTTCCCAGAAATCGTCGAAAGCTTCGCGCACATGGAAAATAAATGGCAGGCCGGACTCCAGGCCGATTTCCAACTGCCGCCGAAACGCCTGCTTTTGGGCATCGCGGTCGGTGTTATCGTAATGATAGTCGAGGCCAATTTCGCCAACGGCTACGACTTTGGGCTGTTTTAATAAGTCCGCAAGCTTTGTATCAGCATTCTTATCCGTTAAATAATCGGCGCCGTCGTGCGGGTGGGCGCCCACCGCGGCCCAGGTTCCGGGCCTGTTATTAACAAAGTCAACAGCCCGCTGGCTATCTGCCAAGCTGCAGCCGACACATATTACTTTTGTAACTCCAGCCTCTGAAGCATCTATTAAAACCTGGTCGGGATCCAGGCCGTAGTCGGCAAAATGTATATGGGCGTGGGTATCGGCCAGCTGCATGTTATTTACTGGCGGGTGCGGCTGCTTCGGGGTGAATATTTGCTTTAGGAAAAAGCGGGCCTTTTAAGGGGCGGATAAAGCCGTCGCCAAATACGGCGCGGATTTCTTGAGCGGTAACCGGCATAAAGGGGTGCAGCATGTCGCTAATTTCCAACAAACAGCCGACCATGTAGGCTAAAACTTCTTTTAGGTGGTCGGGGTCGCTTTTGGCCAATTCCCATGGCTTTTCTTCGTCGATATATTGGTTTAAGCCCTTAACCTGCTCCCAAGCTTCGTCCAGGGCCCGGTCGAACCGGCAATCGGCGATTGCTTGCTGGAACTGGGCCAGGTCGTGGTTGGGCGCCGGCACGTCGCCGATTAGCCCGTCCTGGTATTTCTGGATCATAGCCACCGTGCGGCTAACGGCATTGCCTAATTGGTCGGCCAGTTCGTTGTTATAAGCAGCTTCGATACGGTCCCAGTTAAAATCGCCGTCTTCGTAAGATGGTATATGGCGCAGGAAGAAATAGCGGTAAACATCGGAATTGTATTTTTGCAGGATTTCGGCCGGCGTAACGTAATTGCCTTGGGATTTGCTAAGCTTTTTACCGTTTAGCATTATGTGGCCGTGAACGTAAAGCAGTTTTGGTAATTGCAAACCAAGGCCAAGCAAAATGCCGGGCCAAATAGCGGCGTGGAAACGCAAAATATCTTTGCCGATAACCTGCACGTTGGCCGGCCAGAACATCTGGAATTCGTGGGTTTCGGGGTAGCCTAAAACCGTAATGTAGTTAAGCAGCGCTTCGAACCAGACATACATGACCTGGTCGGCATCGCCGGGTACCGGGATTCCCCAGCTGATTTTGGTTTTCGGGCGGCTGATGCTGATGTCTTCCAGCCCCGAATTAATCACCGACATTATTTCGTTGCGCCGGGTTTTGGGTACCACGCGGTACTTGCCGCTTTCGATGGCATGCTTGATTTGGTCGGTGTATTTGCTTAGGGCGAAAAAGTAGTTTTCTTCTTCGAGTTTTTCGTACTTGCGGTTGTGCAGTGGGCAGACACCATTATTGGCCTTAACGGTCGTTTCCGGGTAAAACTCTTCGCAGCCGGTGCAGTACCAGCCCACGTAAGTGCCTTTGTAAATATCTTTTTTGAGGTTTTGCCAAACTTGTTGGGAGCGCTTAATGTGCTGCTTGTCGGTAGTACGGACAAAGCGGTCGGCCGAAATATTTAAATCTTCTAAAAGCTTTTCGAAACTTTTAACCATTTTGTCGACGAATTGTTGGGGAGTCAGGTCCTGCTCTTTGGCTTTTTCGGCGATTTTGCCGCCGTGCTCGTCTGTTCCGGCCTGGAAAATAACCGGAGAGCCTTGCTGGCGCTGGTAGCGGGCAATGACGTCGGCCACGATCAAATCAATGGAGTTGCCAACATGCGGCTCGCTGTTGACATAAGGAATAGCCGTACAGATATAGAAATTACTCATCCGTTATATCTTATCAAATCTGTTAGTTCGAGTCTTGGTAAACTTTCAGCTCTCAACTTTAATATCTCAACAAATTTTCAATTATCATTTATCACTTCACTATTGCACAATTTATTTAACATTTGTCATTTGATATTTGAGTAAATGCAAAATGAAAAATAAATGAGCGATGATAGATGATAAATGAAAGCTGATTGCTTGCTGAACGCTGACAGTTGATCGTTGAAAGCTTTAAAGCCAATCCTTTGCAAAACGTACAAATATTGCATTGGTCCAACCGAAACCGGTTTGGTTGGGGTATACACCTTCTACCGGTTCTTTCTTAGGATGGACGACATTATACTTTTCGATAAATTCGTGGTGCTTATTAAACCAGTCCAGGTTGGTGGCCAGCCACTTTTGGGCGATACGGCGGGCGTCGCTTTCGTAGCCGTACTTTTTGAGCCCTTCGACCACCATAAACTGCAGCGGCGCCCAGCCATTAGGATAAGCCCATTGGATTGGTATGGATGACGGCCAGCTGCTCATAATGCTGTTTTCGGTAGTTGATAAGCCGCCGCTATGTTCGAAACGCTTTAATTGCTTGGCCATCCGCTGGGCTTGCTGCGGCGTAGCCAGGCCGGCCCACATTGTATAATAGCCAGCCACCGAAGAAACCCGCCCCAAACGCTGCTTTTTGTAATTGTAGTCGTAATAAAAGCCACGGAGCTTGTCCCACATTAATTCGTACATGTTTTCGCGGCGTTTTTTTGCTACCTTGTGCCACTTAAGGGCCTCGGCGTCATTGCCTAAAATTTCGGCAGCTTTGGCAAAATCCATTTCGTATTTGTAAAGCAGCGCGTTTAAATCAACCGGTAAAAAGTCGAGGCATTTACGGCCAAACCGGTTGGTCATGTCCCAGCCGCTTTCGGCCTCGGCTAAATTATGAAGCATATTTATATCGTAATAGCGGCTCAGTCCCTTATAAACCCGCCTCCAGTTAGGGTGTTGGTCGAACATCCAAACATGCTCATATTCTTGTTTAGCCAATTCGATCCGCTTGGCCAGCCATTTATTGCTAAAACCGCCCAAGTCGTAAACGTCAAAAATAAAGCTGGTTAAAAACGGCGGCTGGGAACGGCCGGTAAAGTATGTGCGGCTGGCGTTAGGAATTACATGGAAGCGCTCGAGCATGGCGCACAAATTATCGAGCATTCCGGCAACCAGCTCTTTATGCTCCTGGTCCAGCAAGCCCTGGATAATAAAATAGGTGTCCCAGTAATACTGTTCGTTAAAACCAAACGGCGCTGTTTCGTTATAGCCGGGCACAAGATATTTATGCGGCAGCCCGACTAAAGTATGGTCGTCTTTGGGGTGGTAGCGCGTGAGCTTAGGCCAATACGCGTCTATATACTTTAAAGCCGGGTCTATATTTTGGGCGCTTAAAGCCTTATAGCTTTTGCTTTTTAGCAGTAACATAAACCCTCGGTTATTTCTTTATGCTAGCTCTACTGTAAGGTCGGCCGGCACCTATCGTCAAGGACTTTAAAGCTTATGCTGATGACAAGTGCCACAGCCCGCAATATTTACACAGGTATGCTTTGAGCTTCGTGCCTTTTTGGTAGAGCAAGGTTGTGGCTGCCGCATCGGCCTGGCGCCGGGTATCAAATACTAGTTTGCCGTGGCAAGGCAGCTCCGTTTGGGGCTCCTCAGCCTTCAACGGATTTGCCAATTTTATATCCGAGCCATAAACCAGCTAAACTGCCGACGGCCGAAAATAAGATACTGGCCGCGCCCAAAAAGTTATGGTCGCCCCATAGCACTGGAATATAGGCGCCAACTAAGCCGCCAACGGTTATGCCTATCCAGATAAGCATTTTCATAATGGCATTATAGCCTATATTGCTTTAGCTAACCTTTTGGCATGGGCAGCTAAATCGGCTTTAACAACTCTTGAAGAATCAATAATAACTACTTCTACCGCTCCACTAACCGCATTATGTCCAAAGGCACCTAAAGAATCATGGGTGCGCATAATTTGAGTTGGCGCTTCGCCTAAAGGCGAATCATCAATTTCCATATGCGGCGCTAAGCCGTCTTCAATATTCAGCCAAACTAACGGTGAGCCAACATACGTATATTCATTTGGTGCTTGATGGCCGTCGCGCGGAGAAACTATTTTCTGGATAAATTCTACTTTAACGAAAATCCCGAACAGTTTGCGGGCATCATCTTCAAGTAATTCTTCAGGGGTTAAAAGCCGTTCGTCCTGGGTTTGCGGCAAGGCTGATTCGGTAGACTGTATTGATTCGATTATTTGGTTCATAAACTTATTGGAGTTTTGGGAGGAAGTTTTTCGGGCGGGGGCCAGGCAATCGCTAAATCGCCCGGCCCCGTTGCCCATCCGCTACTGGCAGTGCACCGGCGTGACGTGCCAGCCGATGTCATCCAGGATGGCGTTGACATTGAGCACGTCGCCAAACAGGTCACGGACGTACTCCACGAACCTGTCGGCCTTGAAGTATTCGATTCCGCTGTGCTCTTTGTGGCCGTGGCCGTAGTCGAGCACATGGTATGCGACTTGCTCCAGGATCTGGTAAAGCTCCTGGTTGTCGCAGACCAGCTCGAGCTCTTGGCGGATGCCGCGAGCGGCATCGGTCCTGCCGAGCTTGACGGCGTCTTCCAGTTTGACGCCTAGCGTCACGGCTTGTTGTTGGTCACAAACCATCAAGGGCTTCCTCCCAAGTTGTAATGTGCTCCGTCCACGTTATTGCGGACAGAACCGGGTACTCAAATCTCTTCATTTCCCCGCCAAGAGATTTGTATTTAAATCCACTGGCCAGAAAACGAAAACCGGACTGTTGTAGCCCGGTTCTCTGTTTTTCTAATTTTTGATTGGCTTGGCGATATTTTTCGGAACTACAACTAAAGTGCTCGCCTAAGGAGCACAGTATTGATAATTCCAATCTTTTCCCGCGTAAAAGCCATGTATTTTTTATAACGCAGCGGGGCTCTCGGGTCAATAGTAAAGTTACAAAACGTTAGTGTTTTGTGTATAAGTCTGAGTTAATTTCCGCAAGTACCCGGGCTGCCAGCGGCGCGGTCGTCCATGACCGCGCCGCCAGTTGGCAGTTCAGCGAGCAGCTGTGAAGGGCACGAGCGTCTCGGGCTGCGACAGCGCGAGTAGCAGGTAGTACGGGTTCACGCCGTCTTCGTACTGGTCCTTGATGGACTGCAGCTCGTCGAGCTCGCGGCACGCCTGCGGGTAGCGGTGCATGTCGTCGGTAACGACGTGCACGTGCGGCGACTCAGCGGCCGTCTTGGTGAACATCGCGAACTGGTCGATCTCCCGCCGCGTGGCGGTGATCTGGTCTTCCAGCCTCGACACGAAGTCCTCGCGAGCGAAATTTCCGGTTCGCGGGTCCTCAGCATCGAGCAGGTCAGCCAGCTGCTGATGCGCGTCCTGCGTCACTGGTTCTCCTTCTGTTCGAGGGGTACTTGCGGAGTACCGGTAGCAAACTCCCCTTGCTGGGGAGTGCGACCATGTTGCAAATTACTATATCATACTAATGTTTTATGTCAATCAAGGTGCTTACGCTACAACCGGACAGTTATAATTAAATAAAAGGAGGTAGATTTATGAAGGTAGGCGTACTAGGAACGGGAATTGTAGGCCGGACGCTGGCCGCTAAACTGGCCCAAGAAGGCAAGCAAGTTATGATTGGCGGGCGCGACGTCCAAACCTCCAAAAAGTCGGCTACCCGCGATGGCCAAACGCTGGAGCAATGGCTCATCGAAAACCCGGATGTGCAGTTAGGTACGTTTAAACAAACTGCCGAATTCGGCGAATTATTATTTAATGCCACCAATGGCATGCATTCCCTGGACGCCCTAAAACTGGCCGGCCCGGAAAGCATTGACGATAAAATTCTAATCGATGTAGCCAACCCGCTTGATTTTAGCCACGGCATGCCGCCTTCGCTGGGCATCGTTAATACCAGTTCTTTAGGCGAAGAGGTTCAAAAATTGCTGCCGCGCGCCCGGGTGGTAAAAGCTTTAAATACGGTTACGGCGGCTTTGATGGTCAACCCTATGGCGGCAGCGGCCGGCGACCACCACTTAATTATTTGCGGCGATGACGACGGCGCCAAAAAATCAGTCAGCAAACACCTTAAAGAATGGTTTGGCTGGCAAAACGTTATTGATTTGGGCGACATCACCAATGCCCGGGGCAGCGAAATGTACCTGCCATTGTGGGTGCGGCTCATGGGAGTCACTGGCACCCCGCTATTCAACATAAAGATCGTTAAATAAAGCTTGCAACGATCAACTATCAGCGATCAAAAAGCTTCCAATTTTACAATTTTAAAATTCCAACTTTCATTCAATTACCAATAGTTGAATATCCAAACTAGTTAATTAGATAATTGTTTTACAGAAAATTATTTGTAAATTGAAAATTGAAAATTTGCTGAGATTTGAAAGTTTAGCGCTGAAAGCTATTTTACGGGTTTGAGCTGGCGGGGGTCATCGTATTTACGCGTATCGTAATGTTTGTGCGGCATGTGCTCGCGGAGCTTGACTAATATCATGCCCACACCCAGCCAGTAGGCGACTACAAAGGCAAAGAAATCAACTACCGGAATGAGATACAGCAATATCAGCAATATCGAACCAGCCAGCATGATCAAGATAGGGTTATGCTGGCCGTGCCATAGCCGGCGGCCTAAATAGTAAGCGCTGAAGATTCCGCTTAGCAGTGAGATGGCCAGCCAGCCAAACAACAGCAGCAATGCCAGTGGAATTCCAACTACCGTTATAAACAACAGTACCAGTAAAAATGGCATTATTATGGCCGCCAGCAAGCCGGTTAAAAAGGCCCGCCAAAAAGATGTTATAGCTACGTTAGTAGTATCATGGATGACTTTCGGAAACAGCGCCACCAATACCAGGGCCATTACCAGCATGGCCAGCGCCAGATAAAACGCGAACCAGGCGGCGCTATGCCACAGCCCGAAATTATTGCCGCTGCGCTGCTGCGGCTCGGATTTAATGGTTTGGCCGCCAACTACCGCGCCGGGCAAAATGCTGGCGTCATTGTTGCTGGTATACGCCAGGTTGCCGCCAACTTTGGCATTCGATCCGAGCGTTAAGTTTTGAATGCGGGCCCGTACATTACGGCCAATTGAATTATGGACAGTCAGCGTGTTGCCGGCTGCCAGTAAATCGCGGCCGACGCTGCCATTTAAAGTTATATCCCGGCCAGCCAGGCTTAAATCGCCATCCACTTTACTTTTACCGTCGCTGGTAATGCTTTGCCCAGCGACCGATACGTTATGGCTAACCGAACCGTTAAGCGAAATAGTTTGCCCGGCTACCCGGATGTCGCCGTCAACCGTACCGCTGATGTTAATAGTTTGGCCGGCGCAGATAACGTCTCCGTGCACCGTACCGCTGATATTTATATTTTGCCCGACACAGTAAATATCGCCGTTTACTTCGCCGGCAACGTCGATGTCATGGCCGGCCATCCATAGTGAACTGTCGATTTTTTCGCCGGCTGCCACACTAGCCGAATTGCCGGATTTAATACTCTGGGCGTGGGCCGCCCCTACTACTAAACAAAATAGCCCCACCGTTATCACTGAGACACTCAATAATAAACGACGCACGCGACACCTCCTGCCCTAATTTGCTATTATTATAACTTTCTTTTCTGGGAACCGGCAACTAAGAGTTTAGCAAGCGTAGTCGCGGTCGGTTGCCCCAATATATTGCGTCAGCCAGGTGCCGCCGCCGGTAATGTCGTGGTCCCGGCAAAATGCCTTGGCAGTATCTAAGCTTGGTGAGCCGGTGGCCGCCCAGTTAGGCAAATAGTTTTGCCAGCCACCGGTGATTTTTCGCCATTGCTCGGGCGTGCTGTATATGCCAATCGTATAGGCTTTTGCATAATCACGTAAAGCATCGATTTCACCGGACAGGCTTTGCTGGTTGTTAGCAAAACTATCGCTCCAGCTATTGACCGTTTCGACGTCCAGCCACCAGGCCGCCGCGTAAACCGCTTGGCCCAAGGCATAATCGGCGGCATATTTGCCGGCGTTATAACCGTAATTATAAGCCAGGCAATTGCCGTCATTTCCGCCGCAATTTTTGGGCCAAAACCGGTATTTGCGGGCAATGTCGTTGCCCGGGTAACCGGTATTTACGTAGAGTGAGAGGTTTTTAAAATGGGCGGCTTCGGCGGCCAGGCAGTTATTAGCCGTGTAGCCTTTGCCGCCATTAACGCCAACGACGCCGAAAGCTATTTTATCGGGAATATGGGCTTGGCAATTAGGCCAGGAAATATCGGCGCCGGCAGCGCCGGAGTTAAGAATACTTTGGGCGGAAGCTGCCCGTCCAACCACTACGGCAAAGATTGATGCGGCAGCCAGCAAACCAACAAATTTTTTCATCAGGCCGATTTAATATCTAGCCAGCCGCGTTCAACGCAATCGCGCAGCCCCCAGGCCGGCATAGTTTCGGTGCGGTAAGCCCAGTAGTACCAACTGTGGGCCCGGCTGAAAGCTTCTAACTGGGCCCGGCCGTATTCTTGCATGGCATTATGCTCGCCGGCTTCGGCCAGGCCTTTAGTGTCGCCGGGCAAAGCTATGCTCCACTCACCTACCATGACCGGTTTGGTGGCTTCCATATTATCCAGCTGGTGGGTCCATTCGTCGCGGGCCTTGTGCAAATGGCCGGCTAAATCCAGGGCTTTATCGGTAGTCGAAAATACCTGGTACATATGGGTGTCTAAAACTACATTTTCGTATTGGTCCTTACTCAACACGGCGTGCCAATCGTATGGCCGGAAACTATCGCTTATAACTACCTCGACATCCGGCCGGGCATGCTTGCGTACGGCGGCATAACCTTTTTCGTAAAAATTAGTTAGCACCGAAAATTCGACCGTCCAGTGCGGCTCGTTAATAAGCTCGATGCCGGCCAAGTTAGGCCGTAAACCGTAACGCTGGGCCAGCAGCTCTATAAAAGCCAGTGTTTTATCGATATTTTTAGGCTGCGGCCATTCGATGGGCCCGGTTTTGCCGCTATGGTCCCAGCCATTTTGCGAGCCGGGAGCGGCATGCACGTCCAGCACTACCTGCATGCCGTGTTTGGCGGCCTGGTCAAATGTAAAGTCAATATAATCGGCGCATTCGGCATAGGGCTCTTCGCCGCCCAACGCCCAGTAACCTATGGGCAACCTGATGGCCTGGACCCCGGCTCCGGCCAGCCAAGTAAAATCGGCGGCTGTGATAAAAGTGTCGCGGTGCGGTTTTATCCGCTGCAGCAAATTATTGCCCAGCTCCAGGCAAAATGAGTATTCGTCGATGGCTTTTAAACCATGGAATAAACTGGGCGTTATCCAGCGCTCTAAAACCAGCCACCCGCCAAAATTTACGCCGCGGCGGGCAGTTGCTTTATTGGACAATAATCGTTCCCCGCTGCGTCGGGTCTTCGTGGTTGTGGTAGCCCCAGGTGCCTTTGTTGTTTACAGTGAAGGTTTTACTTTGGCCGGAGCTAACAATGCCAACATTAAGTTCGGTATTATCGGTATGAGTTGGGTGCGGGTCAGAATTAAAACTCAGTTCCCCGGAAGTATTTTTTATAGTTATAGTGGTACCGGCTTTTACGGTTAACGTGGACGGGCTGAAGCTTGAGCCATCGTAAGTAATCGTGCTGCCGGATGACGTTTGGTCGGTATTGCTTCCGCTTTGGGTGCTGTTAGTAGCGGGCGTGGTTTGGGTAGTCGATTGGCTGGTAGAAGTTGTTGGAGTAGTTGAGCTGCTGGAATTATTGCTTTTTTTAGTTAAGGCTAAAACTCCGGCGACAACTAAAACGATAGCGATTATTCCGGTTACGATAATTCCATTCCGACTCATCAAGAACATCCTCCTCAGATTTATACTTCCATTATATACGCCGCTATGTTGCGCGGCGACAGGAAAGGCGCATGCACCGTCCGGCCGCAAGTGTCGCCAACAAAAAAGGGCCCTTGCGGGTCCTTCTTTGTTCGCTGCTACTCCCTTGCGGGAGGAGCCGCTAACCACCTCACGGTGATTACTTACCAGTCTATGCCCAGCCACCGGACTTGTCAAACGTATTATTATATTATATAAAAGCTAGTGTTTATACTTGTGGATAACTTGCATTCTTATATCTTTAATTGTCTAATATGCTTATGCTACAGCCTGTGGACAATTTTTTAAGCCTCAGCTAGGCCGGACTGAGGACGGGCGGTGCGTGGCTTAAACCTCAAACTTCTCTATGTGATCATTTAAGTCTTTGAGAAACTCTTTAGCCTGCGCCTTGGTCATGGCCACGCGCGTAACCATATTCTGCTGGTCGGTACCGGGCATAGCCTGGGCAAAGTTAAACGTAACGACGTGTTCGTTGCTGCCGATTAAATAAGTATCAATATAAAATACCGGCACTTTGCTGGCATCCAAACTAAAATTAAGCTGCTTTTTATTGCCTTGATCGGCCATAATTTCTCCGCCTTATGTTAGGTATTATACCTAACCGTTAGCGGGCTGCTGGCCTTCGACCTTTCCCTGGTTAGCGACGGTTTCTACAACAATGTCCACGACTTGGCGCGGCACGTAATCGCTTTTGATAATGTACTTTAGCGCTCCGAGTTTAAGGGATTTTTGAATGTCTTCGTCGTCAGCTAAATTAGATAGCATAATTACCGGGATATTTTTAAGGTCGGGGTCGTTTTTCATGTCTTGCAGCATTTCGATGCCGTTTTTGCGCGGCATCATAACGTCCAGCAACACTACGTCCGGCTTAAAGCTGCGGCATTTTTCGAGGCCTTCGACGCCGTCGACCGCCAAGTCTATTTCGTACTTATGGAAGCGGAATATAGTAGCGTAGAGTTCCTGGATCATCAGGTCGTCTTCTACCAGCAAAATCTTTCGTATTGGCGAAGAGGCGACAGGATTGGAAGGTGTGTCTTGTGGTGGCATATTGTTATTATTCCACACTTGGCTGGCTTAAGCTACTTGAAGCCAAAACGTAAAGGTCGTGCCTTTGCCCGGGGCTGAGCGCTCCAGTTTTATGCTGCCGCCCATCTGTTCGACCAGCAGTTTACTGATATATAGCCCCAGCCCGGTACTGCGGCCGTCTTCGCGGGTATAGATATTATCGGTAGCTTGCTGGAATTTATGGAAAAGAAGAGCCTGGTTTTTAGCGCTAATGCCTTTGCCGGTATCGGCTACGCTAATAGCTAGCCTTTTGCCGCTGCGCTGGGCGGTAATTTCTATCTGGCCTTCTTCGGTAAATTTAATGCCGTTACTAATTAAATTGACTAGCACTTCTTGCAAGCGGCTGGCATCGGCTTTAACCGGCGGGGGATCAACCGGCAAATTAATCCAAATTTTTAAGCCTTTTTGTTCGGCCAGCTGGCGCATGTGGCTGACGGCATCATTAACGGCAACATGGATATCGACGGCCTCCAGTTGGAACAAAGTTTTGCGCTGTTCGAGGCGGGTCATGGTTAAGAACTGGTTTACGATAATTACCATCCGTTCGGTTGAATCGTTGATGTTTTCCAGCAAATGGCGGATGTCTTTATCTACGGCTTTGTCGGGGTAAATTTCTTTGATATTGCTGATGTAGCCTTGGATGATGGTTAACGGCGTGCGCAGTTCGTGGCTGGCGATGGCCACGAACTCGTCTTCGATCCGCTCCAACATTTTAGCTTTGGTCATGTCTTCAAATAGCAGCACAGTGCCAATCGCACCTTCGGCTCCGCTTAGCCTGATTGCCGCGCCTAAAATGCGGACGAATTTATCGCCGATCGGCAAGTCGCTGGCTTCGAATGATTTACGGCTGCGCAAACAATTTTCGATGGATTGTTTCAAATCGTAATTGTCGCCAAATTTTTGGCTTAGGGCCTCCAGCACCGTCGACTCGCTAAGGTCTTCGCTTAAGCCGCAAATGCGCAGCAGCGCCGGGTTGTAAGTTATTACAGTGCCGTCGTGCAGGGTCATTAAAAACCCTAGTTCCAAAGTAGCGATCGAGGCGTTCAGGCGGGCTTGTTCTTCGCGAAGCTCCTTGGTACGTAACTCAACTTGGTGTTCGACGCCTTCTTTTTCCAGGCGCAATTCCTCCGACAATCGGTTAGACATGTTTAAAGCTTTGGTCAGTTTATCTTGGGCAACTTCTAACTGCTGGTTTTTTACATTGGTGGCTTGCAACGATTTCTTGAGCTCGATTTCCAGTTTGTAACGCTCCGTCAGTTGCTCGTTTAGCTCGTCGTTTACCCGCTTAATACGGGCATCGCGTTCGGCGACCCGCCGCTCGTTGGCGTCGTTGGCGACTTCGTAGATATATAAAAAGGCCGAGCTTAGCACGACGGCCAACGAAACATATGCCAGGTTATGGGCGTCGACATACAGCCTTAGTTCGCCGCTATTGCCAATAACGAAACTCACGGCGTTTAAAAACAAAAGTAAAAATGTCCAAATTACGCCAATGTTTTTACCCAGCAAAAAGTAAGCAAAAATAAGGATCATTGGCTGTAAATAAATGGTACGTGTGGCTGTAGGCGTAAAATAATTGGCGAAAATTACCGCCGTTAAAACGATAATCGTACTCCAGTAAAACAGACGGTACCAACCCGTAAAACGGGTTAAAACAAAGTGGCCGGCGATGGCCGCCATTAAAATAATGTCCAGGCTGAAATCGGCCGGGTCGTGGAGGCCGTAGTCGCTAAAGCTAAGCCCGACCGTATATAAAAAGCCAATCGACGAGGCAAAACATAAAAAGCGCAGCCGCTTGTAGTCGCGGTCCGTTAGGGTATGCGACCAATTACCGGCTACCAGGTTAAATGGCAAGCTATAAAGCGCTTCTAACCATTGGCGCAAACCGGACGATTTGGCTTTATCCACCGGAATTGTTCCCAAGCATAAGCCGTATTATAAAGAAAATCGCGGCCAGTGTAATTATTTCAACTGCTCTGGCGCAACGCGGCGATATATACGATAATGGTTATGTAAGAAATGGGAGGTAGCGGCGCCTATGTTTATGAGTGACGAAGAAATTATGTCAGCACTTAGAGGCATGGAGCACGACCCCGCACTAATAACCGAATCAGCCTACCGGGCAAATACCCAAAAATGGCCGGGCAACCGGATTTCTTTTGTTGATTGCCACATGATGTATTTAAAAACCCACCCCGGCATAAACCCCAAACACTATTTAGCCAACCTGCGCTTGCAGCTTCGCAAAAAACCTTAATTATTAATAAGAAGGTTGGGCAACCGACTGGTCGCCGGACGAATTATTTGATACCGGGGCGGTAGACTGGAAACTGTCTCCGCCTCCAATTTGGTTCATACTTTCGTCGCTCATGCCGTTTTGAAGCTGGTCCGGCCCGTTGTCGGTAAGCGGAATAAGTACCCCGTGGTCCGGAGCTTCGGGAACTTTGCTGTCGTTTTGGGTAATTTGCCAGATAAAGCAGCCTGCCAAAACGACAGCCGCCATAAACATTAAAACCAGTTGCATTCGTCGCATAACATACCAGTATGAATCAGTGTTATTATTCTTTCAATGACCAAGCATAAGCGTAAAACCAAGGGCGGCATATTCGGCCGCCTGCATACCCAGTTTAAGCATTGGCGGCCGCTATACCGGCGGGCAGTTTACCTTTTGCTTTTGGTGGGCGCGCTGGCCATATATTTAAACTGGGCTAACGTGCATTTTTACCACCGTTTGTACACCGCCAGGCTGGTGTGGCCCCAGCTGCAACACACTTATTTAATTGGTGATAGCAGCGGGCCAACAGTAAAGTACGTAGCCTTGGGCGACAGCCTGACGGCCGGCGTCGGCGCCGAAAGTTACGACCAGTCTTACCCCTACATTTTAGCCCGCTGGTACGCCGGCAGTTCCGGCCGCCAGGTAGAGCTCAGGCCGCTGGCCACGCCGGGCTATAAAACCTCGGATTTAATCAAGCGCCATTTAGATAACGCTATTAAACAACGGCCCGATATCGTAACAGTATTAATTGGCAATAACGACGTTCACAGCTTGCAGCCTTCGGCCGCCGAGTTCCATAAAAATTACGCCCTAATATTAAAACGCCTGACTACCGAAACCAACGCCCGGGTTGTGGTGATGACGCTGCCTTACACCGGTGCCGACACGCTAATATTGCCACCGTACAATTATTACTACCAATACCGCACCCACGTGCTCAACCGCGAAATCCGCAGCGTAGCCGCTGAATATAACGTGCCGGTTGTAGATTTATATACGCCAACCTGGCCGCTGGCTACCAACACCGGGCCGCATTATGCCCGCGACGCGTTCCATCCCTCTTCTTTTGGGTATGCCTGGTGGGCTAGAATTATAATTGATGATGTCCATAAACAATGCGCCTTTCCAAACATACGTCCTGATTGCGCTCCTTAGCGCGGCCCTGCTACTTTCGGTCCGCCGTAAAAAAGAAGACTCCTGGCTTAACATCCCGGTCACTAACGAACTTAAAGGCCTGGCCATATTAATGGTGGTGTTCGGCCACATCGGCTATTTTTTGGTGGACGGCCAGCGGTTTTTGTGGCCGCTTTCGACCATGGCTGGCGTTGGGGTAAACATCTTCTTATTTTTGTCGGGCTTTGGACTGACTTTATCAGCGCTGAATAAACCGCTGGGCATCATTGGCTTTTACAAGCGCCGGCTGGGCAAGCTGTATATCCCACTTTGGATTACACTGGCGTGCCTGTTTTTGATAGATTGGCTGGTACTGCACCGGACATACAGTGTGAGTTATATGGCCCGCTCGTTTGCCGGCTACTTTCCGACGGCCGATTTATATAATGATGTTGATTCGGTGCTGTGGTACTTTACGCTGATTTTGTTTTATTACCTGGCTTTTCCGGTAGTATTTTTGCGCCGCCACGCCTGGATGTCGGCGGCTTTTTTGCTGCTGGCTGTTTACTGGGTTGTCCGGCTGGACCCGGTGCGGCTGCACGGCGTAAACAATCTATACGGCGTACATTACGTGGCATTTCCGCTGGGAATGATGGCCGCCTGGCTGCCATTTAAATTCGCGCATTTAAAAAACGAAAAGATCATGCCGTCGCTTACGGCCTGGCGGGCCCGCACCAGGTTTAAGTACGACCGCTCGGTGGCTGCCGGCTTGTCGCTAGCCGCCCTGGCTTACCTGGCGATTAATTCCGGCGTAGGCGATACGCCCCGGAAAGAACAGTTTATAAGCTTGCTGACTATGCTGGCGGCCATCGCGTTTGTCAGTTTCAAACGCTTCGAATTCCGGCTGCTGCTGCTATTTGGAGTGTTGTCTTATGAGATTTATTTATTCCATTGGCCGATATTGTCGCGCTACGACTTTTTATACGGCCATGTACCCGCTTGGCTGGCAACGTCTCTTTACTTAGGGTTGTTTGTTTTGCTTGGCTGGCTGCTGCATTTGACAGATAATTTGCGCCAGCGGCCAAAAACTAAAAAAGCTGGCGCTTGATTTTAGCAAAACTCCCCTTCAAAATAAATTAATTGGAGGAATTATGGCAGTTCAAAAACAAAGTGATAAATCAGCCCAACAAGGATCAAGCGCCCAGGCTTTATGCGCCGAAATAACCGCCGCGGCAGCTCATTACGGGGATGCTTTAGAATCATTAAAATCCGCTGAGCGTCAAATGCGCGAAGCTAAAACAGCTTCTTTTTTTAGGGAATGCGACTTTTTGTTTAGGGTTTACCCCGACGCCGGGCTTGAATCGTACGTTACCTACCAAGACGCAGTAATCGAAGAGCAGCCACTGTATTTTGACGCAACTGAATTATCGGATATAAACCCGCGCTACATTGAATTCTTCAACCGCTTTAAAGATAGAAGGTTGGTAATTGGCGGCTACAAATTTACTATCGAACCGGTAAACGGGCAATCAGGCCAGGCCCAAAGCGGCGTCTAGCTTAGCTTTATCGAAACCTAATATCCGCTCTTCGCCGCCGTCGTCTTTAACGATGTGGGTACAGGGCACGCCCAAAGAATTGCAAATGTGCACCGATTCGGCGGCCCGTTCGGGATTTTGGTCGAGGTTGACGTCTTCGAATTCAACGCCTTTGCTTTGTAAATAGTTTTTTTCCATGTGGCAGTAAGGGCAGGTTGAGGTCGAATAAATAGTTACTTTGGCCATATTAATCTCCTTAAATTATTGTTGGATATTACCGAGAGCTTCGCCGCTTTGCGGGTTGCCCGAGCTATTAGCTGCCGAGCCGGCCGGCTGGACCGGACTTGAGGTGCCGCTCAAGCCTTGCAGGCCCGAACTTTGGGTGCTGCCTTGCATTAATGAATTGTTCGGGTCATTGAGCGGAATGCCCGCGCCCGAGCCGCTATCGTCCGAGGAAGTTTGCGAAGTTTGGTCGGCAGCCGGCTTGGGATGGTGCTGCTGCCACAATAAAATACCGCCGTAAATACCGAAGCCGATAACTCCGATAAACGCCAGTGTCCTAAGGGTATAAATCCAATCTTTCATGGTAATTAAGTATGCACTAAAAAGTTGGCTTATGCTAAAGTTAAGTCAGAAATTTTCAAATAAAAAAGATAGCTTTTATGCTCATAATTATTATAGCGTTTTTGGTAATGACCGGCCTGCTGGTTTGGTATTTACTGACCCACGACCACGGCCGTAAAATGCCGGCTAAAGCACTATGGGCGGCCGCCGGTTTTGGCCTGTTGGGCATTGCCGCTGCCTTATTTTTGGAATTCAGGCTGTTGCCGGACGGATTTGATACCGAAAACGTCCATAATATCCAACTGGGCTGGGGATTACTATTTTTCCTGGTGGTGGGCGTAATAGAAGAAGCCTGCAAATTCGGCCCGCTGGCCGCCTGGATTTATAAAAAGCCATACTTTAACGAGCATATAGACGGTATCGTAATTTTTGCCATTTGCGGCCTGACATTTGGTTTACTGGAAAATATCGCATACACCCTAGAGTACGGCGCCTCGGCCGGTATTTCGCGGTTGGTGCTAACACCGTTTTTCCATGCCGCCGGCACCGGCATTTTAGGTTATTACCTGGTAAGCATGAAGATAAATCCGCGCCATAAAACTAAGTTCTGGCTGGCCCCGCCGGCTGTTATGGCGTTGCATGGAATTTATGACTATGGGCTGTATTCGCAAATACCTTTGTTGCTGATGGCCTCATTAATGATTACCTTATTGTTTAGCCTGGGTTTATTCTTGTATTACATGGAGGCCAACGACTTGGACAAAGTCGCAGAGAGGGTCAAGGCCAACGATAATTTTTGCCCGCACTGCGGGCGGCCCAATTTAAAGCATAAGGCTTTTTGCACTTATTGCGGCCGCCATCTATAATTTTGCTAAGTGAACTGTCCGAATTGCCACCAACCGTTGGAGCCCGGTGCCGCTTTTTGCGGTAACTGCGGCCTGCAAGTAAGCCAGGCTCCCGATACGCCGGGCGGCCAAACCGGGCATGCCGCGCCGGCCCACCAGCCGCAATTGGTGCATCCCGAAGACCAGCCGCCTACTGCCCCGGCCCCGCCGCTAAACGGGTCGGCTGACGCCGACACCTTACCTGCTGTCCCAACTAATGGCAAAGCCATTGCCTCATTAATTATTGGCACGCTTGGTTTAGTCGGCAGCTTAATACCATTACTTGGTTTTATTATGGGCACTGCGGCCATTGCCCTGGGCGCCACCGCCAAAAAAACCATGCACCGAAAATTGGCGGTCACCGGCATAGTTATGGGCAGCATAGTTATCGTTTTATCCGCAGGTCTAACTGCTTATAGCATCCGCTACCAATCGCAAGCCAGCAACCAAGCCGGCACCCAAACGGTATTTTCGCCATGTTATGAAGTTAAGCTAGATGCCAGCCTTAAAATTAACCAAAGCTCCGAAAGTTGTTCGTTTAACGCCGTGAGCGCCGATGACCAAGAACAATACGTTGTTAAAGCATTAACCATCCAGGACTTATCGGCGGCTAATTTAAAACAAAAGGCCGAAGCCGATGCCGCCAACACCGTTAATTTGATACCCGGCAGCCAAATAACCAGCAGCCAGGCCGGTACATTTGCCAATAGCCCGGCTTATACGGTAAAGTTCTTAACCAAAGATGGGACGGTTACGGTTGCCAGCTACGTTTACCATAAATTTGATGGCGGGCTGAATATGATAATCGTGACCCACGCCAATAATAAGGACGCAAGTTTGGACAGCATCGAAAGAGATTGGAACTGGCTATGAGCAAAGTCAACAAAAGCAATATTTTGAGGTCGGCGGTTATAGCCGGCGCGCTGGCTGTGTTTGCTTTGCCGTTTTACGCCGAACGAAGCCAAATAAAAGATTTGAATAATGCATATACCGCGGCTAGCAGGGTAGTGCAGGTGAAAAAATCCAATCCACCGGCTGCGGCCGCTAATCCCGGAACGACCGCGACCGAGTTAATCGGTCAAACTTTTCCTCAGTAACAGTTCGTGCCCTTCGACTCGCTTGCTTTGCGCTGACAGTAGGTGCCCTTCGACTCGCCCGCTTGTCAGCGGGCTCGCTCAGAGCACCAAAAAAAGACGAACTCTCGTTCGTCTTTTTTTGGTGGAGCTGGCGAGTTTGAGCCCGCGTCCGCTTGGTAACTTCTCCGATGCCTACAGGTTTATACCGTTTAGGTGTTTCTTTGCCGAACAAACGGTGAACGGTCAAAAGCAAGTCCAGCGCAGTCCTAAAGTCTTATCCGACTAGAACGGACCGTTCCAGTACGGGGCAACCAAATAAATATGGCACCAGCGAAAGCCTATTTGGCGTCAGCGTGCTGATGGCAGCTTAAATAATTAAGCTACAGCTGCGGCTTGGCGCCCGGCGAGAACAGAGTTCACGCTAGCAACAAAGTCGCTAACTTTGGTTTTGGCAATTAAAGCCTGTGCACCAGCTAACGTGTAGTGCAAACCGACCTGCCATGCGGAGATGTTAAGGTCCAACCGTCAAATTAGTCAGCCCCCCAAAAACATTAACCGCTCCGCGGCGCCTCCTAGCGCTTCATCCGCATTAATGCTTTTGGGTAACTGACAATTAAGGATTTAACACATTAGAATTGTTAAGTTGCTAAGTAATATTATAACACTATTTTGCTTATAATGGTAGTGCTAATGATCGTGCGCGCCAACGGCATGCAGCATGCGGTTGGTGAAAGCCAGAAACGCTTCGACTTCGCCGTCGTCCATTTGCTTTAAGGCTTGCTGGTGAGCCGAATTTAGGTGTTTAAATCCGGAATGCAACATGGTTTTACCCTTATCAGTTAGCAGTACGTGGTGGCGGCGGTTGTCTTTTTTATCCCGCACAATTTCTATTAAGCCCATATCAAGCATAACTTTCATCTGGCGGCTAACGCTTGCTTCGGTTTGGCCTAAAAAGTGGGCCAGTACGCGCTGTTCGCAATCGGGATGTTTCTCTAAACCGATCATCAGCTTGAATTGCGAATAGCCTAGACCCAAGGTGGATTGCAAAAGTTCATCTGATTGTCGTTGTAAAATAAACGCCAATCGGTGCAGGGCGTATGGCAATGCTTCCCTCGGAGTTTTGCTCGGCATAAACCAATTATAGCACAATACTTAACAACTCAAGCATTTATCGGCGGAGCAGGGGAGGCTACAACAGCGAGTTAACGTCGCTGTTTAACTGGCCGGGGTCAAGGTCTTGGTCTACCTGCTCGTTATTTAGCGTTTGGGTGGCAGCCGGTATATCGCTCTTGGAGCTCAACTTGGTGTTGCTGGTTTTTACTGTAGAGTTATTTACCCCGGCATCCAGTTTACTCTTTTCGTTGTTCATTACCCGGTAGCCAACTAAGCCGATGGCTACTAAGGCTATTACTAATACCACCAGGCCGACGTGGCCGAAGCCGCGCTGTGATTTGAAATTCGTTTTCATATTACTGGCCTCCTTTAATTAGTGGAACTATTAGTTGATGAATCGTCAGTGTTGCTGTCGTTGGTGGTCTTGTTGGCGGCATTTAAGGCGTTCAAGATGTCTACGATAGATTTGCGGTAGGCTTTAAGCGAATCGCGGGTATTGCCCACGGCTGTGCGGAAAGCGGCGACATTGTCGGCCACGTTATTGCTGGTACAGTCGATGTTAATATCGAGGGCTTTAAGGGTGTCTATATTAGTTTGGGCATTGGTTTGGGCCGTTTTAGCGGCGGCTACCAAGGCGTCGTAATTGTCGGCGTTCAGTTTTTGGGTGTCGTGCAAGCTTTGGGCCTTGGCGAATATTTTATCGAATACCGCTTTGTGCTTGGTGGCCTGGGCCACGGCATTATTCATGCGCTTGGTCAGGTTGGCTTTGCGGGCTTCGCAGCTCTTCATGCGCTTTTCTTTGCCCTGGTCCTTAAGGTTGGTACGAGCTGCTTCAATTTCCTGGTGGGCTTCGGTCTTAATACCGTTAACCCGGTCTTCTACATGTTGTTTTTCGGTTGTTTGGTTTTCGGTTTCGTTTTGTGTTTCGGTAGAGGTTGTGGTTGACGAACTGTCACTGGAGCCGGAATTGCTGCCGGAGCCGGAGCTGCCGCCTTCGGCCAACACTGGAGTCGAAACGCCCAGCGCCGCTACAAATACCACTGCCAAGCCAGAAGCCAGTAAACGTTTGCTGTTAGCAATCATTATTACCCTTTCATAATCGTCTTAAATAAGCATTTCACTTGTGCTTTTTAATATACCATGAAATTGCTTAAGATAGAGCTATCCCATAACTGACTGGTACAAGCGGTACCAGTCTTGCAGCGACAGAGCCTGGGCCCGCAAGCTGGGGTCTATGCCGGCCTGCTTTAGCAATGCTTCGGCTTCGGCCTTGCCCAGGTGCAAACCGGCGCTGATGCTGCCGCGCAGCATTTTGCGCCGGCCGGCAAACCCGGCTTTAACCAGCCGGAAAAACTTTTTAGTATCAACCGTAAAAGGTGGTTCGGCGTGCCGCTCCAATATTAATATTTGGGAGTCTACTTTTGGCATCGGCGTAAACAGCTCGGCTGGCACCACCTGCCCTAACGCGCACTCATAATAAAATTGGACGCTGACGCTTAATAAGCTCATACCCCCCGGTGATGCGGCTACCCGCTCCGCTACTTCCTTTTGGACCAGCAAAGCGGCCCGCGACGGCTGGTTGGGCGTTTCGCCGATAATCCTCAGCAAATGGCTGGTTAGGTAGTACGGGATGTTGGCGGCGATTTTATAATCGTTCGGCAGCTGGCTGAAGTCGAACTTTAAGATGTCGCCTTCTACAATTTGTAAATTATTAGCTGTAACTTGCTGCTTTAATTTTTGGGCCAGGGCCGTATCGAACTCAACGGCAATAACTTTTGCAGCCTTTTTAACCAAAATGTTTGTCAGCGTGCCAAAGCCGGCGCCAATTTCCAGCACAGTATCGCCGCCCGTAATTCCGGCCGCTTCAACCATAGCTTCTAAGGCCGGACGGTCAAACAGCCAGTGCTGGCCCAAGGCTTTTTTGGCGGCGGGTGTTTCGGACATATTTATAAATCAAGTAGCGGCAGGCCGATGTTTTCATCGGGCTTGCGATTAATGCCATCTTTGAACCAGTGGTGGAAGAATATTTCGCACGTTGCATTTACTTCCAGCTCTTTAACGTGCCCGGCTACGCTTTGAAAATCATTATTCGATAGTACAGCATGAATGTGCGCGAACGGCTGGCCGTCTTTAAGCGCGATATTGCCCTGCAAGTTGACAATTTCCATTGGCTGGTCAAATTTTTGCCAAGTATAGCTTTTGGTTTCCAGATTATAAAAGCCAAGCTCAGCCCAGCGGCAGGCTCCCAATCCCATAACCCAGCCGGTTTCGAGGTTATTAATTTTAGCGAATTCAACTAATGACTCCATCAATAGCTCGCCTTTTTCCAGCCGCAGCAAATGATTGAACCCGTCAAACCGGTATTTCATTTTTTACCACCAGCGGTTATAAAGCCAAAAAGTGTAAGCTCCCGGCCAGCCGCCGTATTTAGCGGCATAATTCGTAAAATAGCGAAGTTGGCAAACGCCGTCGGTTTGCCAACTCGGGCAAGCCGCCGCCAATTTACCGCCCGGGCAGGCCTGCCCCAAACCGGCGCAGCCGGAACCGTTATAAGCATTCAGGCGCCAGTTGGATTCGTGGCTAATGATGTAATCCACGTCGCCGTATTGGCTGGCCGGGATGCCGGCGGCGGCCATTAAACCGGTTTTGTTACCGGCGTATTGCGGCGTGACTACCAAAGTGCCTTTGGCCACGATTTGGCGCACCGGGTCGGTGGCGACGATTTCCTGCAGGACGGTTCGGCCGGTTTCTTTGCCGTTAACAGTTTGGATTGAGTAGGTTACCACTTTTTTACCCGGCTGGCCCGGCGACCTGATTTGGGTCTTGCCAGCCGGCAAGCCAGGGTCGTTAATGGTAATTATTGGCATCGGGATGTCTTCTTCTTGGGTAATGATTTTTTGGCCGGCGCTGGCGATAATTACGCTCAAGCCCGGCGTAACTTTGGCTGAACCCGACGGTATAATTGTATCGCCCGGCTGCAGGGTGATATTTTTTTCTTTCATTAGTTCATTAACGGTGGTGGCCCGGGTGCGGAAATCCACTGGCGTGCCGTATAAGTTAATAGTTACCGGATAGGCCCGGTTAATAACTACTTCTTGGCCGATAATGCCTTTTTCGATATTGCCGGCTTCGAATTTAACGTCGTCTTCGGCGTAAACCCTAACGCCTGCTTGCTGTGCGGCTAGCCGCGGGCTGGTATAAGCGCTTAGCGTTGTGGCCAAGGTTTTGCTGTTATCAACTATCGTTACCGGCCTGGCCCGGTAGATATTAACGTTAAGGTTATCTTCCAGAATGGGCGTTTGGACCTTAGGTTCTACGAGGTCTTCAGGAATCAAATTAAGGTTCATATTTTTGATTAAATCACCAACGTTTGAGGCCCTGGTGGCAACGGTTTGCTGCTGGCCGTCTACAAAAACGTTAACGATCTTGGTGTCGCTGGGCGCCACTGTTTGGCCGTTGCTTAATATCATTAATACGCAAACTACTAGAACACTGCCCACTAATCCCATCACTGGGATAATGTAGGGGTGGCGCTTTAACCCGCGCTTGCCGCTTTTTTGCAGGTAGTTATATTGTTTGGTAACGCGCTTGCGGCGAAGTTTCATTTATTTCCTGGTTTTTTACATAGCAAATAAAGCCAAAAGGCACTTGCTATTGTAACAAAATCAGCCCTTGGCCAACAGCCCGGCGGCTTGCAGCGCGGCGCTAATTTCCGAATGGCTGCCGGCTTGTAATTGTCGCGGGCTAAGCCATTTGTATCCGACAATTTCACGTTTTTTGAGCTGCAAGTGCGGCATTTCGGGTAAATTAATTATGTATATAAGGTAAGAAAACCGGAGTTTATCGTGCGGCCAAAAGCCATTGGATACCAGCTCCAGGGCTTCGGGCACGACCGCCAGGCCGATTTCTTCTTCTAGCTCCCGGACTAACGCCAGCTCCGGCGATTCGCCGCCGCGCACCCCGCCGCCCGGCAGCCGCCAATCTTGGCGGCTCAGCCAGTTCTTTACTACCAGTACCGAGCCATTGGCGTAAATAATTACGTAAGCCCGGTGGGTTCGGCGCAATACCGGCCGCATTACCGGCAACAGCATTGAGTAGCTTATCCGCCCGATAGCCGCATACATGTCAGTCGCCTAACTTCTCGAGCGGCGCGAAAGCGATATTTAGTTTTTTGGGTCCGCGGCCTTTAAAGTAAATCGTGGCGTTTTCGCCGTCCATTTCCACCACTGTGCCCTCGCCAAAAAGCTTATGGCGGACGCCGTCGCCTTCTTGCAAGTCTGGCACATAGCGCGGCTCGTTTTGCTGCAGCAATTTTTCGGTTAAGGGGGCTTCGCCAGCCTGGGGCGCCGTATTAAACAAGCCCAGCCCGCCGGTTTCGGTAGCCAGGTCGCCGCCAATATCGCTCAAAAAACGGCTGGGCGGGTTGTGCTGCAGGCCGCCAAACAGCACACGGCTAGTGGCGTAAATCATGTATAGCTCTTGTTTGGCCCTGGTCATGCCCACGTAACACAGCCGCCGTTCTTCTTCCATTTCGCTTTGGTCATACAATGCCCGGCTGTGCGGAAAAATCATTTCTTCCATGCCAGCCATAAATACCACCGGGAATTCCAACCCTTTGGCGGCGTGCAGGGTCATTAATACCACCGCATTGCCGTTGAGGTCGGTGGTATCCAGGTCGCTGACCAGCCCGACTTCTTCTAAAAAGCCGTCCAAACCCAAGTCGCTATACTCGGCCGCTACGCTCAAAAGTTCTTTGACATTCTCTACCCGGGCTTCGCCTTGCGGCGTGCCGTCATCTATAAATTCCAAATATTGGATGCGGCGGATCAGGGCGTCTATTAAGCCCTGCACGTTGCTTTCATCGGCTACCCGGCGCAGCTGTAACAATATATCGGCCAGTTCGGTGAAAGCGATTTTGGCTTTGGGAGTTACCGGAGCCACAATCACCTGCTCCAGCGCGTCTAACAAGTTAAAGCCATTTTCGGCTTTCCATTGCAAAAAATCATTTATTGATTTTGGCCCCAGCCCACGCGTCGGTACGTTAGCGATCCTCTCAAAGCTGACCATGTCTTCCGGCTGGTACACCAACCGCAAGTAAGCCATGATGTCTTTAATTTCTTTGCGGTCATAAAAGCGCACGCCGCCGACGATGCGGTAGGGTACGCCGTAGTGTACGAAAGCTTCTTCGATGGCCCGGCTTTGGGCATTTGTGCGGTAGAGTACGGCAAAGTCCCTATAGTCGCGGGTACCAGTATCTATATTGGTACGGATGCGACGTACGACTGCCTCACCCTCGGCCCGCTCGTTACCTACCTGGAGGATTTGTACTGGCGTGCCTTCGCCGGCAGCCGTCCACAGCTTTTTATCACTGCGGGTATTGTTTTTAGAAATTATCATGTGGGCGGCGTCGAGAATGTTTTTTGAACTGCGGTAATTTTGTTCGAGCTTAATAATCGCGGCGCTGGGGTAGTCTTTCTCAAAATTCAAAATATTGCGGAAATCGGCGCCACGCCATGAGTATATTGATTGCCAGTCGTCGCCCACAACTGCGATATTTTTTTGCGGGTTAGTCAGCAGCTTAACTAGCTTATATTGGGCGGCGTTGGTGTCCTGGTACTCGTCTATCAATATATAGCGGAACTGGGTTTGCCATTTGGCCCGGATTTCCAAATGGTTTTCCAGCAGGCTCACGGTGCGGCTAATAAGGTCGTCAAAATCCAGCGCCCGGTTATCGCGCAGAGCTTTTTGGTAGAGCGGAAATATTTTTCCGGCTGTTACTTGGGCCGGGCTGGTAGCCAGGCCGGCATATTCTTCGGGCGTCATAAGTTCGTTTTTGGCGGCGCTGATTAACCCTGCCAGCACCCTGGCCGGAAAACTTTTTTCGTCGACATGCAGTTGCTTGCAAACTTGTTTAATAGCCGCCTGGCGGTCCAATTCGTCCCAAATTACAAAGTTGCGCGGGATGCCGGAATGCTCGCCATCCTGGCGCAGCAGCCGCACGCAAATGGAGTGGAAGGTGCCCATAAACGGCATAAAACCGCGGTTGTTGGGGTCTTCTTCCAGTAGCTTGGCTACCCGTTCGCGCATTTCGCGGGCGGCTTTATTGGTGAAGGTAACTGCCAAAATGTTGAAAGGCGAGGCTTTGTGCGAGGCTATCAAATAGGCGATGCGGTGGGTCAGCGTTTTGGTTTTGCCGCTGCCGGCGCCGGCCAATATCAGCAATGGCCCGTCGCTTGTCGCCACGGCCCTTTTTTGCTCGTCATTAAGCCCCAAAAACAGATCTTCCGCTATTAAAGCCATAGGCTCTATTCTAGCAAAATTAGCTAATTATTTCGGGCTAACGCCATTTAATTGAATCAAGCAATTGTGTGTAGATAGGATAGTATTTCATATCTATCCCGTTATCGGTGGCGGGGGCATTATAAATAATTTGAATTACTTGGTTTGGCCCATAATTTACTTCCACATTCCTGCTTCCGCCGTCTTCTGAAAAACTACCGTTTTTAAAAGCTTCTCTGCCGTCGACTCGAATATCCTGAACATCCCTAAACGAATGTGTAGTATCGGTGGACTCAAATATTTTGTCTTTGGCGTAATTAACATTTCCCGAATCGTAAGCAATGACAATTTCGGGCTCGTTAATATTGGGCGTAGTTTTGTCATGTTCCGGAGCGTGAAGACGGTAAAGAACGTTATTTTTGTAACGATAATCAGTTTCGTTTACTAAACTCCAGTTCTTAGGAAAATTAAATGTCATAGGAATACTGGAATCCACGAATTGCTTTTGGCCATTAACTATTTTTACCGCAATTTGAGGCTGTTGTGATGAGCTGGCAATAGCATTGTTCAAAGAATTATCGGTTTTTTGGTTAGTCTGGCGAACATAATAACCAACGCTGCACAGTACAAAAACAATCAAAAGGATGAATACGCCTTCGACGGCGCTGAACCCCTTTTGGCGTTTCATGCTACTCTTTAATTAGTTTCTTGAATTGATTTAGTGAATGTCGTAATGTCTTTGACTAATTGTGTAGGCAGCAGTGTTGCCGCGTTCTTTTTAAAATCATCCAGCGTAAATGAAGTTTTACTAAACGTTCCTTGTTCGTAAGTTACATCGGCGCCAGCAAAATCGGCGCTCTTATAAAACTTAACTTTGCCGTTTACCTGAATCACCATGCCGCATGGCAAATCCGGTTTATTATTAACTACATCGTAAGCATAGACTTTCTGAACCAAGTAGCGGTCAGGCTGTAGTAAAAGCAACCGGTCAAATTCTTTAGTGTTGGTAAATACAATTGGCGCGGCTGGATCTTCCACTTTTAAACTAGTATCAACACCGGTAGTATCGTAAGAAGTAAATCCGATTGGTCCGCAAATTTGATCTGCCGGCGTATTGCCTTTTTTGACCCAATCTTTTGTCTTTAACCACATAGTTGGCGCCGAGGCGCCGCCGGTTCCGAAATCAACGATGTAACGTTTGCCGGTTAATGTGGCGGGAACTGGCGGAGTGTAACCTGCCGTTGTAACGGATAAGTCTCGAACTTCGGGAGTTCCCCATTTTTTTAAGTAGTTAAACATGAAGCCCAGGTCTTTATTTTCGTAAGTAGCCCAGCCCGCTGGAAGCGCACTAGTTGGAACAGTGGTAACTGTTTTCTTGGTAACTACCGTTGGGGTTGAATTCTGGGAAGCGGCCTGCTTTTGCTTAAAGAAATGGTAAGGCAAGGTGATATTAGTTTTAATTAAGCCGTCGTCAACAGCGGCATAAGCGCCGGCCAGGCCTAGCAGTAACAGTATTAAAATAATCCAGCCGATTTTGCCGCCGCTGCCTTTGTGCTTGCGGGCGGCGCCGATTTCGACTTTGTATTTATTACTTTCGGCCAGTTCCTGGATTTTAGCTTCGCGCTCAGCCAAGGCGGCTTCGGCATTGTTGCTGTCCTGGGCGTTGCCCAGTACCGAATTAACCGCGGCGTTGCCCGGCGAATTATCCGGTACGTCTGCAGCCTTGTCTTCTTCGGGTTCAAGCGTTTCTTCGGCTGGTTCCGGCTTTTCGTCAGGTTCGGGGCTTTCGGGCTCAGCGCTTTCCGGTTCGGCCGCTGGTTCCTCGGCCGGTGTTGTTCCTGGCTCCAGCGCGGCTGGCTCCTCGGCGGGCGCATCGTTAAGGTCTTTAATGGGAAGCGCGTCTGGTTCTTCGGCGGGCGCTTCTTCAAATTGTGGCGACGGCGGCTCCGGTTCGTCAGCCGGCATAGCCGATTTAATCGCTATGGAAGTGGCCGTGGCCTCATTTGTTCTTTTGCCAATATGTTCTACCGTTTCGGCGGAGGGCGCGATTCTTTTACGGCCGGCTGGCGTAAGTATGCCGTTGGCCGCCGGTTTGGTTTTGGTGTCTTCGTCATCATCGCTGGCTACATTAACTTTTTTAGAAACCATCGGGTCTTTTAAGATCGGGCGGTGCGAAATAACCGGTTTGCTGGTAGCCGCGGCTTTGACGTCTTTGGGTTTGCTGACGTCGAATACTTTTTTATCGTTTTTGGCGCTGGCCACGGTTAAAGTTCTCCTTTTTCACGCTGCAGCCGATAAGCAGAAAGGACGATGTCCGAAAATGAATGGTAATTCAAACTGGCCCCGCCGACTAAAAAGCCGTCCACTCCCGGCAGATCCAAAAAGCCCCGGGCGATATCCGGCACTACGCTGCCGCCGTACAGCACCCTTACCTGCTGGCTGGCTTTTTTAGTGAAAGTTTCGGCTATATAGTGGCGGATAGTTTTAACCGCTTCTTCGCACTGGCTGGGTTTGGCGACATCGCCGGTGCCAATGGCCCATACCGGCTCGTAGGCAATAACCATACCCGATACTTCGCGGGATGTAAGGTTAGACAGGGCCGTCATTAACTGGTCGTGTAAAACCAGGTGAGTTTCGCCGTCGGCCCGCTCGGTTTTGGTTTCGCCGACACACAGTATTGGCGTCATGCCGTTGCGCACGCAGGCTGCTACTTTATCGCGGATCATTTCGTGGCTTTCGTTAAAAATATAGCGCCGCTCGCTGTGGCCGATAATAACGTAATGCACCAGGTCTTGCAGCTGGGTAAAGCTGACTTCGCCGGTAAAGGCGCCTTCGTCGTGGAAATAAGCGTTTTGGGCGGCCAGCCGGAATTTGCGGCGGTCCATTTGTAAGCTTAGAGGTTGTAATACTGTAAAGCTTGGGGCTAATACTACTTCTACGTCGCGGTAGATTTTGATGCGCTCGTGAAGGCGGTGCAGCAGCAAGCTGGCCTGCGACGTATTCAAGTGCATTTTCCAGTTGCCGACAATTAGCATTTTACGCATTGGAACCTTCTTCCTTATCGAGTAAAGCTGCAACGCCCGGCAGGGTTTTGCCGCTCATCAGCTCCAAGCTGGCGCCGCCGCCGGTTGAGACGTGGCTGAAATCGTTTACCAAGCCCTGGGATTCTACATAACCAACCGTATCGCCGCCGCCTACCAGGGTAAACGGCTTATTGGCGTGCTGCTGGCTGCCGCCGATCATGGCATCTACTACTAAGCGGGTGGCGTGGGAAAACGGGTCGGCTGAGCCAGCCAGGCCTTTGGTTTCGGTAACGCCGCAGGTGCCGTTCCAAACAACAGTTTTGGCTAATTTTATCGCCCCGCAAATAGTAGCGGCGCTTAGCGGCCCAATATCTAAAATCATTTCCTCTGCGCCAACCGTGTGCGATTCCGGCGGAGGTACTTGTGGGTAGGCCTGGATGTCGGCAATGCTGTGGCTGCCGAGGTCGACCCAGCGGGTCGGCTGGCTGCCATCTATATTAGTCGAAACTACCGCGTCAGTCGGCACTAAAAAGTGGAACGGCCGATCGCGTTCGGCCTGGTTGGCTTTGGCTAAAACTTCTTTGGCGGTATCCAGGGCGTCGGTGTCTACCATGCTTTTACCTACCCCAAAGCCGCAGGCCACCAAAAAGTCGTTGGCCATGGCGCCGCTAACGGCCACCACGTCTGCCATATCTATCAGGCGGTTTAAAATATCTATTTTATCGGCAATTTTAGCGCCGCCAATCAACGCCACAAACGGATGTTCGGGCTGGTCCATCACCCGGGTGATGGTATCAACTTCTTTTTCCAGCAAAAATCCGGCCACTGCCGGCAGCTGCCGGGCTACGGCATCGGTCGTGGCGTGGGCCCGGTGCACAACTCCAAAGCCGTCCTGTACAAAAACTTCGGCGCCGGTGGCTTCAACAATTTGGGTGGCAAAAGCCCCGTCGTTTTTCTCTTCTTCGGGATGGAAACGGACATTTTCAAGTAAGATGATTCCGCCTGGCTGCAGTTCGGCGCAGGCTTGTTTAACCCCGTCGCCAATACAGTCGCCTACAAAGCGGATATCGCGCCCTAAAAGTTCGCGCAGGCGGGCGGCAACCGGCTCTAAACTGCATTCGCGGTCATCGGCGCTTTTTGGGCGGCCCAAATGCGACATTAAAACCAGCGATGCGCCCTGTTCCAAAATATACTGGATGGTCGGCAGGCTTTGTTTTATGCGGTAGTCATCTGTAATTTGGCCGTCTTTAACCGGCACGTTATAGTCGGCGCGCATCAAAACCTTTTTGCCGTTTAAGTCGATATCTCGAACTGTTTTTTTGGTAAACACGGGCCCACCCTGTATTAAACTAGCGTTTTCGCTTCATTACCTGTTATTGAAACAAATTTTACCTTAAATTGCTAGTGTTTATGGGCTATTCCACAGCCCGGATTTCAATAGTGTCCGTCGAGCCAACCGCACCCGGTTGGCGGCCGGAACAAATTATCACGAGATCGCCCTTGTTTAAAACTTTATTTTGGCGCAGCCAAAGGGTTATTGAGGCTTGGTTGTTTTGGCTGGCCGGCCGCACAAAACTAAGCACGCCGTAAGCCAGTTCCAACTGGTTGGCGACCATTGGCTTGTCGGTTACGGCAATAACCGGCAGCGGCAGGCACATGGCGGCCAGCTGCATGGCGCTGGCGGCGCTGGAGGCATCCACTACTATGGCCCGGGCACCTGATCCTTCCGATAAATCAGCAATCGCCCGGCTGACGGCCGACTGCCTGGTGGCAGCTGCGGCGGCCGGGCTTTTGGGCTGCATATTATGCCGAATAATCGCCTTCAGTTTTTCGACGGCTTTAGCCGGGTAGCTGCCAAAAATTGTTTCGTCGCTGAGCATTATACTGTCGGCGCCGTCATTTACGGCCGCCGACGCGCTGGCTATTTCGGCCACGGCAGGTTTGGGCCGGTCGACCATGCCCGGCAAAATTCCGCCGCTAATTATTACCGGGCGGGCAGCTTTGACGGCTTGCTTGATAACGTGTTTTTGGATGGCCGGCAATTTTTCGGCCGCTAAAGCTATAGTTAAATTTTCGCGGTCCAGTAGTACGCCGTCGGCCTCCAGCAAAATCTTATCGAGCTGGGCCAGCGCCTGCTTGGTTTCGAGTTTGGCGATTACTTTGGTATGGCTGCCGGTAGTTCGCAGCTGCCGGCGCAGCGGGAATAAATCGCTAGCCGCCTGGATATTGCCAATCGAAACATATTCGATTTTATGGCGGTGGGCCAGGTTTACTATTTGCCGGTCGTCATCGGTAAATATTGAACTGCCGAGTTCGCTGTCGGGCAGATAAATTGGGCTGCCGCTGACTAGCGTGCCGTTATTATCGGCCCGCAAATGCACCACCCCGCCGCGGGCGGCGGTGATAGTCGCTTTAAGCGCGCCGCTATTAAATAAAACCGTTTCGCCGCGTTTTACCATCGGGCCGAAATCAAACCCGATGGGCAGTTGGCCGCCGTCGCGATAATTAGCCCCGTAACGCAAAGCCAGCTCGCGGCCTTTTTTAACTGCTATAACGCCTTCAAAATTACCCAGTGCCAAATACGGTCCGCGCAGCGCCAAAATTATGGCTGCCGGCTGGTTTAATTCCCGGCTGGCTTTGCGGACCCAAGCAATTTGCTGTTCAAGATAATCTAAATCGGGCCAAATTTGAATATTAAAGCCGTTAGCGCCGGCACTAAGCAGGTCTTCAATCGATTGGTAAGTGTTGACCGCCGGCCCGAGGGTAGCTATAACTTTGCTGCTCATTTTGCTTAAGTTTAATTTGTTGCAGCTTTAATGTACATGGCTGGGAGTAAGCCCGGTATGTGTCTAACCATAAAATAATTATCTGGTAATAAGTCATAGATATAAAAAATAAATTGAGGTGTTTGTTTTTGTTTTAACATGCTTATGATAACTGAATTGCCGGCTTATTACAAAGCCGAAAACATACCGCTGAGCTCGTCGCTATGGTAAAACAGGGCGCCAAGTTCTCCAAAGCTGTAAGTTTTGGAACCGAGGGTAATCGGCGTGCCGCCGGGTTGGGGGTTGGCGTTTGGTTTGGAGTAGCTGTAGCCGATATTAAAGAGGGTTACCGCCACATCCGGCCGGGCGCTAATATCGTAGCCAGCCGCCGCCCACTGGCTTTGGATTTCTTTTAAATACACCGCCGCGTACATATACGCCCAATAATGGTTTTTGCTGTCGGTTAAGCGCCGGTATAGGGCGCTAGAATGCGAGCCGGCAGTTGGGTAGGCCAGTAATGTACTATAGCCTTCGCCGGGATAATATACCGAGTTCGGGTCGTTGGCATACTGCTCGATTTTATTGGCTGTTTCCTGCTTAATGCCGGCCACGCCCAGCGAAAATTTGCTCATCGAACCCAGTACTTTAAGCGGTTCGAAATAACGTTTATAGCTTTCGCGTTCGCTGGTAAATAGCCGCAGCTGTTCGGGCACGACAGCCGCGGCCAGCATCCGCGGCGGCACGCCGGTTTTTGCCGACACGTCCTTTATAACACTTTCGTCTTTTTGCAGCCCGCCGCTTACCGTTGCCCATTCTTTGGTCTGGGCCCAGGCGCATAATTCGGCGTTATATTCGGGGTCGTCGGCTTGGCATTTATTTACGACGGGTTTGGCCGCCAAGGCTGTGGCGCTGGCGTGGCTCACAGCCGGCACGGCGCCAAAAAACTGGTTGCGCTCGGTTGAGGTGCCGCGCACGTTAAGCAGCCCGAATTGCATGGCGCTAAATATGCCGGTAAACAACAGGCCGATTACCGCGAATATTCCCACAACGGTATAACTTAGCCGCTTCAACCACACTTTAAAACGGCCCGCCGGAATCTCCGGCTTGCCAATAGCTTCAACCCAAGGCTGAAAATGTTGCGAGTAAACAGCCACTTTATTTTTCGTTTTTGGTTATGTTAAAAGTTCAAGCTAATAATAACCTATAAGCCCGGTTTGTCAAAAAGTTTAATTAGTAGTTTTTACAGGAACTTTATTAGTTTTTGGTATTGCCGCCGCCGAAGAGCTGCTGTTATTGGCATTTTGCAGGCTGCGGTTGGTCTTTTTATTGGCGGCGTAGACATAGCTCAGCACGAATAATATTATGCCGACTAACAGACATAAAAGTATGCCTTCGAAAATGCTGTAGCCTTCTTCCCCAAACTTCATCCTATCAAGCTTAATCATTTAGCTGGCAGGTTGCAACCTAATAAAAAACCCTCGCAAGCGAGAGTATTTTATCTGGTGACCCCAAGGGGAATATAGCCTCTAGCCGGTGCGATTATACTGGTGACCCCAAGGGGAAGGCGGTCGCTTCGCTCCCTATTTCCGCTCGGCTCATGCTCGAAGTGAACTTCTGCGCGTGAACCTCGCTTCACGAACCCCCCGCTCGCTAAGGCTCGCTCTGACGGGGTTCGATTCATTTGATGACCAAGAAAAAAGCCCTGCAAAAATGCAGAGCTTTTTTCTTGGTGACCCCAAGGGGAATCGAACCCCTATTGCCGGGATGAAAACCCGGATTCCTAACCGTTAGAAGATAGGGCCTGAGTTGTCAATAAGGTGTAAAAGACTGCCAAATTGTACCATTAACTCCTTAAAATTAAAATCCCTGGGAGGCGAACCTTTGCGGTAAACTTAATGGTAATGCGCATACCGGAACGCCCCATTATTTATGAAATTAACACGGCGGTTTTTTTAAACGAGCTCAGCCAACGTTATAACCGGCGTATTACTTTGGCCAATGTGCCCAAAGCCGAATGGGACGAAATTAAAAAAATGCATGTCGATGCCGTTTGGCTGATGGGCGTTTGGCAGCGCAGCCCAATCGGCAAGCAGATGGCCTGGCAGGTGCCGGAGTACCGCGAACTGCTCCCGGATTTAGAACCCGACGACGTGATGGGATCGGCCTACTGCATTTACGACTACGTGGTAGACCGTAACTTTGGCGGCGACGAAGCCCTAGCTTATGCCCGCAAAGATTTATACGACCGCGGCCTGGCCCTGATATTAGATTTTGTGCCTAACCATGTCGCGTTGGACCACCCGTGGACAGCCTCAAACATAGAGTTCTTCGTACAAGGCAGCGACAATGAGGCCGAACACCACCCCGAAGCTTTCTACAAATCGGCCCGCGGTGTAATTGCCAAAGGCAAAGACCCTCACTACGCGCCCTGGAGTGATGTTGCCCAGCTTAACGCGTTTTCGGAGGGCTACCGCCGGGCGGCGGCCGAAACACTAAATAAAATCGGTGGGCAATGCGACGGCGTGCGCTGCGATATGGCGATGCTGATGTGCAATGGCGTGTTTCATAAAACCTGGGGCGGCCGGGCCGGCGATGTGCCCGAAACGGAATTTTGGCCAACGGTAATAAGCAGCGTCCGGGCCGCCCACCCCGACTTCACCCTGATTGCCGAAGCCTACTGGGGCATGCAGAAAGATTTATTCGAGCAGGGCTTTGATTATTGCTACGACAAAGACGTTTACGACTTGTTGGCTGCCGGCCAGGCCGCGGACATATACAACCATTTGCGCTCTACCGAGCAGTACCAAAAAAACTTAGTACGGTTTATGGAAAACCACGACGAGGAACGGGCGGCAAGCATAATGCAAGCGGAGCAAAACCGGGCTGCCGCGGTGCTGCTAGCGACTATAGAAGGCGCCCGGTTGTTTTTAGACGGCCAGTTCGAAGGCTACCCAATCCGCATCCCGGTGCAGCTGGCCCGCGGGCCAATCCATAAGCCGGATGCCGAAACGCAGGCGTTTTACGAAAGCTTAATGCTAGTGGTAAATGATATGCAGCTGAGCGAAGCCAAGTGGGAGCTGCTAACCAGCCGGGCCGGCCACCTCAAACGCGTCAGTAAAGACGTACTAGCCTGGCGCTGGCTGACGCCCAGCGGCAATTATTATTGCTTCATAAACTACAGCCCTAACGAAGCCGCGGCCAAGGTAAGCGCTAAATTTGACCAGCCGGCAAATCTAAAAGGCGCATTAGTTAATGGCGCCAAGTTCGAAGAAAAAATTACCGCCGGCCAAAAAGAGCTTAAAATCCGCCTGCAGCCGTGGGGTTACGCCCTCTTAAAAACAGAAAAATCCTTCGGCGAAGGATCTTCTGGCAATAAATCATAGTACTAATAACGAGAGCGGTCAGTCGTTGCTTTCAAATCGTACTTATCAGTTATGCTAGCATATATTTGCTTTAACCGCAAATGCTTATCCACAAATTTAATTATAATTTGCCTCCCCTGGCCGCGTCCGCGGATTGCGGAGCGGCCGGGGGAGTCGAGCTGGGCTCAGTCAGCCAAGCTGGCAAGTCCGATGCAGATGACGATGATCATCAGCGGCGCCAGGTAGTACAACCAATAGCGCCGCCCGGTGGCATCCTTGCCCTTGCGCTTGTGCGCGCGGTCGGATGCGACCATGCCGACGTAGTAGCCGTATAGGGCACAGCTCGCCGGCCAGATCAGCCACATCAGTGGACGGCGCCAGGAGGCGACATCCGCGTAGAGCAGGTCGTGCGTGGCGATTGCCACGAACACACCAGCGATGGCGCCGGCGACACCCCAGCCGTGCGTGACGGTGGTGGTGGTAGCGCGAGCGGACATTTCGAACCTCCTGTAGTGGGCCCAACTGAGTGCTCTCACACTCATACTTATTATATCACGTTACAGCGTTTTAGTCAATGTTGCGGCTAGCCCGCCACCAGCTGTAAAAGTAGTGCCCGCCCGCGGCCAGTACCGCTGTTATGGCGAATATTCCGACGACATTACCGGCGCCGGTATTGGCAATCTCAACCGGTTCGCTGCTGGTTACCGGCGCGGTGTTAGTCGTTGTTACAGCCTCGGTTACCGGCGTGGTTGTTACAGCCGCGTTTGTGTGGATGGTTATATCATGGCTGCAGCTGCTGCCGGCAATTTCGTCGGTATTGTTTGAGTTAAAGAAATTTGGAGTTACAACTATATGGAACGTGCCGTCGTTGGCGTACACGTGCGTGGCCATGGTAGAGGTAGCGTGGGAGATGCTATTGCCGTCGCCAAATGAATAATCCAGGCTGCTGGCGGAGGCCCCGCCCTGGCTGTTCCTGGTTACCCGCACCGTGACGCTGCGGTCGCCATTAGACGTTACCTGCAAGCTGCAGCTCATCGACTTGGGCACGGCGGCGACCGCGGTCGTTTTAATGACGTGGGTGTGGCTTACCGTAGATACCGGTGTAGTTGTGGTTGTGGTTACGGTGTGGCTGGCAGCCGCGGGTGTAGAAACCGTGTGGGTTGTCACAGTTTTGGTGGTGTGGTGGACAGTAGGTGTGACTACAACTTTCTTTTTAGGAACAATGCAGCTGCGGTTGATGTTAACGACTGACGAATTAAAAGACTCGCTCATGCCTTCCGGCCGGGCAACGCCTACATTGGTCATAATGGTTTTGCCGCATTCGGTGTTGGAGGTGCTTGGCATGGTCGCGTCAAAAGTAACAATGGCGTTGGCCCCCGGCCCATAGTTACCCAACACCACTCCATTGCCAGATATTCCGGTAGAGCTTTGGGAAATTATACCGTTGGGGTTGGCGCTGTTTTTTAGCATGGTCGTGCTGGGGACAATCGACACATCGGGCGGCAGGTTATCCCTAAAAACCACATTCTTTTGGGTGGTTTTGCTAGTATTGGTGTAGACAATCCGGTAATGGACCCGGGTTCCAGGCGTTACGTTAACCGCGTTGCTCCAGGCGCCGTTCATCGTCCGCACCTGGTTTTGAACCGCCACACCGGGCTCAAAGTGGGAGTCCGCGGTAGCCGCCCCGGCATTTTTAATCGTGTATAAAGGCAGCAAAATAATTAATAGCAAAGCTAGGGCGGATAAAGCATAGAGCAGCCGGTGGTTTAGCTTGTGGTTCAGGGCGTCATAGTAATCTGGCATGTTTTTCTCCTCACACTTTATTTGCTTGCTGGCATATCGCATCTTTGGAATATGTACTTGGAGTTTGCCCCGCCAGTCCGCTGTTCAGCGGAAGGCGGGGCGCACTCGCATCGTTCAGCCGGATGTTCCGGTGGGCACGGGGATGGGCGCGTTGTTGTCGCCCCCTTCGCCGAAGTTGTCGCCGGGCCCGTTCGGAAGGCACGGCCGGGTAGTCGTGCCCGATGGGGCCTGCTTGGTACCGCACTTGTACACGTAGACCGTGTCGGTCTGCACCGTGGCGACCGTAACGGTCGTCGGCACGGCGAGGGTCGGCGTGCTCTCGACCAACTCCGTGGTCTGGGGCGCCAGGGTGACAGTGCCCGGGGTCGGTATGACAACCCCGGCTTCGCTGTCCGACGGCCCGGTGTAGCTGGCCAGCAGCAAGCCGCACAGCAGCAGGACCACGCCGGCCAGCCCCCAGAACCATCTCCGCAGGGCGTAGACTCCCATCATGCCTCCTCAACCACCGTCGGCGCCGGTCGCAGGCGTATAACCAGCACGACGGCCAGCACGATCAACGCAATCAGCAGGAACCCGGCGAGAACCGGCACCCACCAGGCGACGATCAGCAGCAGCAGGAGGGCAATCACCACTACGATGGTCAGCCACTCCGGCGGCCGGTAGGCGCCGTGTGTGGCACCGGCAATCAGGCCGGCTATTACGCCCAGGGCAGCCATGCCCAGCACGATCGCGTCCACGAGCAGGTTCTGGGCATGGTCGCCGATAGACCACCAGTACAGGCTGTTGGCCTTCAGGTAGTCGCACAGCTTCCAGCTGAGGTAGAGGAACAGGATGCCGCCGCCGATGGCCAGCAGTGCGCTCACCCAGCCGATCCGGCCGCCGTCTTCGACGACCACTTTCTTGTCCACGTTCACCGTCTCTTCGACGACAGCCGGTTCGTCCGCGGCCACCGGGCCGGTCGCGATTGGCTCGTCAACCGGCGGCGGTTCTTCGACCACCTCTGCCACGGGGACACCAGCTTCCAGCTGGGCGATCCTTTCCTGCAGAGCGGCGTTGCGTTCTTCCAGGTCACGTGTGTACCTGACGTCCTCCTGGGCTTGCCGGGCTTCATCGATCTGGGCCTGGCGGCTGCGCCTTTCCCGCATTGGCGGGGGCGGCACCACCACTTCCTCTTCGGCGTCATCGGCCAGTTCGGCCTCGGCTTCCGCTTCGGCCTCAGCCGGTTCGCCGGCTTCGCGCCTGGCGGCTTGCCTGGCTTCGAGCTCGCGAACCCGCAAGCGGGCAGCTTCCAGTTCGGCAGCCTCCTCGGCTTCCTGGTCGAACAGCCGGGTTCGGGTCGCCGATGGCTCGACAACCTCGCGTTCGACTTCCAACGGAACCTCCCCTTCGGCAACTTCCGGCAGAACTTGAACAGATTCCAGCTCCATGAGCTCAGTCTGATCCTTTTCCACCAAATCCAGGCGGCGTAGATTCAGCTCTTCGGATTCCTTGATCCGATCAAGCCGATCCTTGATCTTCTTCTTGAGGTAGGCAGCTCGTGCCTCATCCTCTGCCTTGCTAGGCGCGGCGGACATGCTCCCTCCTCTATAATTTGAACTTTACGAGTGCCTGCTTATCCGGAGAAACAGTTAAGTCCCAATCCGGCGCAGCGCCGCCGCGGGTCCCACCCGCCGCATGGCCGCGCCGCGCCAGATTGCCTCCGGCTAAAGCATACATACTCAAAAGATGCGATATGTTAAACAGCTCCCGCAAAAACGAAAAAACCAGTTATTTAAATAACCGGTTCCACCTCCGAATTCGCGAGTTAGTGCAAGCATATCCTTGCCTTGCCCGGGTGTCAATTAAATTTAATACAAAACGAAGCGGCTTTAAAAATGCTTAAGCAACCAAAAAAGCCCCGGCTAAAAAGCCAGGGCTTAGTTGGAAAATGCTAATTGCTTAGCGGTTAGAACGGCGGCGGACTGCGTAATGGGCAGCGGCACCAGCCGAGCTTGCGCCGGCAAAGATACCGAAGAGATCTCCGGCACCAGTGTTTGGCAATTCAGTTGCAGCAGGCGTAGTGGCAGGCGGGGTAGTCGTTTCAGTAGGTTTTACTGTAACGCTGGCCTTACACTTGTCGCCGGTTACTGCTTGGTCTTTACCGTTAACTTTTACGAAAACGGTTACGGTTACATTGTAAGTACCTTCTTTGGCGTACTCGTGGCTGACCTTGTTGGAGGTAGATTCAACCTGAGTGTTATCGCCGAAATTGAAGACGTACTTGCTAATAGTGGCACCATTGTTGGCAGTCGCGCTAGCTTCAAATGTGAATTTAGTGCGGCTGTCTTGGGTGACTTTTAACATGTCGCAGCTGAAAACCGGAGGCTGTACAACTGGAGGACAGTTAACTTTAGCGTCGTAGTTGACGAATTCAGTGGTCGAGCCGTTAAGGCCGCCAATGTCAACGCCGCTGGTTACTAAGCTGTCGGGCAAAGTCTTGATGACGGAGCCGCTAGCATTGTAAAGCGTGGCGCTGCCAGCTACGAAAGCGATTGTTTGGGCGCTACCCATGTTTACGGTAGCAGTGCCGGTAGTGCCGGTAGTGCCGCCTAAATTGGTAGTAGCGGTTACTGTTGAGACATTTTGTGTTGAACTGTTGCTAGGAAGATTCACTTTAACGTGAACGTTAGTGAAACCGCCAAACGACGTATTGTGCAAGCGGATGCTGTAACGCAAAGTGTCACAAGTGCCTGCATTTGTTGAAGGAGCGTATGCGCTACCTTTTGTAACATTTTTAACGACGTAAACGCCGGTGCCGCCTTGTAATTGGCCAGGGCTGTCGGCCAAAGCCGGGGCGGCTGTAAAAGCTACCATAGCCAAAGCGGTCAGTCCACCGGCAATAGAAGCGAATTTAGATAGAGTTTTCACAATCTATCTCCTTTCTCCAAACCAATTAAGGTAAGGAAATTTAATATACTTGATGGTTACGGGCTGTTATTTAGCAAACTAGATAGATATGAAACTTCGATCTTGGGTTGAGACTACCGGAGTCTCGATTCGCTTAAAGCGAAGAAACTCCGGTAGCCGGAGGGGAGCCCGTAGGCTCCCCTCCCAACTACCGATTCACCGTGTACTGCCACCCGACGGTGAAGCGGGTTGGACCCCCTCCCTGGGGTCAGCGCGTGAGCGCCGGCTTGGATGGCGGGTTCACTGGAGCGTTCGAGACGATCCCGAACAGGTTGGACAGCCCGGGCACGCTGGGCGTGCCGCTGTTGTCCTGGTCGAACACGATCACCATCACCCGGGCGTTGCCGGGTTCGGTGGGAGCCGTGAAGACCGATGAGACCTGCTGGGAACCGCCAGTCGCCACGATGGACACGTCCGGCTTGTCGAACGTGCCGAACGTAGTCGTGTCGTTCGTGGTGGCCGACGTGAAGTGCGCCACGAGGTGGTGGCCCGGAGGGCCCTGCACCTGCGCGTAGATCGGAGCCGTGTTGATGCAACACGTCTGAGTGTTCGACACGTCGATCTCCTGCACCTGGTTGATCGAGATCACCACGGGTGCCGGCGTCGACGTCGGAGCGTTTTCCATGTTCTTGAAAACGACTTCCGGCGCAGAGGCGGTTGCCGGCTGAACCGGCGACTTCGGATCGAGCAGATGCCACCCGGAGGTGGTGAGCTCCTCGATCTGGGCCGTCTCGTTCATCTGGCAGGCCAGGCCGGTGAAGGTCTGGGGGTTGCTCATCAGAACGATGGTGACGGTCTTGCCGCCGCACGTCCCACGGAAGTGGAACGTGTTTGTCGGAACCGCGGGGAGCACGTTGTCGTGCGCATCCACCGCGATCTTCCGGACCATGGGCGACCACGTCTTCGGCTTGGGAGCCGACTTGGGGAGCTGCTTGTTCACGAACGTGAACGAGATGCCCTTCTTGCCGGCGCGCTTCACCTGGCAGCGCGGGCCGACGAGCGCCCAGCCCTTGGGGAACTGGAGCTCGCAGGCCTTGACGCGGGTGTTGCGCTTGACCTTGCCGACGAGCTGGAAGCGACCGTTGCCGGCGTTCCAGACCGTCCGCCGCAGGCCCTTGCCGCGCACCGAGAACTTCACGGTGTGCTTGGGGACCACGATGCGGCGGCCGTTGGCGTCGAGGCCGAGCTTCCGGATTCGCACCGGAACGCGCTTCGGCTTCGGCTTGTGCTTCGGCGGCAACTTGGGGGTTTCCCCGTTGCCGCAGTTCACGAGAACCGCCACGCGGATGCCATCCTCACGGACACCCGTCCACGCGTCGTAGCACACGTTCCCCCAGACCGCGAGCGGCCGGAAGAACACTGTGTGCCCGTCGATGGTGTGGGCGATGTCCTCGGACGGGTTCGGGCTGTGCTGGCGGCCGGATGAGATCCAGCCGCCGGAAGCGCAGACCGTGCCGCGGCGCATCGTCTTGGCGAGCTCGGGCGTGATGCCCATGGCTGCCCAGACGGCCGCGATGTCCTTGTTGCCGCACTTGTCGGCGCCGCCGTTCGCCAGCCGGATGAGCTCCGACTTGGTGGGGACGCCGCCGCAGACGATGTTGTTGCCGTTGCGGCCTTCCGCCGCGAACGACGGGGCCACACTCAGCAGCAACACTGCCAGAGCCCCGACCACGATGGCCGGGGCGACGATGCGCGTATTGAAAATGCGCATCAAACACCTCCTTCTCGTGATCGGGACAGGAAAATTGCGGGACCGGCTGATCATTCCGGTCCCGCAGTCGTACCGTAGGTAGAGCACGCCGAAGGCGAAACAAGTCGTCTTCAGCGTGCTCTGCCCAGAACGTCTGGGTTGGAATGATTCCGGTTAATTATCGGTAGTCGTGGAATGAAAATTCCATAACTATCTAGTTTGCTTTGTGGTATTTCTACCAAAAGCTTAATAAAGCAAATTAATGCCTTATCTTATACCAAATTGTTAAACAGCCCCTTGCCCACTGCGGTTTACAGTCTCTATTTCATAACTTTGGCGTTTCCACCTCTGTTAATCGCCAGATAAGCACACCGCTTTAAGGATGAGCTTATTCTACTATATTACGGTGTTATTGTCAAGATGTAATATCATAATTAAGCAAAAGCACAATATCGCAAAAACCAACAAAAAACCGCCCTTTAGGCGGCAGAGGTTATTGGGTTACCCCCGCGCAGAACATTTCTGTCTGCGCGGGGGATCCCGGGGCCTGGCGGTTGAGCACCGGTACGATTTACGCCGAACCGGCGCTTGTCGAGCGGTACCGCCGGGATTCCCGGGCGGGGTGAGGTCCTGTTGTCCCGTCGGGGACACCATTAGGGGGATGGCACGTCAGGTACCTCATCTGAGTCGCCGGGCAGGAGGCTGCGATTGCAGCGCGATGTCGCGCGCATGTTCCGCGCCGCCCTGCCTGGCGACATCTAATCACGCATTTAAGCGTGAAGTTTTTGGTTCGCTATCCGCGTTAGCCCAGCCCCCCAAGGCATGCGCGTAACACACGGACAGCGAACCACCTTCGCCTCAACAAGCAGCAAGCTCCTCTTGCATAGCTCGGAGTCGAAGGGGGCGAACCCTACTGGCCAAGACGGTGTGATCCGCTGGGCGCCGGGTTCGCTCCATCAATGTGCTTGCGAAAGGCGTAAAAGATTTCTCCCAATACCTCTCGGACAGCCTTGAATTTTACTCTGGCTTAAGCTAATAATCAAGTGCTTTTTAATGGGCCGGCAAATGTTCGGTAAGCGGGAAGGTAAAGCCAAAGGTGCTGCCTTCACCCAATTTACTGTTAAAAATTATCGCCCCGCCCTGGGCTACTACTACTTTCTGGGCCATATACAGGCCCAGGCCGGTGCCATCCGGCCGCATTTTGCGAGCGTTCTGGGCCCGGTAGAACTTGGTAAATAAGTGGCGCTGGTCTTCGGGTTTAACGCCCAGGCCGGTATCGGTTACGGTAAAATCGATAGATTTATCGGATTTCTTGATTTCGACGCTGATTTTACCGCCGCGCGGCGTGTAATACATGGCGTTATCTATAAAGTTCATCATCACCTGGCGCAGTTTAGTTTCGTCAAACATCAGCGTCGGGAACTCGCTTGGCTTGGAATATGAGAGCTCCAGCCCGCGCTGGGTTGCCGATTCTTTTATCTGGTGCACTTCGCTCTCTACTACATCTGCCAAATTAGTTGGCACGTTTTCAATAACGAACTTACCGGTTTTAAGCCGCGATACGTTTAAAAGGTCCGCAATCAAGAAAACCATCCGCTGCGAGCTGTCGAAAGCCTGCTGCAGCATCGACCGCTGTTCTTCACTGATTTTGCCGGTATCTCCATCCAGCACCATGCTCACATAACCTTTCATACTGGTCAGCGGCGTCCTCAACTGGTGGCTGGCCATACTGATAAACTCGTCTTTGGCCTCATCCAATTCTTTTAGTTTGTCGTTTGCTTTCCGCAGCTGCTTGGTCCGCTCTTCCACCCTAGCCTGTAGAGTAGCCGCGAACTGCTGGATTTCAACGAACTGCAAGGCGCTTTGCATTGCTAGAGCAATTTCATCGGCCAGTATCTGGAAGTTCTTTAAATCTTTACTATCATAGGTATTGCCGCTTTTCTTTTCCCCTAAAAACATTAAACCGATTTGCACTTTATTAACCACAAGTGGAATCATCAATGAAATATTTTTGTCATACAGGAGTTTATAGATGCTTTCGTTCGAGTCGATTTCATCTCTGAATAATATTCTTCGTTTTTTACTTATAGCCTGAAAAAGTATTTTTATTCGACTCTCTGCAAAATCAGTATTATTGAAAATAATCTGATGCCTATTTTTTGAGTCAAAGATTATAAAAGAGCAGCTGGAAGATTTTAGGTTATGTGATATTACATCTGTAGCGTTCTTACTTATAGCGTCTAGTCTGACATTACCAACTAATGCGGCGTTAATTTCATCAAATAAGTCTTGGGTATCGTATTGGTCTTTAAAAAAATACTTGTTAGTTAGCTTATCGAATCTCCTGCGAATGGTAGGCAGTGCAAATGCTAATAACACCGCTAGTATGGAAAATACAGCTGCTTGGGTATTCTCTACTTTGCTCTCGTTAGGCAGAAATATATCGAAGATAAA
>CAYWQH010000006.1:0-77525 GCA_964460855.1 uncultured Candidatus Saccharibacteria bacterium
ACGTACGACCTTTGGCTCCGCAAGCCAACGCTCTATCCAGCTGAGCTACGGGTGCGTAAACACGCAGGCCCTAAGTCATTCTGCCGGCAAAGCCGTCAGCCTGCCTTAGTCTTGGCGTGATACGGTGTTGCCTCGCTGCAGTGCTCACTCGGCGTACATCTGGGTACGCCACCCTCCGCGCTTCGCGGGCGCCACCGTCTGACGCTCAAGCCTGCGCGTTTCCGCTCAGCATTATCAACGAGTTAACAAAGGTGAATTTTAACAGAACAGGGGTAGATTTTCCAGCTAGAAACGCAGGCGCTTGGCCAGCCGGTCGACGGCGCCGGCCCGGGTATTGTCCAGCGGCAAAAACTCACCAATGTAATTTACGATTTTATCGAAATCGCCCTGCTGGTAAAACATGGCTAGTGGAGGCATAAACCGGCGCTTGGGAAAGAGCTGTATGGATTGCTCGATGTTATCGATTGTAACGGTAAATGATCTGAATAGGTTATAACCGTACGATTTATTGCCAATTTGCACGCCGCGGCTGGTGACAACATAGCTAATTTCGTCGGGTTTGCGGGCGGCGATAATCGCCACCAGGATGGCTACGATTACTATGGTGACAGCAGCGAACCAATCTTTGGTAAAGAAGTAAATCAGCCCGCCTAACACTGCCGCGCCTATAAATAACAGCGCGAACCAACCGGCGCCGCGGTGGTGGTGGGCGTATTCTGTAGCTTGCCAGCTAAAGCCTTCTGCTGTTTCTTCCAGCGCCGCGGTGGGTGCCGGGGCTTCCTCAGCTTCATCGTCTAATGGCGGAAGTTCCGGCTTGGCCGGCTGGTAAAAATCGTTATTTTCTGCTGGTTGTTGAGGCTCAGGCTGCACAATTACACTCTCAGCAGCTACCGGTTGTTCGGCGGGCGCTACCGGCTCGGGAATGGCAGCAGTTAGTTCCGGTTGCGGCGGCTGTGGCGGCGGGGCAGGTTCTTCAACTGGCTTTTCGGGCGGGGCGGAATGGTCGATGGTCAGCTCGCGCGGCTCAGCTGAAATACCCGGATCTTCTACATGCTCCGGGTGATAGTCAAATGTTGGTTGGTTGTCTTGCTGCTGGTCTGCCATAACTCTTGTGGTTTTCATCTTATTGTACCTAGTAAAGGTATTAAAACAAAAATCCCGCATTTAGCGGGAGTCTTGCCTGGCGGAGAGAGAGGGATGGCGCTCACTACGTTCGCTTTTCCGCTCATCCATGCTCGATGCGAGCATCTGCGCGTGGATTCGCTACACCGAACCCTCGCTAATCGCCAGCAAGCTGGCGACCTCTCGGGTTCGAGCCCCTGCCATAAGAAAAAACTACCGCAAGGGTAGTTTTTTCTTATGGCGGAGAGAGAGGGATTCGAACCCTCGCGGGGACTTTCGCCCCCCTATCGATTTAGCAAACCGACCCCTTCAGCCTCTTGGGTACCTCTCCAAATTTAGCTAATCTAGGTTGCTTTATTGTATGACAAGATTAGATTAATTTGGAGAGATAGCTGACAGCTGAAGGGCGCTGCCCGACCCCTGAAGCCCATAAACTGCCAGTGGCAGTTTATGATTTCCTTAATTAGCGAGAGTAACCTCGAGCGGTATATTAAGTACTTGGGTACCTCTCCAAATTTAGCTAATCCAATTATTGTGGCGGAAGGGGAGGGATTCGAACCCTCGATGGGTTTTAGCCCATGACGGTTTTCAAGACCGTTACCTTCAACCACTCGGTCACCCTTCCGTAGGGATATTAACAGGGGTGATTATAACAGTAAGGGGTTTTGCTGGCTAGTATTAAAGCCTTATGCCGGTGTAAATCGCCGCCGCATTTATGAAATTTATAGATAATAGCGTTATACTGACAATCATAAGTACTTACTAAATATGCAAAAAACCGGCTTAAAAAATTCTGCAATTTTGCGTGTAATTACAATTATTTTGTTTGTCTTAAGCTACGCGGTTTTTGTTATGGCTATAAATAATAAAATGGGGACGTACCATCCATATAGCGATAGTCCCGGCAACTATAATCCCCATGGTTATTACAGCGGCTACCCGACTGAGACCCCTTTTAAAGTGATCATCGGGTCAATAATATTGCTTCTATTATTCTGGCTGCTTTATTCCTTAACCAGCATTAAGAAAGCCCTATTACTGACGCCGCTTAGCGCGGCCGGCTTATTGATACTGGCTTATTTATTATCTTTCTTCACCTGGTTTGAGTTCTGAATATTCTATAGAGGTTTGCGGGCAAAAACCACAGCCGATACGTGCTTAGCGCCTGCCGCCCGCAGCACGCCGGCGCAGGTTTCGAGCGTGGCTCCGGTAGTTATAACGTCATCGATTAGCAATATGTTTTTGCCTTTAACCCGGGAGGGAAGGCGGACATAATAATTATCTTTTAGCTGCTGCAGCCGCTGGACGCGCCTGGCGCCGACCTGACGGCTTTGGCCGATGCGCCCTAATACATTTGCGCTCTCCAAGCCTAGGTTCCTGGCCAGCTCATTCGCCAAAATTCCGGCATGGTCGAAGCCGCGGTCGCGGATGCGTTTAGTTGCAGTCGGCACATGAACTACCAGCCAATCTTTTTGCAGGCCCTGGCCGGTTAAAAAGTCCGCAACTATCTTGGCCATTGGCGGGGCGGCAGCCCGTTGCGGCCCGAACTTAAACTGGCTTATCAGTTTTTGAGCCAGTTCCTCGTATTCGACGGTCATCCAAACCTGGTGCAATCGCGAGCCGGGCTTGCAGCGCCGGCAAACCCGATAGTTATCGGTTAACTGCCCGCAGCGGTAGCAGCTGCTGGGCACAGGCTGCAGTTTTAGGCGGCATTTGCCGCAAATTGCCACTCCTTCAAACCCGCATTCCACGCAAGTGGGCGGTGCTATAATATCTAGTAGTTGTTCGACTAAATTCATGTTGTATTTATTCTGTTGTAAATAAAGGCTTAAGCTTGTTGTACCCTTGCGATACCTAAGCTATACTAGCAACAAGACAAAAAATCAACCTATTATCAGCAAGGGTGTTCTGGAGGAGATTAGATGATGGCTCGACGAGGCCGAGACGACGATCTGTTAATGGAAGATGAGCTGACCGCAGCATTTTTAGGTGATGACTTGGGCCCGGATGATGGCCAGCAGCAGCCTATGCAAGAAGACCCCCAACAGCAGCAGGCGCCGATGCACCAGCACCAGCAACCCCAGCCAGCCGATGAATGGGACGAAGAGGAGCCGGTAGCCGGCCAGTTGGCCGTTGACGTTTATGAAACCCGCGAAAAGCTTATAGTTAAAGCCCGCACCGCCGGTGTTAACAAGAACGATTTAGACGTGAGTATTTCTGACAATACGTTAAGCATCCGCGGCACATTGAGCGCCGGTAACGAAGACGACGTTGAGAATTACTTTGTGCAGGAGTGTTACTGGGGCGAATTTAGCCGCAGCATTGTACTGCCGATACCTGTTAAAGAAGAAGAAATCGAAGCCATGCTAAAAGATGGCGTACTGACGATTAGCTTTACTAAATTGAAGCAGGACACAGTAAAGAAGATCCAGGTTTTATAAAATTTAAGTTTGAAATTATGGGCACCCTCGGCAACCGGGGGTGTTTTTGTATTGACTAACAGGGGTAGATAGTGTATTTTAGCTGGGCTAGTGCAACCCGAGGCCGGGAGGCTAAGTTGGCTGGTTGGCAGGAAGATGCCCTGAAGACGGCAGTCAAGAACTGGAATGACGCCGGCAGGCCGCCGGACGGCCCAGTCAAGGCGTCGATGGTCACCGCGTACGCCAAGTACGAGCAGAGTATGCAGGCGGCCAAGCAGAATCCACACCCCCTCGACTACTACACGTAGGGCGGGGGCAATCAGGGGAGGCCGCTTCGGCGGCCTCCCGCTGGCCACACTGGCAAGGGGCGGGCGCTACCAAGCGCCGCCCCTAATTTTTATAATTAGCCCGCTACTGCCCGGCCGAGAATAAAGCGCACAATTACTTGGGCCAGGGCCACGATGATCAACCCGATAATCGCGTAAAGAATGGTGTTTTTAGCACTGGTTACATTGGCGCTGTCGCCGCCGCTGGTAATGTAGCGCAGGCCGCCGATGATTATCATAATCACCGCGACTACTCCGACAACAAACGAAAACAGGTTAATTACCGTAGCGATCAGTTTATTAACTTTATCAGAGGCAGCCCCGGGCGTAATACCGCCGCTGGCACAGTCGCTGCTGACGTCTAAATTAGCCCCGGCACATAAGCTGTCTTGAATATCGGCTTGGGCGGCTACCGGCGCGGCGGCGGCCATCAAAAACAGCATGCTCACCGCAAAAGCTTGTAAGGAGAATAGTAGTCGCTTAAACATAGATTAATTTTACTACAACGAAGCGCTTGGCAGAAGGAGTTATTTAAGAAGCGCTATTGGTGGCACGGCTGAGTACGAAGTGGACGATGAACTGGGCGAAAGCGACGATTACCAAACCGATAATGGCATAGAGGATGGTATTTTTAGCGGCCGATACACTGGCGCTATCGCCGCCGCTAGTGATATAGCGGAAGCCGCCGATGATGATCATTATTACGGCTACTACGCCGACAACGAACGAAAATACGTTGATGACGGTAGCAATCAGGTCGTTAACGCTATTAGTGGATTGGGCATCACAATTATTAGTGCTTACGGTGGTGCCCGGATCCGGGGCTTTTAAAGTAGAGCCCTGGCACAAACTAGCTTGGATACAGGCATCGCCGGAGCCGGCGGTACAGGTAGTGGTAGCGGCCATAGCAGCCGGCGCAATTGCCAGCGGTATAGCCACGGCAAAAAAGGCCGCCGTGCTAATTAATAACTTTTTGATTTTGTACATAAGAATTTTCCTTATAATTTTATTTTACTTATCTTATACCATAACTGTTAACCAAGCAAAAGAGCTAGGTGGTGCGGGACAGGACAAAATGGACAATTATCTGGGCCATTGATACCACCACCAAGCCGATAATGGCATATAAAATGGTGTTTTTGGCCGCCGAAATGGCGCCGCTGTCGCCGCCGCTGGTAACATAGCGGAAGCCGCCGTAAATAATCATTATTACCGCCACTATACCAACAATCCAGGAAAATATATTTATGACGTTAGCTATGGTGTGGTTAACGCAAGTTGTAGAGTTGGTGGATGTAACGCCATTAATAGTGCAAGAAGCTTTGCCGGTAGACTGGGTGCCGCAAGTTACGGCATCGGCGCTGGTGGCAGGGTTGTTGCAATCAATTGTTGCCGCCGCATGTGCCGATATAGGCGCTAACGCCAGAATAAATAAAGAGCTGAGGCCGGTAAGGGCCAGCGCCAGGTTTCTTAAATGCTTATTCATATTAATGCTCATAATAACTGATCCGCGATAAATGTCGCAATAACTACTGCCAGCAGGCCGACAACCAGCCCGACAATGGCATATAAGATTGTGTTTTTAGCGGTAGTGACTTTGCCGGCATCGCCCCTGGCTGTTATGTACATCAAGCCACCGCTAATTAGTGCTATCGTGGCGGCGATGCCTACTACGTAGCCAATAATTAATGTGGCGGTGTGCAAAATGCCTTTAGGCCCGGTAATCGGGTCGGTTACCGGTTTTTTTGCTTCTTGGCAGGTGGTACTGTTTGCCGATGGGCCGCTGCACACCGTTCTAGTCGGGAAAAAGTTCCAGGCGGCCGCCGGCCGGGCAGCAAACAGCTGGCTCGCAACAACCAGGGCGGTAAATACAAAAATAAGCAGGTAAAGTTTTTTCATTTGGCCAACCCCAGCACGAAGTTAACGATAATGAAAGCCGAGCCGGCAATAACCATACCTATGGCCGCATAAACAATGGTGTTGCGGGCTTTAACGATTTTAGCTGGGTCACCCTGCGAAGTAACATATTGCACGGCCGCCAGCATAATTACCACCACGCTGATTGCGCCGATGACACCTAAAACATAATTAACGATGGTCAATAAAGTCGACGAATCAGCTTTGGCATGGGGAATAATAATGTTATTGGAGCCCTGCAGCGGGGCGCCAAAGCTAACCGCCGAAATTAATAAACCGTGGAGCTTGTTCATCCGCCTATTTTAGCCCCTATAAACCTGACCACAGCCGTGGCAATTATTACGATGCCCATGCCAACCACGGCATTAATAATACCGGTGCGGGCCGAAGCGGCCTTTTCGGGGTTGCCTTGCGAAGTAACGTAGCGCAGTCCGGAAATAATTATGTAAATGGCCGCTAAAAAGCCGGCCAGCATCAGCAGGATCTCGATTATGGCGAAGCCGATAGCCCATAGGTCGTTTAAGCCGTTAACGGTGGGGCTGCATTTGTGGGTAACCGGGTCGGTTTCGCTTGGCAAATATTTATACCAGGTGGGCAAACCAAAGAATGAACCGCCGGGCGCGCACGACGCGGCGAAGTCGAAAGGTATTTTTATCAAAGCCAGGATCATTGCAAAATGCCTCCCGGTATCAGCCATTGCAGGAACGCCCACATAAACATGAAGGCCAGTAAGCCGATAACTGTATTCATGATGCGTTTTTTGGCATTGGCCGTAGCCGTTGGGTTATCGCCGGCGGTGCTGTATTGGATGCCAGCTATTATTAATGATATTACCGCGACAATGCCAACGCCAGCCGCCAAGAAGTTTATGAAGGTTTTAAGCAACTTAATGATCGGGCTGGTACTGACGCAGGCGTTGACGTTATTGGGGTCGTTGCATTGGGGGCGGGAATTCAGGCCGTTGGGTGTCGAGGTAGGGCTGGTTTGGGAGTGGGCAGCCTGCCAGGCGGCCAGCTGGTCGTTAAGGGTCTTGCAAGAATTTTGCCGGAAAGTCAGTTGGGGCGTGTCTTGGACTTCCAAAAAGCAGCCGCTTTTAGGCGTGCCGGTAATAGTTTTATTGTTGCCGTCTAAAAAGACCGTGGGCTTGGTGGCGCCGGGATGCGTACTGGTGCCGGTAAAAGTACTGCAATCCGAGGGGTCGGAAAAACCGGTGGGCTGCTTAAAGTCCGTGGATACATAACAAAGAGATGGTTGTACGCCAGCATCTGCCGGCGGTATGGCACCCGCGGCCAATACCGGCGAGCGCATTAAAACCGGCACCGCCAATAAGGCCAGCAGCAATACCGTAAACAAGATTTTGGAAGTGTTTAGTTTAAGCGTCACGAGTATTTTATCCTGTAAACAACTATATAACACTTTTGCTTTGTAACCCAACCAAATAAGAGGGGTGGGGCCAATTGTTGTACCCCTTATGCTATGGTATAGTCAAACAAGATGGTAAACAGAGCAAAAATTGGGACCTGGTTAGTCTTTGTTTGTTTTTTCCTGACAATAGCCGCCAACTTTATACAGCCGGCCACCGGCCATGCCGCCGCGATCGGCGCAGTCAGTTTAGCCGAAGCCCAAAAAGGCCCTTATAACTTTATTAACCGCTCCACCATAGAAGCCCATTTGGGCAGCCAAGTTATTGATTTTGTAGATACCAACCCGTTTGACACTAATCTTAATTATGCCGCCCAAGACTATACTTGTGACGGCAGCATACAATTACACACCAGCGCCGCTGACAAGACCTTTCAGCTTGGCGGCGTACCGGGTAATTTTTCAGCAACATTGTCGATGACGGCCTGGGACGCCCAAAATAACTGTAATAGCAAAGTTAACTGGGACATTACCCATCTAATCAACCACCAGCCAACAACCGGTACGGGCGAAGCCTTTTATTTCCAGTGGGTAGATAGCGGCACCATTAAAGTTTCGGTGGGCATTAACACTAAAAACGAAAACGACGGCGAAACTTACCGGGTTATCAACCCTAAGCAGCCGAACCGCTTTTTCAGGGATTCCGAAAACGGCCAGGATTGCCAGGATTATGTAGATGTGGACGTAGCTAATAATTCAGGCAACGAGCTAAACTGGCAGTGTAACGGCAAGAAGCAGGTCCAGGTAGGCGCTAACTTCGTTAATGTTAACTCTATAACGGACGGCGGCAAAAATGGCAAAATCGCAACGATTGCCAGCCGCCAGTTCTTAATTGGCGGCGTCCAAAATAAGAATAAGCCGGCCACAGCGGCCAACACTGGCGGGGCCGCCGACCAAACCTGCGAGTCCGAAAACCATACCGGCCTGGAATACTTGTTTTGCCCGGTGGTTAACGCCCTGGACTCGACGATTAACGACTTAAACAGCCAGATAGAATCGCTGCTGACATTTAAAACTTCGGGCAAGGGCAGCGACTTTGGTGCCGGCAACGAAATGAAAACGGTGTGGAGCGCTTTCCGCTTAATTGCCACATTGCTGATAGTTCTGGCTATGATGATAGCCGTTATATCGCAAACTGCCGGCTGGGACTTTATAGACGCGTACACGATCAGGCGGCTGCTGCCCAAGCTGGTAATTGCCGCCATATTCATCCAAATTTCATTCCCGGTAACGGTGTGGCTGATTGATTTATTTAATGCCATTGGCGCCGGCGTGGCCGAGCTGATATTCGCGCCGTTTGGCGGCTCCGGCCATGTTACGCTGTCAAATTTGCTGGGCCATAATGTCGGCGGCGCCCAGTCGTTGGGCTTATTCGCCCTAGTGTCGGCCGGCCTTTTGTTTGGCGGCCTGGTTATGAATATTTTTGGCGTAGCCGCGCTGGCGCTTACTGCGCTAGTGGCGCTATTCGTCGGCTTTTTGGTATTGGTGCTTCGGAAAATATTGCTGGTGGTGTGCGTAATTATGGCGCCGATCGCTATCGTAGCTTGGATTATCCCGTCGCCGGGCATCCAAAAATGGTGGAAGCTCTGGCACGAAACCTTCTTTTCGCTGTTAATAATGTTCCCGATTATTATGGCCGCCATAGCCGTGGGCCGGGTGTTCGCCTCGATTGCCGTGACCACACAGGGCAACGGCACCATCGTGAATTTCTTTATTATCGTGCTGGGCTTTTTCGGACCGTTCTTTTTGCTGCCGTCAATTTTTAAACTGGGCGGGCGGGTGCTGCAAACGTTTACCGGCTTTACCAACGATAAAAGCAAAGGCCTGTTCGACCGTTCGCGCAACTGGCTGGGCGACCAGCAAAAATCCAAGAAAACCCGCAAAGAGCGCGAAGCCCAAAGGCGCATGGCCACCGGTGATTACCGGCGGCGCGACCGGCTAATGGGCCGGCCGGCGACCGACCGGTTCACGACCGGTACGGTTCCGTTTGCTTCTAAATCAAACCGTATTAAAGCCCAAAAAATTGGTGAACAGTATGAAGCTTTCCTGGCTGAAGAAATGAAAAGCGAAAAAATTAAAGCCGATAACGTTATATCTAACCTAGACCAAGACGGCCAAAAAGAGTACCGGCGCTTAATGCTTACCGGTGGACGGGGCAGCATTAAGGGCCTGGACGGAACGACCATAGATGTTGACGGATCGCACGCCACCGAAGCCCAGCGCCGCGTTGTGCTCGATAACGCTTTAGGCTTTAAGGATTACCAGAATGTTGACGAATATTTAAGAACTGCCGATGCTTCGCGCAACGAAACTATGCGCCAAGAAGCTACCCGTTTCCGGCAAGCAAATGTAGGCGAGCTAAACAAATCATTGCAGCACTCCCTTGTGCCCGCCAAGGTCAATGAAACAACTGGCCAACTTGACGTATCTGCCGGGTTTGCATTTGCAGCCGGCAAGAACCCAGAGGCTATAGTAGGCATGAGCGGTTACGAAGTACAGAGTATTTTGGCGAACACCGAAGGCGCCGACCTTGAAAAGTTCTTAGCCAACTACGCGGCAGCCGCGTCCGGCAAAGACCGGCTGGCGCTTGACCAGGGAGGCGCCGAGGCCGTTAAAGCTTTTTTAAATAACGACCCTAATCAAACGATAGGCAAAATTAATGGCTCATGGGTAGATCCAAAAACTGGTATAACCGAAACTGGCAAGCCAAAAATTATTGGATCTATTGATATGTCTAAAGCTGCCCGTATTAATCCGGATACACGGAATATTATTAATAAAGAAATAAACGATAACGGGACTATTGTACCCAGGCAGAACCCCTAATCATGGCAGTATATAAAGTAATCCAGGATATCGAAGCCGAAGACAAAATCTTAGGCCCGTTTGGCCTTAAGCAATTTGGCTACGCCTTTGTGGCAGTGTTTTGCGCATTTATAAATTTCCAGTTTATCGTCCATTCGGACATCGGCCCGGCCCGATTCGTTGGAGTTTTAATGTTTATTTGGCCGATGATATTATTCGGAGTTTTGGCCGCGCCGCTGGGCGGGGCCCAGCCAACCGAGGTATGGCTGTTAGCGCGCCTCCGCTTTTTTTTGAAGCCGCAAAAGCGGATATGGGACCAAAGCGGCGCCAAGCAACTGGTTACCATAACCGTGCCTAAAAAAGTAGAGAAGCACCTGACCAAAGATTTTACCCAGTCCGAAGTGCATAGCCGCTTGCAGGCCTTGGCTACAACGCTGGACAGCCGCGGCTGGGCGGTTAAAAACGTTTCGGTTAACTTGTTTGCCGAGCCCGGTTACTTAACCGACACCAATACCAACGAAGACCGGTTGGTTGGTACCGAAAGCCTGCCGCAAGAAGTGCCGGCCATAGACGTACGCGCCGAAGACGACATTTTAGATACCCGGTTTAACCCGACCGCCCACCACGTAGACGTGCTGGTCAAAGAAAAAACCGAAGAAGTAAAAAAACAAACCATCCAGAATTTCAACCAGGCGATTAATTCCGCTGCTTCCCAGGATAATGACAAGCATGGGGACGGCAGGCACCATAAAGAACGCCGCCAGGACAAGCTGCCGGCCGATAATTCCGGCGAGCCGCTGGTGACCTTTGACCGAAGCGTAGTCAGCCCCGGCGACGACCCCCATAGCCGTGGTGCGGCCAAGTTAACGCCGGCCGAAGAAGCCAAATTCACCAAATTAATGCACGAACTCAGCGCCCACGACAAGCACCGCGAAAGCTTTAGCCGTTTGCCTAAAATCATGCCGCTCAACAAGCAAAGAGAGCTTATAGACCAGATGGACCGGATGACAGACGAACAGCGTACTGCTAAACTTAAAGAACTAGCCAATAATGACGATTACTCGGTGGCGACGATTGCCAAACAAGCTAAACGCGAATCCGCCAAAAGCGGAGAAAAACCTCGCCAACCCGAGAAACATAATGATGATGACGAGGTGGTAGTTTCACTGCGCTAAACGCGGCGAAGGTGGGAGCTTAATTATGGATCCAAATATGCAGCCAAATTCACCAGGGTACGGGGCTCCGCCGGGAGCGCCGGGTGCCGGCATGCCGCCGGGCAACATCCAGCCCGCAGTAGTGCCAACTGCCGCCGGGCAGTCCAAATCCAACCCCAACAGCACCCAAAACGCGCTGCATATCAGCGAAATCCGCGACGGCATAGTAATAATGAACGACGGAACCTTCCGGGCCGTAGTAATGTGCAAGTCGATTAACTACGACCTGATGAGCCCCCAGGAGCGCGAAGCGGTGGAATACAGCTACCAGGGCTTTTTGAACTCGCTGTATTTTCCTATACAAATAAGCGTCCAAAGTTCCAAAGTAGATTTACGGCCGTACATCGACAAGCTCGATAAAATCCGGGCCGAGCACGACAACATGCTTTTGGCCCTTTTAATGGACGATTACATCGACTTTTTAGCGTCGCTGGCCCAGCAAACCAATATTATGGACAAGCGGTTTTATGTGGTTATCAGCTACCCGGACCCCGGCGAGGATTTGCGCCACGCCGTAAAACAAGGCACCAGCTTTTTTACGGGTTTAACCGAACTGTTCAGCCCCAGCAAAGAACCGCATTTGGTAATAAATGAGGCCGTGCTGGAAAACGCCAAAACCGAGCTGCGCAACCGGGTGCAGGCGGTATTGCAGGGCTTGCTGCAGTGCGGCGTGCAAGGTTTGCCGCTGGACACCCAGGAATTAATCGAACTTTATTACGACGTTTACAATCCCGACACCGCCACCCGCCAGCAGTTAAAGAACTTTAACGATTTAAATACTCCGATTGTTACCAAAGGTGAGGGCGAAGCGCCCCAGCCAAACCTGGATAAGGAGATGCAGTAATGGCTTTCGGTAGGAAAAAGCAGCAAGTCGACCCGATACTGCTGGCCCAGCAGCAGCAGATGCGCGAGCAGGCCGAAGTTTCGCAGGCTTTCCAAAAAGGCATTACCGCGCTGCGCGATTTTATCGCCCCCAGCTCGCTGGTATTTAACAGCACGTCCTTCCAGCTGGGCACGCGTTATGCCCGGACTTACTTCGTATATATGTACCCCCGGCAAATTTATACCGGCTGGCTGAGCGGCATGGTTAACCTCGACGAAATCATGGATTTATCGATAATCGTTTATCCGGTTAACAGCCAGGTCGTGTTGGAAAACCTGCGCAAAAAAGTCGGGCAGTTAGAAGCCGGCATCCAGATAGACGCCGAAAAAGGCCGGGTGCGCGACCCCGGCAAACAGGCGGCCATTTTAGACGCCGAAGAAATGCGCGACAAGCTGCAAGTGGGCGAAGAGCGCTTTTTCCGTTTTGGCATGTACTTTACGCTGTACGGGCATTCGATGGACGAGTTGGAATTTGTGTGCCATAAGGTTGAGTCGATGCTCGGCCAGCAATTGATATATTCCAAGCCGGCCACCGCCCAGCAGGAACAGGCTTTCAACAGCACGGCGCCGCAGTTTTTAGACCAGCTGCAAATTTACCGCAACATGAACACCGGGGCAATCAGCACCAGTTTTCCGTTTACCTCGGCTGATCTCAGCGACGACCACGGCATATTATATGGAATCAACATGCACAACTCCGGGCTGGTTATTTTTGACCGCTTCAGCTTAGAGAACGGCAACGCGGTAGTATTTGCCAAATCCGGCGCCGGCAAAAGTTTTACGGTTAAGCTCGAAGCCCTGCGCAGCATGATGCTGGGCACCGAAATATTTATTATCGACCCCGAAAACGAATACCAGCGGATGTGCGATGCCGTCGGCGGCGCTTATGTGCGCCTCAGCCTTAACAGCCCGACCCGCATAAACCCGTTTGACCTGCCCAAAGTTATCGACGCCGAAGAAGCCGACAACGCGCTGCGCTCGAACTTAATTACGCTGCACGGGCTGCTGCGGCTGATGATGGGCGGGGCGGTGGCCCAAATCAGCCAAACTGGCGGCTCCCAAACGGTGCCGGCCCTAACGCCGGCTGAAGAAGCCGACCTCGATGCCGCCTTAATTGAAACTTATGCTAAAGCCGGCATCACCAACGACCCGCTGACCCATGCCTCGCAGCCGCCGACTGTTACTGATTTATATGAAACGCTGCTGCACATGGGCGGCACCGGGCCGCAGCTGGCCCAGCGCCTGCGCAAATACACCAGCGGGACTTTCGCCGGTATTTTCAGCCAGCAAAGCAACATCAATATTAATAACCCGATGGTGGTATTTAATATCCGCGACCTCGAAGACGAGCTTCGGCCGGTAGCCATGTATATCGTGCTGAACTTTATTTGGAATAAAACCAAAGCCGACCAAAAGCGCCGGATGCTGGTGGTTGACGAAGCCTGGCAGTTAATGAAATACGAAGACAGCGCCAACTTTTTGTTCAGCCTGGCTAAACGGGCCCGCAAATACAACTTGGGCATTACCACCATTACCCAGGACGTCGAAGACTTTATGGGCAGCCGCATGGGCCGGGCCATCGTAGCCAATGCCAGCATGCAAATTTTACTTAAGCAATCGACCAGCGCCGTAGACGTGCTGGCCGACGTATTTAAATTAACCAGCGAAGAGCGCAAACGCTTAAGCCAGTTCCCGGTCGGGCAGGGCCTGTTCTTTGCCGGCCAAAACCATGTCCATATCCAAATTGCCGCCAGCCCTACCGAAGCCGGCCTGATAACAACTAACCCCCAGCAGGTCCAGCAAATCCAAGCCGGCGAAATTGACCAGCCGCAAGGCACAATCGACCTGAGCAACCAGCTGACGCCTGGGGTATAATTAAGCAAAATGAGAGGGTATAAAAGTGGCGGTGCCAGACTCGCAGCCGAGCATCGATCCGGAAGAGCCTGAAAACCAGGGCCACCCGGAAGAGGATTTTAGCGAAGCGCTAGATAAAAAATACGCTTCGCCGCTGGACCGTGACCCCGAAACCAGTGATGATGACGATGATAGCGGCGGCGGAGACCAAAGCGAAGGCGGCGATGCCGGTTCCGGCGGAAAAGACGCGGCCGAAAAAGGCGAAGACAAAAAAGAGGCCGCCGACAACCAGGTAGGCCGTGGCTATACCAAAAGCAAAAAACCAGACGACAAGAAAAAGGGCGGTTTTGGCTCGATGTCGGGAAATCGCAAGTGGCTGCTGGGCGCCGGCATTGGCGGCAGCATAGTGGCGATAATAATTTCCATTATTTTTGGCTACCTCAGCATTTTTAAACTGGACGGCATAGTGAGCAATGTCGACCAAAAAGCTTTTATACGCTATAACTCGGCGTCCGACAAGCGCTCCGACAAATGGTTGCGCAGCTACTTTATACTGCGGCTGACCCAGCTAGAGGGCAACGGCGTCGACCCCGACAGCGAATACTTCAGGGCCCATAAAGTTGATACCAACAACCCGGTCCGCGACTGGTACCACACCATGCGCACCAGCCGGTTCGAAGCCGATTTGGCTAAGCAGGGGGTAGTAATCGCGACCCGTCCCGGCCAGGACGGCCTGCAATTCCACGTGCTGCAAGTAGACGGCAAGGACTTTGCCGGTCTGGACGCCAAAGACGTGCGCAAAGGCAAAATAGAGGAACTGCTGAGATCCGGCGATGCCGGCACCTTAAACCGGGTTGATATTGATTTTAATAAACCGGGCGCCAGCAAAGAAGCCCGGGCGGTTATTAAAAAAATCGTTAACGAAAACACCCAAGGCGCTAATGTGCTTAAAAAGCGGCAGCTGCGCAAAGCCATCGCCAACATGACCGGCGTCCGCGACTGGACCTTTTTCGAAAAAACCAAGGACAAAGCCCGTAACAAAAAAATAGATATCCGCGATAAGATTGTCAGCAAAGCCATCCCCAAAAATATCAGGGCCGGCAAATTCGTGCGCTGCCTGTTCGGCATCGACTCCAGCTGCCACTACAGCGCCGACCCCAGCGACCCAGCCAATGGAGCGCCCAATGAAGAACTGACCGGCACGCCGGAACCAGGCCATGACGGCGTTAAAGACCCTAAAACCGGCAATATTATCCCGTTTGGCGATACGGCCACTATATTGAAGCAAATTATTAGCAAAGCAAACGTGGTGCTGGCCGCCGCTAATGTTGTTGGGACGCTAGACGTTCTAGCCCACCTGCACGACGCCGTCCATAACCAGCAGCTCAGCAAAATGGTTTCAGTAGCCCGCGGCACCCAGGCCATGGGCCTGTACCAGGTTTTCGAAACCAGCCGCGACCAGGTAAAATCCGGCGAGCTGACCGGTGACGAAATGAACAGCATGCTGCAAGTAGTGGGCTCAGCCGGCAGCAGCGAAGGCTGGAGCAAAGTAATGGACGGCAACGGGGCGGGCAATACCGCCCAAAGCGACAGCGGCAAAGTATACGCTGCCTCAAATATTGACCCTACGGACGGCTCGAACCGAGATAAATATTGTTCGGCCGAGCACCAGGCCTGGATTACCAAGAAAGAAAACCTCGTAGCCGCCAATAAGGAATACCATTATTTATGCCCGTCCAAGCAAATTGGCGGGGCATCGAACGCCAGCGACATCGAAAGCGCTTACAATAGCAGTATCGGCCCGGTCGTCGACCCGTTGGTGGGCGCCTATAACGACGCCCGCGGCCTGCCTTTAATAGGCGGGCTTCTAACTATAGTCAATAGCGTATCCAATTGGCTGACCAGCCAGATATCGGGAGTGATTGGAAACATCCTTAGTACTTTAGGATTGCAAGATAATATAGACGAGTTAATGAAGTGGGTAATCGGGGAAGTCAGCGGTTTTTTGGGGGCCGGACCGATATTGCAAGAAGATACTACGCACGCCACCCCGGCAGGAGTGTATATGAACTGGCTCATCCAGGGCGGGGCCTACTCGGCCGAAGCCGGCTCGCGTTTTATGGGCGCTAACGCTACAACCAGCCAAAGCAAAGCCCAGGCCGAATCCAATGTAAATAGCTACAGCGCCAGCCAGTTCGCCAGCCAAAGCACTTTCCAAAAATACTTTGCCATAACTAATACAAACTCTTTGCTAGGTAAAGTCGCGTTTTCGGCCGTTGAAAATAACCAGTCTAAAGGGGCCTTGTTCGTAAGCGTATTCCATTCCGTGCCGCGCCTGTTTGCCGCTGCCTTCAGCCTGCCGTTCCATAGCGCCCGGGCGGCCGCCAATAACCCTTATGCCGCTTCTAACTTTGCCGGCATCCAAACCTACGACTGGCCGCAAGAATGCTACGACCTCGACCCGCTGGACGACAGCCCGCAAAGCGGCACAAACATTACGCAAGTTCTTCACAATGTGAACCCGAACGAACTAACTTGGGACTTGGTTAATAATTCCGAGAACTTTTATAAGTTCGTATACGATAAAATCGGCAACGACCCCAACGCCGACGACACCGCCAAGAAAATATATAACTGCCACTTGCTGGACACCGGCGTGCGCGGCAGCCTCGGCAATATATACGGCTACACTAATGACAACGGCCTGGAAGACAGCCAGGCGTCGTCCGACCAGACTAACCCGACGGACAGCGGCGGATCCGGCGTGTCGCCGGACGGGTTTGTATTCCCGCAAGTCACCACCAAAGCTTCCCTTAAAGCACACGGCTGGAACCCGGATTGTGTTAATCCAATCTCTTCAATGGGCCCAGGCGACCGCAGTGACTTATGCCACCACGACTACCTTGCTGCCGACATTTTTAACGCTACCGGTACGAAAGTCGTAGCCGTGCGGCCGGGCCGCATCGTTAGCGCCCACGACTCCGGTTCGATCGGTATGACAGTAAGGTTATATAGCGACAAGGCGCTGGGCGGCGACGGTTTGTGGTATTACTTCGCTCATATGCTCAAATCGAGCGAAGGCGGAAAAGGGCCTAACGGCGGGCTGTTTGTAAATGTTGGCGACGTGGTTAAAGCCGGCGACCAGCTTGGCCAGGTCGGCACCGACGCCGACGCCGAAGGTACGCCATCGCATACCCACTTTGACGTAAGCCCGGTAGAGAATGGCTTCCACCGCGGATTTGACGGGACGGCCGGGCCGCTGCTTGACCCCCAACCAGCATTAAAAGCGGCATATCAGGCGCTGCCATAATATGAAAAACTTATCTTCTTATATTAATAAGCGTTACCTGGTGGCCGGCATGTCGCTAATATATTTATTTGCCTTCAGCTCCCCGGTGTTCGCAGCAACCGATCCTTATAAAGCGCTGCAGTGGCCGTTTTACGATCCGGGCTGCGGCAGTACAGCTGATACAACTCCGGTTAGCGACGCGCATACTGATTTAAATTACCCTACCACGCTTCAGGACACGGCCATAATAAAAGCCATCATCGATTATATCCGCGGCGCGTTCCCTAAAAGCACTTTTTTATCTAATCCGGCGGGCGCAGACGTGACAATTACGTCGTTAGTGGCCAGCGCAAAAAAGAATAACGTCAGCCCCTTTATTGTCGTGGCCATTGCCCAGAAGGAAAGCCAGTTAGGCGACCCGGTCGACTTTAACGTCAGCCACGGCAATAACTCATTCGGCCGCACTGCCGCCCCTGGCCAGCCGAGCTTCCAGGGCTCGCACACCTGGTATAAATGGGAATCTATAAAAGCCAGCGTGGATTATACCGACCCCTCCAACCGCGGGCAAAAAGCCGGCGACGAAGTATCGTTTTTGCGCTCAGTCTACGGCGACACGATTGATTCCGGCGACCTGACGCAAATGATCAGCCGCTACGCCCCGCAATCCGACGGCAACGATACGGCCGGCTATATAACCCAAGTTCAGGCAATGTTGGATAAATTAACTAAAGCTTCCGGCGGCGCCGGCACTGATATTTCTTCTACCGGCAACAGTACCGATAGTACCGGCAGCTGCGCCTGTCCGGCCAGCTCCAGCACGGCCGCAAACACCGACGTCGCAGCCGGAATCGGCAAAGGCATGACCGCCAATGCCCAAAAGAAATTCAAAGATATACTAGCCGGTGCCGGTGGCAAATTTAAAGTCGCGCCCGAATTTATAGCGTCCTTTTACTATGCCGAAAATTCCCGCACCGACGACTCTACCAATAACGCCGACTCGGCCCAGCCGCCGCCGGTTACCGGTAATGGAAAATGGCGCGAGCCGGCGCCACCGTACGGCACTGGCGCGGCCTATGACAGGAACGGCTTTACGGCTTCCGGCCCGTTCCAGTTTATTGATTCGACCTGGGCCAGCTTTAAAGTTGACGGCAACGGCGACGGCAAAGCCGACGTAAACGACTTGGCCGACGCCACCTACGGCGCGGCTAAATATTTGGCGTCTAATGGCGGCGTAGTGGGGGCTTCCGATAAGAAATTACGCGACGCCGCATTCCTATACAACCACAGCTCTACTTATGTGGATTCGGTAATGAATACTTATAAATATTTAAAGAATGGCAGTACAACTACAGCTTCGGCATCCGGTACAACTACTGACTGTAGCAGCGCGTCTTCAACTGATACTACGGGTTATAAAAATCCGCTGCGGGATGTTAAAAACCTGGTGCCGGAGCGCGATGACCAAGGTGTAGACTACGCCGGCAGCGGGCCAATTTACGCCATCGGGACCGGCATGATTAACTATATAAAATATTTCGCAGATTCGGGTTGGCCGCCAAAACCAGCGGGCACCTTCATCAACTACACGCTCAAAGGCGGTAAAGCCGATGGAAAATCCGTATATGTGGCCGAAAACTGCGCGCCGCCCAAGGTAAAGTTAGTAGTAGGCGATACGGTGCATAACGACACCATTCTGTGCAACCTAATAGACGCCAGCCCGCATATGGAAATTGGCTGGGCGAAGCCCGGCCAAGGCGAAGCCTATGCCCATAACATTTATACTGAAGGCGATTTAACCGCTTACGGCTTAAACTTTTCGCAGTTCCTGGAAAGTTTAGGCGCGCCCCCCGGCACTACCTTCAACGGGCCGGTAGTCGGAACTTTAGAATCGGGTTGGCCACAATGGAAGTAGGTAAACAATGAACGAACCAAACCCTTTAAGAAAAATTATAAGATGGGGCATTATAGCTGTCGCAGCACTGCTGGTTTTATATCTACTTGTTTATTTCTTAACTAGCGGTACGGTTACGGTAAATACATCAGACGCCTCAAACTCCATTAACGTAAGCGTACTGGGGGCCGAAGAAAAGCTGGCAAAACCAGTAAAAGCACAGCATAAAACTTTCCGCCTCAAAGCCGGTGATTACTCAGTGGTTGTAAGCAACGGCTCCAACAAATCGGCCCAAGCTATAAAAGTATCTGCCCTCAAAAAGCAAGAAATTACTTTAAATCCAGCCGCTGCGCTTGCCGTCGAGCCAGTAATCTCCCGCGACGCCGGCAGTATAAACCCCCGGCAATCTTCATTAAAATTCCTGGACCTTGGCCTGAGTACTGTCATAAATATCGGCAATAATAATAGCTTTACGGCCCCTTATAAGGGCGTCGAATTAAGCCAAGTTGCCTGGGCAGGCGATACGGGCGCGGCCCGCGACCCGAAAGGCCAATTAATAACGATCAATAATAACAGCGCCAGGCCAACCGGGATATTTGGCGTTGATGATGTCGGCGCTTCAACCAATGGAAACGCCTATTACACGAAAGGTAAAGATTTATTCCTGTTTAAGCCTACCGGGGACGGCACCAAAATATACAGTTCCGACGAACAGGATTTCAGCTTCTATAATGGCCTGAATAAAGTTGTTATAACTGAAGGCGGCGGCAACAAAGGTAAATCTTCTAGCAACACCGTAAAACTTATCGACCAAACTGGCGCTGTCTCAAAACATTCAGTTGCCCAGGGTTACTTTAGCTGGGCAGGCGAAGATAAAGCGGTGTTCGCCGGCGGAGCTAATTATTCTCAATTATTAAGCGGCAGCTTGGACCCCCAAGCTAAAATATACGGCCAAAGCCGGGTAGCCGCCTGGCTGGGAGATGACGTTTATTACGGGGTAGCTGATGAGCTTTGGAAATATTCAACAACCACTAGCCAAAGCAGCCTTATCGCCAATATGCCTTTCTCTGATAAAATCCTCGAAATCGCCCCGGAACCAGGCGGAAAATCAATCTATCTAATTACTCAGGCGGGCAGCGGGGATACCGAAATAAAGCGGGTTAATTTAACTGGTAAGGCAGTTAGTGATAACTTATCTAAGCTGCAGTCTGTGTTGCCGTTAGAGCTGCCATTCTGCAACGTAAGCCTTTTGAATTACGCGGCTCCGGCTATACTCATGTCGCCGACTTCGGATATGCCAATTAGTTATTGCCAGAACCAGGCTTTAACGGAGTTCCAGGACCGGGGTATTAACGCAGCCGGTTTGCAATTTACGCCGGAGGAATCTATCCCAAGGGAATAAGTTTATGGCCTGTCGTAAAGTTTTTTATTACGGCGTCGGCGTCGGTGGTAGTAATGAAGCTTTGGTGGTTTTTGAGGTGGGCAACAAGGTAGCGGCGGCGCGAGCCGTCGAGCTCGCTGAAAACATCGTCTAAAAGCAGTATCGGCTTTTGGCCGCGGGCTTGTTCTACTAAATCCAGTTCGAATATTTTGAGGGCCAAAAGCGTGGTGCGGCTTTCGCCGCGGCTGGCGGTGGTACCGGCCGGCTGGCCGTTAAGCTCGAATATAATATCGTCGCGGTGCGGCCCGGTGGTGGTAAAGCCGCGGGCAATGTCGGTGCTGACGGTTTTTTCCAGCTTAGACAGCAGCTTGCTGCGGTAATCTTCTGCGCCAATACTGCTGGAATATTTTAGGTTAACTTCGGATTTTTTATTGGCGATACTGCTGTAGCTACCGCTAATTACCTGGTTTATTTTATCCAGCAGGGCCCGGCGTTCGGCGACAATTCCGCCGGCCAGGTCGGCAAAACGGATGTTCCAAAAAAACAGCTGGTCTTTGGCGGCTGAAGGTGATTGCTTTAATAAGCTATTGCGCTGGGCCAGGGCCCGGCGGTAGTGGTTGCGCAGCGTTTTAAAAGCCGGCACGGTTTGTTCCAGCAGGTCGTCAAAATAATCGCGGCGGGTCTCCGGGCCGCGGCTCAGCAGCTGCAAATGGTTGGGTTCGAATAAAACTACCGGCAGCAGGTTTGCAAGGCGCGGCCGCCTATAAACCGAGCCGTCCACCTGGTATTCTTTGCCAATATAGTCATTGTCGCCTTTGCGAAGCTTGAGGGTGCGCTCCTGACCGTTAAAAATGCCGTCCAGCCGGGCCCAGTCGTGGCCGAAACTAATTAAATCCTGGTCGTGGCCGCGATAGCTGCCGCCGCTGGCCAGCACTAAAATAGCTTCCAATAAATTGGTTTTACCGCTGGCATTGGGGCCAACCACGATATTTACCGCCGGCTCGAACTCAAAGCTTTCATCGCCGTAGCTGCGGAACTGCTGCAACCGTAAAGTCGAAATCATTGGCTTATTATGAGCGCAAGGGCATAACCAAGTGCAAGTAATCCGGCTCGGACTTACTCCGCAATACGCACGGCTCGAGCTTACCATTGAAGTTAAATTCTACTTCGTCGCTGTGTAAGCCGTTTAAACCTTCGAGCAGATACCGGGAGTTTAAAGTGACTTCGCCGCCGCCTTTGACTTCGGCCGTGGCCGTGGCCGTGTTTTCGCCGAGCTGCGAGGCCACCGAATCAACCCGCACGGCGCCTTCTTCGACGCGCAGCGTTATGCTGCCGGCGCTTTCGCGGGCGAACAAACTGGATACTTTAGTGACATTTATAAAATCGTCGCGCTGCAGCTTTGCCACGTTTTTAAAAGCAGACGGCACCAGCTTACGGTAATCGGGGTATTTGCCGTCGATTAACCGGGTAACCAACGAAACGTCGCCAATCGTAAACAACACTTGCTGGTCGTCGTGGTGGATCTGAACGTCTTCGTCACTGTCGCCGATTATCCGCAGTACGTCCTGCAGGGCGGTGGCCGGGATTAATAAAGAGACTTCGGCCTGGCTCTTACCCAGCTGTTTTTCGGCTAGCCGGTAGCTGTCTGTGGCCGCCATATAAAGTTTGCCCTCCAGGCTATGCAGGTAGATGCCAGTTAATACCGGCCGGGCGTCGTCACTACTGGCCGCGAACAAAACTTGCTGCAAGCCGCGTTTAAAGGTTTTGGCGTTAACCGACCATTCGTGGCCGTCTGAAATTGCCGGCATAACCGGGAACTCTTCGGCATTTATGCCGTTGATAGTCGATTGGTACTGGTCGGTGGTTATTTTAAGCTTGTTGTCTTGCAGCTGCATTTGCAGCACGCCGCCGGGCAGGCTGGAAACAAAATCCTGCATCAACCGGGCTGGCACGGTAATCGAGCCGTTATCTTCAATTTTGGAGCCAATGTAGTGGGTGATGGCAATATCTAAGTTAGTCGCGACAATACTTAGCCGGTTGTCGTGGGTTTTTAGCAGCACGTTGCTCAAAATGGGCAGGGGGTTGCGGCTGTTGGCTACCCGCGCCACGCTATTTAAAGCCCGGGCCAGGTTTTCTTGGGTAACTTGCAGTCGCATAACTATAACTCCTCCTTCTAATTATTTATATATAGTAGTCTTAATAGGTAGTGTGGATGATGGGTATAAGATTGGCCGCCAAGAAGTAAAAACGGCCATTTGGGCTGTGAATAAGCATAATTTAGGTGTGCAAACCGCTCGTATAATATGTGCCGGCATTTGCTTATTTGGCGAAATAATTTATACGGATGTGGAGATGGCGGGGGATAATTGCTAGATTGTGCCCAGGCTGCCCACAAGCTTTGCACCGCTTGTACACAGCTAGGCATATAGACGCTCCTTTAGTTCAATAACGTGCTCTTTAATCGGGCCGTTGTAGCTCATCTCTTTTTCGATCTTATCAATGGAGTGGATGGCCGTGGTGTGGTCTTTTCGCCCCAGTTCGTGGGCGATTTTAGGGAAACTCATATGCAATTCGTTGCGCAGCATATACATGGCAACCTGGCGGGGTACGACAATGTCTTTATCACGCTTGGGGCCTAATATATCTTCCATAGGGATCTGGAAATAGCGGGCGGTGCGCTCGATAATCTGGCGGGCGTTAACGTGTTTGGGCCGGGCTTTGCTGGTGCCAAATAGGGCAACTACCACCTGCAGGTCGGGTTCGACCTGGCGCATTTCGCAAAAAGCCAGCACCTGGTTTAGCGCGCCTTCCAGTTCGCGGATATTGTTTTGGACGCGGTTGGCCAAAAAGTCGACGACATCCGAAGGCAACTCAATATTGTGGGTGCCGGCTTTCGTTTGGACGATGGCGCAGCGGGTTTCGAAATCGGGCGTTTGCATATCGATGGTCATACCCCAGGCAAAGCGGCTGCGCAGCCGCTCTTCCAGGGTTGGAATGTCTTTGGGCGGCTTATCGCTGCTGATAATAATTTGTTTGTTGGCCTGGTGTAGGGCATTGAAAGTATGGAAGAATTCTTCTTGGGTTTTTTCGCGCCCGGCAATAAACTGCATGTCGTCGATTATTAGCACGTCGGCATTGCGGTAGTGGCCGGCAAAGTCGGTATTCTTTTTATAACGCACGGCGTCGACGAATTCCTGCACGAACTGCTCGGTAGATACATAAACTACCCGGGCAGAGGGGTTGTTATACAAAACCGCGTTGCCAACCGCCTGGATTAAGTGGGTTTTGCCGATGCCCACGCCGCCGTAAATAAACAGCGGGTTATATTTTTTGCCGGGATTGAGGGCAATGCCCTGGCAGGCGGCATAGGCCAGCTCGTTGGCCGATCCGACCACGAAATTATCAAAAGTATAGCGTTCGTTTAAACCCTGGCGGTAGCTGTGGGTGACGTTTTGGATTGAAGATTTTTTAGGTGAAGGGTTGTTGCCACCGGCATTGACCAATATTAAGGTATCATCGCCCATGTCTTTTGGCCTCAGGTTTATGCCGGCGTGTATTTTATATTCGACCCGCTCGGGCTGGACACCATTTTTAGCCAAAACTTGTACCACCAAATCATTAAATTTCCGCTCCAGCTGGTTTTTGACGAATATATTCGGTACGCCAACCACTACCAAGCCGTCTTTATTACGCAGCAGACGCGTATTTTTAAACCACGTTACAAAACTGCCGCGGCTGACACTTAACTCAATTTCGCCTAATACCGCTTGCCACAGTGCACTTTCCTGCATGCCCAACTACCCCTATTAATTTTGCGTTTCGCTTTTACGAGATAGCAATAAGTATAGCTGGAAAGGGCAGACTTTTCCACAAGCCGGGGCAAAATTACATCATCGGTTTAGTGTTTATGGCGCCAAAGGTGATTATTTATACACAAGCAAACGCCGTATCTGTTATTTTTGTGGAAAATAGCAGGGCAGTCGTGGATAAGTGCCTAAAATTTGTGGGTTTTCATTGTGAATTCCACTCGCTAATTCACGATGTGCATCTATTATTCTTTTATTTAGATATATGGACTGAAATTCCTAAATGAAAACTGAAAATTTATCTAACCCCTAAGATAAGGTATAATCTTTGGGTTATGCCTAAAAGAACTTACCAGCCCAAGAAGCGGCAGCGCAGCCGCGAGCACGGCTTTATGAAGCGGATGTCGACCAAGGCCGGCCGCAACGTGTTGGCCCGAAGGCGCCTTAAAGGCCGCAAAGTCTTGTCCCGCTAACTTTTAATTTTCAGCTTTCAAATTTCAATAAATTTTCAATTATCAATTTTGCAATTTTCAATGATTTTTGAGAGCTGACAACTGAAAGCTTATTGATAGTTGATTGCTGAAAGCTGTACGCTATTCTTATGATTTCTAAGAAGCACCGATTTCACGGTTATAACAGCCTGCGCTACGTTTACAACAAAGGGCAGACTACCCGCGGCCAGTTTTTTGCTGTCAAACATGCGCCCAACCAGCGCCGCCAGGATTACCGTCTGGCTGTGGTGGTAAGCAAAAAAGTCGCCAAGTCGGCTACCGAGCGTAACCGGATCCGCCGCCGGCTGTACGAAATTGTGCGAAAAAACGAAGCCGACATTGCCGGCGCCCAAGATATTATTATTACGGTGTTCCACCAGCAGGTGGCCGACTTGCCTGCCAAAAAGCTGGAAAGCACCGCGCTGCAGCAGCTGCGCCAGGCTGGAATAATGGTTAAAAAAGTCCGCCGTCCGCCAAAAGCTGAGGCGCCCGCGTCTTCGGCGGAACCAGATACAGCGTGATATTATAAAGAAAAGGGAGAATTGGTTTTAAATGTTTAACGACTTGATAGTCCAGCCGATTTTTAATCTGCTCGTTTTAATTTACTCCATTATCCCGGGCCATGATTTTGGCCTGGCGATTATTATATTTACGGTTATCGTCCGCTTATTGATGTGGCCGCTGGTTAAAAAGCAGCTCAAACACGCCAAGGCGATGCGCGACCTGCAGCCGGAAATCAAAAAGATCAAAGCCGCCACCAAAGGCGAACGCCAAAAAGAATCACAAATGCTCATGGAGCTGTATAAAGAAAGGGAAATCAACCCGTTCAGCTCGATCGGTATCGTACTGGTGCAGCTGCCGATTTTTATCGGCCTGTATAGCGCCCTGCGCAAACTTATAAACGACCCCCAATCGATGATCTCGTTTACTTACCCGGCGCTGCATAACCTGCCGTGGATCAAAACCCTAACGGCCGACATCCACCAATTCAATAACACGCTGTTTGGCATCGTCGACTTGTCTCGGGCGGCGCTGGATAAAACCGGCGGCATTTACTGGCCGGCCATGATAATCGTTTTGGGCAGCGCCATCGCCCAATATTTCCAAAGCAAAATGCTGATGCCGGTAGATAAAGACGCCCGCGGCTTGCGTTCTATTTTGCGCGACGCCGGCAGCGGCAAGTCGGCCGACCAGTCGGAAGTTAACGCCGCCGTCGGCCGGATGACCATCTTTTTCGTACCGGCCTTGATCTTTCTGTTTACCGTGCGCCTGCCGGCGGCATTGTCGCTGTATTGGTTAACCAGCGCCCTGGTAGCCATAGTGCAGCAATCTATAATCCTGCGCGAAGACGAAGCCGAAATGGAAAAAGACCTTCCTCCGGCCAAAACTACAAAACCGGCGGCCGTTAAAGCCGTAGAAGTGCCAAAACTAACCCGCAAAAAAACAGCTCCCAAAAAAACTAAGAAGAGGAGAAAGAAATAATGAGTTCCGTCGAGATGGAAGAAGCCATCCAGTTCGCCAAGAAATACATCGAGAATTTACTGTCCTTTTTCGGCCTGAATATTGACGTTTACGCTACCACCGAAGACGATGAAGTCATTGAGCTGCATGTGCCCAGCACCCACTTAAACGGCTTTTTGATAGGACAGCGCGGCGAAACTATGCGGGCAATCCAGTATGTAATATCCATGGCCCTCAAGCACGGCGGCTACGAATTCAACCGGGTTAACGTGGACGTGGCGGACTATAAAAAGAACCGGGCCGAGCGCTTGCTGCAGCGGGCAGAGGAGTGGTTTAAAGATGTAAATACCAGCGGCAAGCCTAAAGAGCTGCAGGCCATGAGCGCTGCCGAACGCCGGATTATCCATAAGGCCGCTACTGATTTTGGCATCGAAACCGAGTCGGTTGGCGAAGGCCGCGACCGGCACATCATCCTTAAACCGGTAGAAACTGAAACTAAAGCCGAGCCTAAAAAAGCCGCCAAAAAAGCCGAGCCAAAAGAAGCGGCAGAGGAAGCCGAGCCACCTAAAAAAGCCGCTAAAAAAACTACTAAAAAGGCAGAAAAAGACTAAACCGCTACTTTTCGAAACTTTGGTAAACGGCCAGTGTTTGTTCGGCCATCCGCTGCCAGGAATACTTTTTTACCTGGGTGTGGCCCTTGGCGATCAAGTTATTACGCCGCTTTTTATCGGACAATATTTCGCTAATAGCCCGGGCCATGTCATCGGCGCTTTTGGGGTCGAAATAATTAGCGGCGTCGCCGTACACTTCGGGCAGGCAAGAAGCCGAGCTGCTGGCTACCGGCGCGCCGTATACCATAGCTTCCAGGCCGGGCAGGCCAAAGCCTTCGCTAATAGATGGAAACACATAACAGCGGCAGTGTTGGTACAGCCAAGCCAGCTGCTCATCCGGCACAAAGCCGGTTAGCATAACATTTTGCACCTGTTTTTTAGTGATATAGCCGGCCAGCCGGTCGGAAAAGACGGTTTGCTTACCGACAATCGCTAAAACTAAGCCAGGATAACTTTTTTGCAAAATGTCAAACGCACGGACAAGGCAGGGGAGGTTTTTATGGGCCTGGGCGGTGCCAACATACATAATAAAGTCACTTTTTTGCAAATTTGCAAATGGCTGGATACTAGATGTTTTTACGGCGTCGGCCGCTTCGAGGGTAACGGTTATCCTTGATAGCGGGTAGCGCAGGCGCTGGTGGATATCGTTTTTAACGAACTGGGTCGGCACGATAATTTTTGGCATTACCCATACATTTAACCGAAGTAAAATTTTAAATCCCCAATGCAGAAATTCAAAAACCGCCCTGCTCCGTTTGCGGTTGCGGACCCGCAGCTGGGTCAGGTCGTGGACGGTCATAACTTTAGCCCGGCGGTAAAGGATACCGACAACAGGGGTGTAAACGTCCGGCTGGAAAGTAAAATGGACGACGTCGGCGTTAAGCCGGTTGAGCAACCGGGCTAAACGGAACTGGCTGCCCAAACTGTAACGCTTGTAATTAAATACTTGACTAGTAAAGTTTTTAGCCGTTGGACTCCATTGGTCAGCGTCTTCGGGCGGCAATAAAACTACATATTCGTTTTGCTGGTCTATCCGCTGGAGGTACTCCAGTAGCCTTTCCACGTAGCGGCCGGAACTACTGCTGATAATATGGGCGTCAATTACTATCTTCATAATGCCTCCAAAACAAAACCCGGGCCCGCAGTTTACGCAGTTTATGGCGGTCGGGCGGCAAGTCCGGGTATAAAATTCCCCGGATATACCGGTTGGGAACCTTTCGGTGCCGTTGGATGGCTAGGCGCTCCAATAATTTAGCTGGCAGCAGCAAGCAAAGCACGCCAAAACCTTTGAGCACTGGCCCTAGATTGCCCTTGCGGGCGATGTTAACCATCATTAAAAAGTAAGCGATTTGAAATTTAATGGCGGCAGGCCACCATAAGCCCAACGGCAAATTTTTAAACCACAACAGCGGTACGTTCTTGACCGTGTGGTAGGCGGTAAAACCCGGGATCCGGCCGCTGGTTTTACCAATTTGGTGGTAGGCCACGGCTTTGGGCTGGTAGATAATTTTCCAGCCGGCCAACTGGGCCCTGAAGCTTAAATCGACGTCTTCGTAATAAGCGAAAAACGCCTCGTCGAACAAACCGATTTGTTTAAAAACTTCGGCCCGGTATAAACTGGCGCCGCCCGACGCGCTAAACACAAATTCCTGGTGGTCGTATTGGCCGTTATCGGTTAGCCCCCTCCCCCGCGGGAATGCCAGCAGCCAATTGCTGTAAAAGTCGCCGGTAGAATCAAACGTGTAGGGCGGTTTGGCGGCGGCTTTTAACAGCTTGCCGGTTACGATGCCCGCTTCGTCGCTGGACTTAAGGGTTTTATACAAATGCTCCAGCCATTGCTTGTCGGCTTCGGCGTCATTATTAAACAGGGCTACGTATTCGGCGCCGGCATCCAGCGCAAATTTTATGCCGGCATTAACGCCGCCGGCAAAGCCGGTATTGCGGCTCAGGATTACCGAGTCAAGCTTATCACCGTATTTGTTTATTAAGCCTACCGAGCCGTCTGTGCTGCCGTTATCGACTATTACCAGGCGGCACGGCTGGCTTTGGGCCAGGACCGAATCTATGGCCGCCGCTAAATCGCGCTCGCCATTCCAATTGGGAATCACACAGTAAACTAAAGGTGTTGGGCTTTTCATAAACAGATAAAACCATTGTATAATGAAACCTTAATAGCATGCTAAAAACAACGTTTTCCAAACAAAACCGGGCGTTGCTGGGTGAGCTGGTGCGCACCGACTTTAAGCTCCGTTACCAAGGCTCTTTATTAGGCTATGCCTGGTCGCTCCTCAAGCCTTTAATGATGTTTTTAATTTTATACGTAGTATTTGTCAGGATTATTCCAATTGGCAAAGGCGTGCCGCACTACCCCGCGTATTTGCTGCTAGGCATAGTTTTATGGAACTTTTTTAATGAGATGACCGTCCAGAGCCTTAATTCGGTCGTAGCCCGCGGCGAACTAATCCGGAAAATAAAAATTCCACGCTGGACAATCGTTGTGGCCAGTAGCTTAATAGCGCTGATTAACCTGGCCCTAAACCTGCTTATAATTGCGATTTTTATGATAATAAACCACGTTACGGTTAACTTCGCCGACCTGTATTTTCCAATTATCGTATTGCAGCTGTATATTTTTTCGCTGGGCGTGTCGTTATTTTTGGCGGCGTTTTACGTTAAATTCAGGGACGTTAGCTACATATGGGACGTAGTTTTACAGGGCTTGTTTTACCTATCGGCAATTATTTATCCCCTTTCAATAATTACTAACCCGGATTACCAAAAAATCCTGCTGCTTAATCCGATTACCAACGCCATCCAAGACGCGCGCTACGTTTTAATTTCGCCGCAAACGCTTACCCTGCATACTTTAATGCCCGGGCATTGGATCCAGGCCGTGCCGTATTTAATAATGCTGCTGTCGATAATTATTGGCGCCGCGTATTTCCGCAGCCAGTCAAAGTTTTTCGCCGAAAACGTTTAGCCGCTATTTCGGATTAATTTTACCGCGCAGCCGTTGGATTTTACTGGCCAGCTTCCAGGCATTGGTGCTCTTGATTTGTTCTAATTGCCCCTGGAGTTCGCCCAATTCTTGCAAATGGGTTTCCAGCGCGGACTGCAAATGTTTGAAGTGAGCCTGCAGCGTTTCGTAAGAATCAACCACATTATCGGGCAATTCTTTATCGGCAATTTCCGGTTGCGGGTACAAGGTCATTTTTTTTGATTTGCCTAATACGTATTTCTGAAAACTATATTCAGCCTCAAGCACATTTTTTAAAGGCTTTAAGTAATCCTCATATTTTTGGTAGAACCATAATGGAATAATAACGTCGTCCGATATTTTAATGGCTGGGTTATCGGGCCCGGTTGTAGCCCTAACTGCCTGGCTGTTGCGGGCAAAAAAGTACATCATCGACCGGCCTACTATGTATTTTTTAGGCACTGCAAAATTAAAAACCCATTCGTAATCTATTAACGATTTGCCTTTTTTGCCGACTATGATGTTGTCGAAATTAATATCAATGATTGCCGGCAAAATACAATCCTGGGAAGTTTTATAGGCCGGCCCGAAAATTTCGGCGTACCCCTTTTGGGAGGCCGGTATTACGGTCTTCGACGGCAAGCTGTCGATAATGCTTAAATAACTATCAATTACTTCGGTGAAGGCTTGTTTATTGCTGGCTATCAGATAATCCGTTAGTAAATTTTGCATGGTCGGCCCGGCAATGAAATCAAACTTGAGGTTGCCGTCGGCGGTTTGTTTAACCGGACATATATTTACCAAAGGACTGCTAACAGATTTTTTAAGCAGGCTGTAATTGGCCAATATATTCGCAATGTGGCCTTTTGCCACGCTGGTTAAGGGTGACTTAATTACGTGCTGAGTGTAACCCTGGCCATATATTTTAGTAATTAATCGGAACGGCCCGCTGCGGCTGATGGCGCTCCTGGCGAATACCGGCTGTGCCGGTGCCTTGGTTTTGGCGGGGCTGGCAATGACTAAAAACGAATTGGCCACGCTGCCAAACATTTCATTATTGGCAAAACTGCGGACAACTAATTGCTCGCGCATTATTTGGGCCCGCGGCTGGTCGGGGGTCGGCGAAGGGTATAAGTCGCTTGGAATGTTTGGCGTGTGCACGCCCGGTAAGTATTTTTCCGAGTAAACGGCGGCCGGCAGTTTGTAGTCTGGCAGCGGGAAGTAAAAATCGGCCTGTCCGTAGCCGGCGCCATCCAGTAAATTTGATAACTCGGCCCGGCCAAATGTACGGACGCCGTGATAATGCGGATAACCTTCCACACCTTCTAAGTAACGCTGCGTATGGTCTTCTTTGGCGCCGGACAAATACTTTAGGCCTAACTTGTTCTCGATAGCCAAAACCAGCTTGCCGTTAGCGCTAGTAAATTTACGTAGTTGTTCGGCGAAAACACGGAACGGATCTTTGCCTTCCACAAACATGCCGGCATATTCCAGCACGCCGACGCATACTACATAGTCAAAGCGTTCTTGGGTGAATTGCTGCAAGTTATCGATATTTCCTATAACGATTTCCAGGTTTGTTAAATGGCTGTGCCGGTAGGCGTTAATTGACGCCCTGCGCGCCGAAAGCTCTACGGCAACTACCCGTTTGGCCTTTGAAGCCAGCAAACCGGTCAGCGCTCCGCAGCCGGCGCCAATTTCCAAAACAGTGCTGCCCGGCGGAAAATCCATCCAATTTAATAAGTTTTGGCGGACCTTGGACAAATGGTAGGTTGTTGGCCAATCGGCAGCCGGGGTAAGCAGCTCGCTGCCATCACTGCCCGGGTTGTTTTTAAAATAATTTAAGAGCTTATCTTCTATCGGGCCGTCGCTGTATTGTTGCTTGGAGGCAATATTTAAATCGGTGATTTTTACCTTGCCGATCAGTTGGGGTGTAATTGGTTTTGCTGCTGAAGCCATTTCAAAAAAATTGATTTAAGGAAACTGTAGCACGTTCTTGTAAAATAGTATAAGTATGCAAAACACGGACGAAGCGGCGCCAGTTATTTCGGTGCATGGCGTTTATAAAAGCTTCCAGCTGCCCCACCAAAAAAGTAACTCCCTTAAAGGGGCGCTATTGAACTTTCGCCAGCTTAAGCAAACTTACGAGAAGCAATCGGTGTTAAAAGACATTTCTTTCGAAATCCGCAAAGGCGAATTTTTTGGCATAGTAGGGCGCAACGGCAGTGGCAAAAGTACCTTGCTTAAGCTTTTAGCCGGCATATATTACCCCAATAAAGGCGCTGTACAAGTAAACGGCAAACTGACGCCGTTTATTGAGCTGGGCGTAGGTTTTAACCCCGAACTGACCGGCCGCGAAAATGTTTTTTTAAACGGCGCTTTGCTGGGCTTTACCAGGAAAGAAATGGCCCTTAAATACCAGTCGATAGTCGATTTTGCCGAACTGGAACGATTTATGGACCAGAAACTCAAAAACTATTCATCGGGCATGCAAGTCAGGCTGGCCTTTTCGATAGCCATCCAAACCGGTTCGGAAATTTTATTGTTTGACGAAGTTTTAGCCGTAGGCGACCTCGACTTCCAAAAGAAGTGCTACACGTACTTCCACGATATGAAACGCAGCGGCCAGACAATCGTATTGGTAACCCATGATATGGCGGCAGTCCGGCGGTTTTGTACGCGGTGCGCTTTAATAGACCAGGGTAAAATCGTAAGTATTGGCGAGCCGGAAGACATAGCCTACTTATACGAGACGATTAATTTGCGGGCTTCGGAAGTCAGGCTGGACGAAGCCAATAAAGTTATCAAGCAAAAACGGCAAGGCACTTACGAAGCTGTTATTGATTCCGTGGAAACTTACAACCCGCATACCGGTAATACGCAAAATACGTTTACCAACCAGGAAAAAATAGGCGTGCGGATAACTTATTCGGCCAAATCCGATATAGAAAATGCTGCCGTCGGGTTTATATTCCAAAACCAGGATGATTTAACCGTTTTTGCCACCAACAACATCACCCAAGAAGTAAAAATACACGAGCTGCCTGCCGGCTCGAAAATGTCCATCGAAGCTGAAATCGATAATGTTTTTACCGATGGCGAATACACCATAACTACTTCCATTGAGAATAAAGAGCTGGAGAAGATTTACGACCGCATCGAGTATGCCCATCGGTTTATGGTTGGCGGCCAAAAACTGTCCCATGCTTTGGCGCACCCGCACCATCAGATGAAGGTAAGCTACGGCCATACCCATCATGAATAATAATTCGTTCGGATTCAGGGTCTTCAAAAAGTTGGCCAGGCCGACCAAGCCGGTTCTGCGGTCCGCCAGAAAAGCCTATAAAGAATATAAAAAAGCCGCCAAAATCAGGGAATACGACGGCTGGGCCAGCCAGAACGAAAACGAGTGCTTCGTTTTTGCCGATTTAGCCGCTAACCGGCTGTTTAGCGTTATAGTGCCGGTTTTTAACACCCACCAGACTCATCTGTTAAAGATGGTTTACTCGGTAATAAACCAGCATTACCAAAACTGGGAGCTGGTTTTAGTAAACGCTTCGACTGATCCCGAACGGATCGCTGCCGTAGACGCCTGCGCCCAAATCGATACCCGCATTAAAGTCATTAAGCCGGGCAAAAACCTCGGCATTTCCGGCAATACTAATTACGGCGTCGGCCATGCCGGCGGCGACTACATAGTGTTTTTTGACCACGACGACATGCTGCACCCCTGCGCCCTGCACGCTTTTGCCGAAGAGATACACCATTCGTCGGCCGAACTGCTTTATTCGGACGAAGATAAAATTACACACGACGGCAGTTTGTTTTTTGACCCGCACTTTAAGCCCCGCTGGTCGCCGGACCTGCTAAACAATGTAAACTACATCAACCACTTAACGGCCATTAAGGCCGAATTTGTAAAACAAGCCGGCGGCCTGGACCCGGCCCATGACGGCGCCCAGGATTACGATTTGCTGCTGAGAGTTATCGATAAATGCCAGCCTAAAATCAAGCACGTGCCCCACGTTTTATACCATTGGCGGGCGGCCAATACTTCGACTGCACAAGATATATCCAATAAAACATACATTTTTAAAGCCGGCGAGTCGGCCATTGGCAGCCATTTGCATCGGATTGGCGCGAAGGCGAGGGTTAAAGCCATAAACGGCCGGCCTGGTTTTTACCGGGTCGCCTATCATGACGAGCCGGATACCAGCCTGGTAATCGGGCCGGTTTCGCCAAACATGCAGCGGGTGTGCGCCGGCTGGCTGCAGGATTTGCTCAAAAAAGCCGGCCCCCAAATTAAAGAACTGGTGATCGGAGATTGGTACAAGCCTTTCGCTAACGCCGAACACGGCTTTGAACTTCACTTGGTTGGCAAGGATAATTACTGGCCGGCGGCGGCCGCCAAAGCTAAAGGCGAAGTGGTTATGTGCATCCAGCAAGCGGTAATGCCAAGCAGCGAAGCAGATGTAAGGGAACTGGCGGCGGTAGCGATACAGCCGGGCTGCCTGGCCTGCGCGCCAATGGTACTCGATGCCCAGCGGGCAATTGCCGATAGCGGCCTGGTGGCCAGCAGCCAGGGCTTGCAACCACTATTTAGGGGCTACAAGGCCGGTGACGGCTCCGTTTTTGGCAGTACCGAATGGGTGCGCAACATAGACGCGCTAAGCGGCGGTATTTTTTGCGCCAAAGCCGAAGTGTTTAAAAAGCTAACCGAAAGCGCCACGCATAAAGGTAAACTAACAGCTGAAAACTTCTTAAAGCTAAAAGAGCATATGCCGGGCAATATTGTAATTTGGAGCCACGTAAACTTTGAGCTGGACGGGGAGCTGGTGCCTAAATCTTCGGACGATACATTCTTTAACCCGCAACTGGGCCAAGCGTCATTTGAAATTAATATCGCGGCTAATTCATGGGGGCACGCTTATGAGCGCTCCGAATCATAAAATCGCCTACATTATTATTGGCTATAATAACCGCGACCTGATTGACGAGTGTTTTGAATCAATAGAAGCCCAAACTTTTAACCGCCATACAATTATTTTTGTCGACAATAATTCGGCGGATGATTCGGTCGGGCATATTAACCAGCGCTACCCCGGCGTAAAAATTTTAGCGCCCGGCTTTAACAGCGGCTTTGCCAAAGGTAATAATTTTGGCATTGATGAAGCTTTGGCCGACCCTGAAATAGACTACGTGGCTTTAATAAATACCGACGCCCGCCTGGACAGCCGGTGGGCTGAAAAAATCTTGGATTTTGCCGAACTAAAACCAAAAGGCGCCTTATTCCAGGGCACTACCATGGATTATTACGACCATCAAATTATTGATTCGACACACATTTTCGTGGCCCGCAACGGCCAAGGCACCCAAGGCAACTGGCGGTTCTTTTACCAAAGCGAATTCGGGCCCAAAAAAGTTTTTGGCGTTAATGCCGCCGCTTGCATGGTGTCGCGAAAATTCATAGAAAGCCAGCCATTCGGCCGGCAGTTGTTTGATGAGCGGATGTTTATGTATTTGGAAGATGTCGATTTAGCGGCCCGGGCCACAGTTATGGGTTGGGATAATTATTTAGTGCCCTCTGCCCGCGCTTACCATATGGGCTCGGCCAGCTCCGGCAAAAACCCCGGCTTTTCGTTATATATGACGTTTCGAAATAATTGCGGAATGATTTATAAAAATTTTCCTTGGAGAATAATATGGCGTATGACGCCGGGCTTAATTCGGGGGGATATTGATACGGTTAAAGCCTTGCGCCGCCAAGGCAAAAAAGCCGCCGCCCGAAAAGTAATCAAGGGCCGGCTCGTAGGACTATGCTACTTGCCTTTTTATATTGCTAAGCGCCGGAAGATGCGGCGGGCTGGCAAAATCGACACGGAATACCTTTGGCAGTTAATGCTAAAGGGCTACTAGTTTTATTCGGCCGGGTCAAAGCTGCCGATATTGGTAACGATATCCTGAAAACCGATTGCCTGGTTTAGCGCCCGGTTAAACATGTGGGTTTCTACGCTATTATTCGCGCCATTGTACAGAGCGTAAACAATCTGGCTATAGCCGCGGCCCAAAAAGTCGCCGGCCAGGAATGTACCCGTATTTTGGCTGACACTAGTAAGATCTGTTGGAACGTCATAGAAGCCGGTAGCTTTGGTAAGCGATTGGTTGAACATGTGCACTTCGGTTTTGCCGCCGGCGCCGCTATAAAGTACGTAAGCCAGCTGGTCATAGCCGCGGCCCAAAAAGTCGCCGGCCACAAACGTTCCGGTTGCCGCTGTAACGCCTGTCAGGTCTGTGGAAACGTCGTAATAGCCTATTGCTTTAGTCAGGCTGGGGTCAAATAAATGCACTTCGACATGGCCGCCGGCGCCGCTGTACAGGATTAACGCCAGCTGGTCGCTGCCCTGTCCCAAAAAGTCGCCGGCCACAAAAATGCCGTTAGTGGCAGTAATGCCCGTAAGATCAGTAGCTACATCATAATATCCAACAAAAGATTTAAAGTCCGGGCTCATGCGGTGCACTTCGACATGGCCGCCGGCGCCGCTGTACAGAATGTAATTCAGGGCATTTTGGTGGTCTATTTTGGCCCGGCCGGGTACAAACGTACCAAGGCTGCCGTCCGTAGCCCGCATGGCAGTGGCCATATGGGCCGCCCAAGACTGGAAGCCGGAATTATCAAGATGGATTTCGGCGCAAGTTGAGCCGGTATTGTTCTGCTTAGTAAAGGCCAATTTATCGGGTCCGGTGTTACCGTATGACAATAATTTTGACCCGGACGTTGCGCCGGTTACATTCGCTACGCCGAAGCATGGTGTATTAGGGTCGCCGAAATAGCTGGCAAATATATTATAGAAATTCTGGTTGCCGTGGAAGTGCGGCGTGTACCAATACAGGGCAGCCGTAGCGCCGGTTCCCATTAAAGTACTTACACCATCAATAGTAGTATAGCCGTCGTAAAAGGTATCGTTGGCGTCGCTGGGGCAGCGTTTGTGGAAGCCGGCCGTCATCGGCCCGCCGTAGCAGGTGTGCAAATCGTCAGAATTATCCCAGCTGCCGCTAATTACCGCCCAATTAATATTGCCGAGCGAGCGTTGCTGGCCGAATTTAAACAACCAGGCCGCTCGGATTATTTGCTGCGAAAAACCGGCTTTTTGGGCGGTGTTGACGCAAGTCGGCCCGACGGTAGACTGGACGACGCCGTTGCGGCGGTAAAGGCTTATGCCCGAATAGTTATAGCGCGTGCCGCTGTCCGGGCAGCCATAACCCACCGCGGCGGCGTATTTGTGGTTATTGTCGTCACTTGGCAAGCAGTAGGTTGAGCTGAACCGGCCGGTAACCAGGCTTTGTTCTTTTTCGAGCGTAACTACCAGCACCTGCGGGTTTAAACCGTAGGCCTGGGCGGCGTCGTATATTGCTTTGCCGGCTGTAACGTAGCCGCCATACGTATAGCCACCGGACGGTGAGTAGCCACTGGGGTCTATAGCCTGGAAACCGCTGTTCGGGCTGATACAGCTGTTGGCAAAAGTGTTTAAAAAAGCATCTATCTGCGCGGCCGAAATACTATTAGTATTACTAAAAGCGCTGTCGCTGATAATGTAGTTGGAATTAAAAGCGGCGCGGGCCAGGCCGATAGGCGCCAGGCTGGCTAAAACTACGGACGAAGTATATAAAGCCAAAGCTGCCAGTTTTTTCATAATTTAACGTCCAGGGGCTGGTCGCTGGTGGTAGACAAGCTCTTGCCGTTTAGCGTAGCGGTAGCTTTGATTTGCCAGGTGCCGTCGGTAAAACCGGCGGTTTTAACATCCCACTGGTCCCAGTAAGCCGTGCCGCTGGAGTCGGCGATTTTGGCCGATAAACTCTTAACTACTCCGTCGGAGTTGGTAAATGTTATGGTGCAGCTGGCGCCCGGAGTGGTCAGGCAAACCGAACTTTCCTGGGTTGGCGCGTTATTGCCGGCGCCGGGATGGTGGTTGCTGACAAAGTTGCCGTAGGGCGCCGCCAGCGCGGCGTCGGATGTATTGGTTGGAGTATTGGTTTTAGTGTTGTCCGGCTGGGTGCTACTGCCAGTAGTCGTAGTTGAGGGCTGCTGGGACGGGTTACTGTTGCTGCCACTGCTCTGCTGGCTGCCGTCAGAATGAGTAGTACTGGGAATAGTGCCGGAAACCGCTTTGCGTTTATGAAAAATATAAGTAGTGTTAGTTAACTCAAGGACAGCCAATACCAGGATTGCGGCAACCGGCAAAGCTAATAGCCAAAGCCAGCGCCTGCTGCGCTTGGGGGGTATCGAAGTAGAGCGCTGCGGCGCCCGGTAATTTTTATTGGCCATAGTATCTATTGTTTGTTTTTAGGGGGTACGAAGTCAATAAGTATACTATATTGTGCTATTGCTTAAGAGTCAATTTTGGTGGTATTTAATACTGCAGTTGGTAAATATAAAATGTCCGGGACGGATAATTATACTGATTAACCAGCTTAAGGCAATTGTCGTTTATGGGCTGGGAAGTTAAGATATAGCGCACATTATTGTCTTTCATAAACCCGCTGCACGGTTCGCTTATAACTTGAAAATGGTCGGCACCGATTAGCTTTAGCTGGGTGCCGGTATTAATGTTAGGATCGCGGTCGAAATTGAATTCAACATGCGCGTAACGGTTATATAAATCTTGCTGCTGGCCATTATCTATGGGCCGCCAAATACCAAATTGCGGGTAAGTATATAGGCCCGATACCGACGGCGCGCCGTTTAAAATTGCGAAGTTTTCCAGATATAAGCTTTCGGTCGCCCACCGCCCCGGCTGCTGTTTGTTTAACTGCTGGATCTCCTTTGATAAATCCGTTTGGTTAATAGCCGATACGTTCCTATATAACGGGTGGACACCTATCGACATAAACACCCCGAAAGCCAACAATCCGGCAGCGGCTAACTCAAATTTTTTGCGCAGCAGTAAATAAAAAATTACCGGCACTGGAATGGAAAAAAGCAACACTCTCGCGTTACCGATAAACTCCGGAAAACGGTGCCTAGTTACCAGGCCGGTGAACAGCTCGACCGCGAATACCACTAATGCAAGCAGTAATGCTATTTTGCCTGAAAATACCTGCTTTTTATGGGCTTGCAGCCGCCTCATAAATAACACCACCAGCATTAAATTCAGGAGGCCCAAGCCAATAACCAACCGTTTTTGCGGTACCTTATCGAGCAAAAATAGTTTGAACAAAGTATTGAAATGCGGAACAAACAGCCGCACCAGTAAGGCCACGAACAGCAGACTGACCGTTGCCAATGGCCAATCCAGCCGCCGCCAAGAAAAGCGGCCTCGCTGCCGGGCAGATTTGATCATTAAATATATGGCAGGCAACAGCAAAAACGGCAGTAAATAAACGAAGTTAGCGGCTTCACTTTGGTTGCTGATCCCTTGCGAGATAAGTTGGTAATGCAGGGCTTTGCCGGTAAACTGCAACTGAAAATCCAAATTGCCGCTAAAAAAATGTATGGGGTCAAAGCCGCCGCTGGCAATAACCCGCTTACCCGGATAAACAGTGTTCTGTATGGCATGGACGGCCGCCGCGCGGGTATGTATAAATAAAGCCGTAACCAAGCCGGTGATTATCACCGAAACTAATAACATTCCCATTTTCCGGTAAAATTGCGGTCGGTCCGCCTTAGTTTGTTCCAGCCAGTGCTGGACCAGGTAGCCAACGCAGAAAGCCGCCAAGGCCAGCCCGGTGGCAATTTGAAACGGCGGGTAAAGCACCAATACATAGCAAATAAGCAAATATGTTATTACGCCAGCAACCAAAAGCTGGCGGAGCAAGCTCTTTTGCTTTAATAAATAAATAAATAACGCTGCAATAAATAACGGGTAATATAATGAACCCAATGTTACGAACTGGTACCACCATTGGGTGAAAGCGCTGGCCAGTAAACTTAGCGATAGCAAAGCAGCTAGTAAGCGCCGCCCCGGCAGCAAAGCTAAGATAAAGAAGTAAGCACTGATTACCAGCAGCGCGCCAATAACCCACCACTTAAACGCGAAGGCATTTTCGAACGGCAAAACAAAGAAAGCCCAATTATGCGGCCGGAATAATTCGCTCCAGTCTTTGTTGGGCACGTCCAACGACACCGACATATCCTCGCCCCGGCCGATATTTTTATTAACCGTTTGGTAATTATCGTTGGACTGGGCAATGGTCATTTCGGTATTGACCAGCCATTCGTCGGAGCGGATTGTGCGCGGCTTGTTTATTAAGAGGTTACTGTCGTGGGTGGGCCCGTAAAAGAAGTCATGGTAGACCCCAATGGATGAGCCGCTGATTTTAAAAGCCGTTAATAATAAAACCACCGCCATTACGACAGCCGGGAAAAACCAAATGCCGTGGTAAAAACCGCTTAAACCCCGCCGCCAATTCATTTAGCTAGTTTAGCAAAATAGCCGCGCCAGTCCATGAGTTTGTAGAAAGCGGCCGCCTACTTGCTTTATACTTGATAACCAGATGCGCAGAGATACATATGTGATAATTCCGGCTTATAACGAAGCAAAAGTTATCGGCCCGGTCATCAAAGCAGTTAAAAAAACCTACTCCAATGTAGTTTGCGTGAGCGATGGCAGCCGCGACGGCACCAGTGCCGAAATTATTAAAGCCGGCGGCATATTGGTTGAGCACTCCATCAATCTTGGCGCCGGCGCGGCAACCCAAACCGGCATTGATTATGCCCTGACCGACCCGGATGCCAAGTACTTTATTACCGTAGACGCCGACGGCCAGCACGAAATAAGCGACGCCACCAGGATGCTGGACCATTTAAAGAAACACAATCTCGATATTGTTTTCGGCTCGCGTTTTTTAGGCACCGTCCATAACATCAGCCCGCTTAAAAGGGCGTTTTTGAAAATGGCCGCCGTTTTTTCGGAAAGCACCTCCGGTGTAAAAATATCCGACCCGCATATCGGCATCCGGGCCTTCAACCGCAATTTGGCCGAAAATTTAAAGCTAACCATGCCCGGTTTCGCCCATGCTTCGGAGCTGCTAATCCGGATTGCCGACGGAAAATATAAGTATGACGAGATACCGGTAAAAATTACCTATAGCGATTATTCTAAAAGCAAAGGCCAGCCAATGCTGAATTCGGTTAATATCGTGTTTGATTTATTTTTACATAGGTTTTCCAAGAAATGATTGCTATACAAATAATCCTGATTGCCGGTTTCGTACTGTTTTTGTGGCGCTTTTTGAGCAATCCCGGCAGCCACCAGGTAAACGCCTGGATTAAAATTCTGACGATGCTGTTTACCGTACTGGCTATTATTGCCGTGGCTTTCCCGGATATATCCAACGACATCGCCCATGCGGTAGGCGTTTCTACCGGGGCCAACTTATTGCTGTATATACTGACGCTGGCTTTTATATTTGTTGTCGTAAACCTATACATTAAAGGCAAAGATGATAATAAGCGGCTGGTTGCCGTAGTCCGCCACCTGGCTATCTTAGAAGCCCAGCTGCGCCAAAAAGAAAAGTAAGTTATTTAGCCAGCACGAAAACCAGGCCCAGCATCACCAGGCCGGCACCAACCAAATTGTATGCCGATAGTTTTTCGTGGAAAATAATGGCCGCTAGAGCGGTTGAAAAAATTATTGCCAGTGCCGTCATGGTAACCTGCACCGAAAAGAATTTATTTTTGGACAGCAAAACGAAATAAATGCCGGTGGCTATAACGTAAATAATGCCGCCGGCCCAGATACGCGGGCTGGTAATTAAATTGTTAAGTATTTTGCCGGCCGAGCCTTCCATCAAATGGTGCTGCTTGATGGCGGTACCCCAAATGGCTTGGGCCGTAACCAGCAAAGCCGACAGCAGCGGAATCAGTAATAAATTGATGGGGTTGCTCATGCTAGAACCATTATAGCCTTACGGCAAGAAGAATTCGCTCATTGGCCTGGCATTTTTGTCGTCTGCTTGCATGGAAGGCAGGCCCCAGGCGGTTTCGATAGTTTTAAGCAGCGACATATGGTCGTAGCGGTTGGCCGAGCTATAACCTTTTTTAACTTTGGAGCCGACCATAATTAACGGGATGTTATTGGTTGATTCGTGCTCTTCGGATTCGTCCCAGGTAATAACTAGTAATGACACGCTGTTATGAAAAGCCGGTGAGTCCAGGATGGTCGAAACTTCTTTAGCCAGCCACTGGTCGCCGGTACCGACGCTGCAATTATGCATATTATTGCAGTTGTTGGGCACTATATATACGAAGTTGGGCAAGGTATTGCTTTTTAGGTCGGTCTCAAACTGGGAGAACGGCACGTCGTTTTTTTGGCAGCGGTCGTGGTTGCTGGCAATGTTTTTGTAATACAGGAACGGGTTGAATTCGGTGTAATATTCCCCCTCGGGGTTAGGGTCGCATGGTTGTGGCATGCCTTCGATGTAAGCCCGCCAGGTTAGGCGGTTTTTTTCCAGTAAATCCGGCAGGTTCTTAACATCCAGTTGGCACTTAGGGTCGGTTGGCCCGCAGTTGCCCATTAAACCGGCGTTGGTACCGCTGGTTAGGTGGATATAGTTTGGCAGGCTGGGGTGGTCGGTGGCGTAGTACTGGGTAGCGTAAGCGTACTGGTCGGCCAGGGTATTAATGTACGTAGCTTCAGGATTATCTACTATTCGCCGCCCGCTTTCGTTTTCTTCCATGATCAAGAATATATGTTCGAAATTGGGTACGTAAGAGGCCGGCGTTTTTGGTACGTTTTCGGGCTGGCGGGCCGAGGCCACTATAAAATAAAACAAAACCATCAGGAAAACGGCGCTTAGCGTACCCACCAAAAAAGATATTTTCTGGATGCGCGAAAATTTTAGGTGCTTTTTAGGCTTGTGCGCCCTTACGGGGAGGTGGTTCATTCTAATAATTTTAGCAAATATTGGCCGTATCCGCTTTTTCTTAGCGGCTCGGCCAAGGCTTGCAGCTGGCTGGCATCGATGTAGCCTTTCTGGTAAGCGATTTCTTCGATGCAGCCGATTTTTAAGCCTTGGCGCTCTTCGATGACCCTCACAAACTGGGCGGCGTCATTTAACGAGTCGAACGTACCGGTATCCAACCAGGCGGTGCCGCGGTCCAGCAAGGCTACTTTTAGCTTGCCGCTTCGTAAATAAGCGTTATGGATTTCGGTTATTTCAATTTCGCCCCGGTCGCTGGGTTTGGCGGCTTTGGCGAATTCCACGCAGTGGTGGTCGTAAAAATATAAGCCGGGGATGGCATAATGCGATTTTGGCTGGGCCGGCTTTTCTTCTATGGAAATAACTTTATTGCTGCCGTCGAATTCGACGACACCGTAGCGCTCGGGATCCTGAACCGGCGCGCCGAATATTACACCGCCGTCAGGGTCGGTGTATATAGCCAGGCCTTCGTCCATTTCGGAACCGTAAAATATGTTGTCGCCGAGTATCAGGGCCACTTTATCGCCGCCGATAAACTCTTCGCCGACAATAAACGCGTCGGCCAGGCCGCGCGGTTCGTCCTGCGCTTTATAAATAAAATTTAACCCCAACTGCTTGCCGCTGCCCAGCAGGTCTTCGAAACGCGGCAGGTCCTGGGCGGTGGAAATTATTAAAATGTCGCGGATGCCGGCCTGCATGAGGGTAGATAAGGGGTAATAAATCATCGGCTTGTCGTAAATCGGTACCAGCTGCTTTATGACGCCTAAGGTAATCGGAAACAATCGGCTGCCGGTGCCGCCGGCTAAAATTATGCCTTTCATTGTCCGGACGCCTCACTTTCTAGATAAATTTTTAGGTCGTCGCGCCAGTCGGCCGGTTTAAAGCCGGCGGCTTCTATTTTGCTGAGGTCGAATTCGCTGTGGGCCGGGCGCGGTGCGGCTTGCGGCTTATCGGCGAAATATTCGGCCGATGTGGTTGGCGTAACCGTGTTGGACAAGCCGGCGGTCTGGAATACGGCTTCGGCAAACTGGGCCCAGCTGACGACGTCGCCGCCATTGCTTAAATTATAAGTGCCGTATGGCTGCTCGCTGTTTAGCAGGTGGATGATGCCGGCCGCCAAAGTATTGGTAAAAGTCGGCCGGCCGGTCTGGTCGCTGACTACAGTCGGGTTAATTCCTTTGCGGGCGAGCTCAATCATGGTCCGGGCAAAATTTTTGCCGGCGCCCATAACCCAGCTGGTGCGTACCAGGTAGTGCTTGTCGTGCTCGGATACGGCGATATCGCCGGCGGCTTTGGAAGTGCCGTAGCCGCTCATTGGCGTTAGAGGTTCGGTTTCGGAATGCGGCGTGCGGTGGCCGTTAAATACGTAATCGGTCGAAATGTGCACCAAGACCAAATTGTTTTTGGTAGCTATGCGGGCTAGCCAGGCGGGGGCCTGGGCATTGACCAGCCAGGCGGCTTCGCGGCCTTCGTCGGTTTCGGCGGCATCAACCGCCGTATAAGCAGCGGCGTTAATCACGTACTTATATTTTTCCCATTGGTAAGTTTCCAGGTTAATCCGGTCGGTGATGTCCAGCCCGCCCCGGTCCAGGGCGTCGGCTTGCGGCAGCTGGCGCCGCAACTCGCTGCCCAACTGCCCGTCAGCCCCTAAAATAAGAAGTTTGGATTGGTCTAAGCTCATTTTTATACCTCAAACGGTTTAACGTCCGCCAGCCTTGGATGCTGCCGGTCTTTATCGGAAATTATGGCCTGGTCCAGACTAACCGGCCAGTTAACAGACAGGGTCTCGTCGGCCAAGTTAACCATTGTGTATTGGGCTTCGGGGCTCCAATAGTCGTTAACCAGGTAAGTATAAACGGTGTCGGGTTCCAGGGTTTGGAACGAATTGCCGCAGCCGCGCGGCAGGTAAATGGCTTTATCCGGGGTGATTTCGCAGGTAAAGACAGTGCCGAATTCCGGCACATTGCGCAGCTCCACGAAGGCTGCGAACACTTTGCCGAAAGCCACGCTGATGTATTTATCCCAGGGCTCGGCGTGGATGCCGCGGGTCACCCCGGCTTCTTTGTTATAAGACAGGCTGTGCTGCACCGGCTGGAAATCGGCCGGCAAGCCCAGGGCCGTTAGCTTGTCTTTGCGCCAATTTTCTTTGAACCAGCCGCGGTCGTCGCCGTGGACTACCAAATCTATTTCCAGCAAGCCCGGGATGGCCGTTTGGCTGACTTTAAGTTCAGGGTTGCTCATCGGCCCATCACTTTGTAGCGTTGCTCGGTAGCCTCTTTTTGCGGCTGCCACCACTCCGGGTGGTTTTTGTACCAATCAATGGTTTGGCGCAACCCGGCTTCGAAATCGGTGTACTTAGGCGCCCAGCCCAGGCCGGAGCGCAATTTAGACGAATCGATCGCGTAGCGCAGGTCGTGGCCCGGCCGGTCGTTGACGTGTTCGTAGGCGCCCGGGTCTTTGCCCATTAATTTTAAGACCAGCTCCATCACCTGCTTGTTGGTTTTTTCTCCGTCAGCACCAATTAAATAGGTTTCGCCGGCCTGGCCGTTCTCTAAAATTGCCAGCACGGCCGAAGAATGGTCTTCGGCGTGGATCCAGTCGCGGATATTATCGCCGGTGCCGTACAGTTTGGGCGTCTGGCCGGAAAGAATGTTGGTGATTTGGCGGGGGATAAATTTTTCGACGTGCTGGTAAGGGCCGTAGTTGTTAGAGCAGTTGGAAATCGTCGCCTGGATGACAAAGCTCCTGGTCCAAGCCCTAACCAAATGGTCGGAGCCGGCTTTGGTAGCCGAATAAGGGCTGGAAGGGTTATACGGGGTATTTTCGGAAAACCGCTGGTCGTCCAACTCGAGGTCGCCATAAACTTCGTCGGTCGAAATGTGGTGCAGGCGCTTGCCGTGCTTGCGCACGGCTTCCAGGACCTGGAAGGTACCAATAATATTACTGTTAACAAACGGCCAGGGCGATTCAACCGAATTATCGACGTGAGATTCGGCGGCAAAATGGGCGACGGCATCGGCCTTGGCCACCAACTTATCCATTAGGCCGGCATCGGTAATGTCGCCCTGCACAAACTCAAACTGGCCGGCCGGCAAATCTTTGAGGTTATCGCGGTTGCCGGCGTAGGTTAGGGCGTCGACGACGGTAATCTGCCAGTCGGGCCGCTGCCCGGCAACATAATGGACAAAATTTGAGCCTATAAATCCGGCCCCTCCGGTAACTAATAAATTTTTCATACCCATACCATTCTATAATAGCCATTTCTAATTGATCTAAAAAATTCTAGCGCTTAGACCTGAGCTTGGAAAATTTAATGGCTGCCAGCAAAGCCAAAGTAATAATTAAGGGGTAGGCATAGGTTACTACCGGTGTTTTGACGGTGGCTATCCGGCTGTTTATGGCGCCGGCCGTTTTGTTGGCAGGCTGGGCAGGCTTCGGCTGGGCAGGGACAGCCGCAGGCTTGGCCGCGTTGGTTTTGATGGCTGGCTGGGCGTAGGCTTTGGGTTTTGGCCCCGCGGCTTTTGGTTTAGGGCTGGCAGCCTTTGCTTTGGCCGGAACGGCAGCTTTTTTAATGGGCCTGGAAGCCGGATGAACATCTTTTTTGAGCGGCGCGGCGCAAGGGGCCGGTTCGCCGACGGGCGGCAATTGGCCGGCAGCCGATTCGGGCATTTCGGTTACTGGCAGCTTAGCGGTACAGGCCGGGTTTTTAGGATTGTTAACGGCGTGCAGTTTTTTATCCTGGCCCAGTCGGTAAACAGTCCGGGATTTGGCGGTTTTAACAAACAGCGTGCTCTCAGCTTTATCTGCCGGCGCGGTTGGCAGGGTTTCGAAAGCCATATCCGGCGTTATGTCATTGAATACCGGGCTGCCGTCGGTGGCCGAGTAAACGTCGAGCAGCGATTTATATTGGACTTTTTGGAAGGGCGAGGCAACACCATCGCCGGTTATTTGCCACCATTCTTTGCCCTGCTGGCTGCCGAAAACCGTGCTTTTAGGAAAGCGGCATTTGGCAGCCAGGCTACTGGCCTCCACCTTTTTGCCGTTATAGCCCTCCAGCAAATCGGCGGCGCCGCTGGGCAGGGTTTCCGGCTCCTCGCCTTTGGTTATTTTTAAGCAGGCTTGGGCAGTGTCGCTCATAAACAGCGATATATCGCCGTTTTTACCGGATACCATTTGCCTCACCCGGCTGTCGTTACCGAATTTGTACAGCGAGCCGTCTTTTATTTTTAGCGGTTTGTTTTGGGGGCTGGTTAGCGTGCTGTCTGCGGCCGGTATTTTGTATACGGGCTGGTTGGCCGCGCTTAATTTGCCGGCTTCTTTTTCGGTTAATTTATAAGCGCCGCCCTTTTTAAAAACGTATTTATCCGGCTGGCCGTCGATGCTAACTATTGTATTATCGGGCGGCACCGCGTCGCCAGCTAGGTGCGGCTTAATTTCGGCCGGCGCTACCGCTACCGGCTCACCGCCCCAATAGTTGGCGTCTTGGGGCGTCCAATCTTTTAGATTTTTAAGCGGCCAGGCCACGCCGGCCGTTTTTTGGTAAACTTTTTGGTCGTCTTTAATGATTTGTTTATCGCCGATGTAATCGTAGGGCGTGTTTTTTACGGGAGCAGCTGGCTCTGCCGGCGGGCTCCAAATTTTACCGGTGCCATTGATATCGATATAGTGGTCGGCTTTGGTCAGCCGGCCGCGCTGGAAATTGCCTTTAAGGTCCTGGTTATATTCGGCTACCTTAACCTGCCGGCTGCCATCGGCCTGCTTGATTACTTCTTCGACAAAAGCCACATGCCCGCTATCCCATTGGGCGATATCGCCGGGTTCCGGGAAGTTATCGACCCGGTAGCCGGCAGACCTGGCGGCTGCTGACCAGTTTTCGGCGTTGCCCCAGCCCGGAATATTAACGCCCAGTTCTTTGCTGACCCGCCAGGCAACATATGATGTGCAGTTGCGTAAATCGTAGCCCCAGGGGTCGCGAAAACCGCGGCCGCCCTTATAACCCCAGGTAATATTGTCGCCGGCTACGGCTTTTGGCACTTTAGGCGCGTCGGCCCAAGGGTAGCCGCCGGTTTCTAAGGCTAGTACCACAGCATAAGAAGCGATGTTGATAAACAAAAGACTAGCCGCCAGGCCAGCAGCCAGTTTGGTAATAAAACGCCGGGTTAGCATATTACCTCCTGCCCACCCGGTTTATCCATCTTGGGATAAGCCTATATATCGGCACGGCCCGGCCGGCCGTCAAGCCTGCCCGTAAATAAAACTACAAGCTTCCCTGTCGTAAAAAACAGTAACTTTTTAAGAAGTTAAAGCTTATTTTTGGCGAATTTGGCGTACTCGGCGGTGACGAATTTTTGAATTTCGGCCTGGAACTTGGGCTTCGAGAATTTTTCGGCCTGGCGGCGGATTTTCTGGCGGTCCCAGCTAAGCTTTAGGGCGTTATTAATTGCCGCTATTAAGCTTTCAGTGTTTTGTTGGTTGAATAAAATGCCGCTTTCGCCGGGTTCGATAACATCCAGCACGCCGCCCTTGGCGAAGGCGACTACCGGCGTGCCGCTGGCCATGGCTTCGACAGGAATGAGGCCGGCGTCCTCTTCGTTGGGGAATAAAAACAATTCGGCCGACGCGAAGGCCGCGGCTAATTCTTCGTCGTTGGCGGTTTTAAATATTACTTTCGGCCCGCCCAGCTTGACCAGTTTTTTATGCTCCGGGCCTTGGCCGATAACTACCAGCGGCATGTTGAGCTGGTTGGCGGCTTCGATGGCCAGGTCGAATCGTTTGTATGGTATTTGACGCCCGGCCGCCAGCAGCCCGGCCCGGTGGCCGTTATTAACGCTGTAGCGGCTGACATCCACTGGCGGGAACAGCACGGTGCTGTCGCGGTTGTAATAAATTTTGATGCGGCGGGCGACGTTGCGCGAATTGGCCAAGTAAACCGCCGGCCGGGCGGCGGCTTTTAAGTCCCACTTGCGCATCCGGCCAACCAGTAACGGGATAAACGGCTTAATAAAAATATCCAGTGGGCCGAAGCCGGGGTTTTGCTTATACTCTTCGTAATGGCTCCAGTAGTACCGTGTAGGCGTATTGCAATAACAAATATGCAGGGTTTTTTCGGGATTGACGATTATGCCTTTGGCGTCGGAGCTGGTTACCGATAACACCAGGTCGAATTCGTCAAAATTAAACTTCTCAAATGCTTTGGCCCGCAACATTGGGAATAACTGGTGTTTGCGCCGGGCCAGCGGGATTTTTTGCAGCCAGCTGGTGCGGATATCGAAGCCGCGGAAAATGTCCGGCATGTTTTGGGGGTTATATACCGATGTGTAAATCGGGGCGTCGGGATAAATTTCTTTTAAGGCCAGCAGGACTTTTTCGGCACCGCCCATATTAGTCAGCCAATCGTGCACGAGGGCAACTTTCATTTATTGGCCTTTGCCGGTTACCATGGCCAGCAGTGTGCGGTAAACGATTTTCATATCAAGCAAAAAACTCCAGTGCTGGATGTAGTACAAATCGAGGGCGATGCGCTCGTCGTAAGTTGTTTCGTTGCGGCCGGAAACCTGCCACAAGCCGGTAATGCCGGGGCGGATGCTCAAGAATATCGAGCTGGCTTGTTCGTAGCGTTCCAGCTCGCTTTTGGTTACCGGCCGCGGGCCGATGAGGCTTAAGTCGCCCTTAAGCACATTCCAAAGCTGCGGCAATTCGTCGATGCCGGTTTTGCGGGTAAAACGGCCGATGGGCATAATGCGCGGGTCGTTTTTGACTTTTTGGTTGGCCCGCCATTCTTTTATTAAATCTTCGCGGCCCATTTCTTTGAAAATTTCGATTTCGCTTTTGCGGCCGGTATTACTGTAACGCCAATACATGCTGCGCAGCTTATAGGCGGTAAACATGGTGCCGAAGCGGCTGACCCGCTGGTGCTGGTAAAATACCGGGCCGCGGCGGTCAGTAAGTTTGATAATTAAACCAACCACTAAAAACACCGGAATAGCTAAAATTAAGGCGATTAAAGCGCCGGCGATATCAAAAGAGCGCTTGGCGATGCGGCCCCAGCCGGCCAGGGCAGTTTGGTGGACGGCGATTACCGGAAAATTGTGGAACAGCTCTATTTCATTATTGCCAGTGTATAAATTTACATTGGCCGGTATAAATTTGTAATCGACATGGTAGTCCCGGGCGGCATCGATAATTTTTTGGTTGGCCGAGTCGTCGAGCATTTGGGTTTGGATGATGGTATGGATATGGCCAAAAACTTTTACGGCGTCGTCGACCGTGGCGTAATGGGCAGAATGGTATTTGGGCGGGATAGTGCCTTTTTTACCCAGGTAGCCGGCGATCCAATAGCCGGTTTGGCGGGTGTTGCCAATGTACTCGGCGATTTCGGTCATCGCCCGGTTGCTGCCAATAAGCAAAACATGGTTAACGCCAATGCCGTAATGGAATAACATGTGGCGGCCCATGCGCAGCAGGCCGCGGCCCAGCATCACCAACAGGAAGCTAATAATAAAAGCGTAAACCGGCACCAGGCGGGCCGGAAAGATTGGCCGGCTGTAAGCGAAGCTAAACGAAATTATGCCCATCATGCCTATTACCGTGCCGGTCAGCACCCGTCCGACTTCCTGGAAGCGCCGCTCATAAATATCTTTGTTGTAAAGGCCTAAAATGGCGAACACAAACAGGTAAAAAGGCATTAGCGCCACGAATATCTTTAGGTATTCGACGCCCGGCACTTGCTGGGCCAGCGGCCGGGTGTCAAGGTGGACACGGATCAAGTATGCCGCCACGAACGAACTAATAAGCATTACAAAATCCGATACCAATAGCAAAAAGCTGTAAACAAGCGAAGCGTTATTCTTCATATTTCCGCTGTAATTGTAACAGGAATTGCCTGTTGGCAGGCGGCTGTTAGAATGGGGTCATGAGGCGTTTTTTGTCTGACGCGCTGCAGCCCGGTAATCGTTTGCCGGCTTTGATGGCCTTGATCGCCTTTTTGCTGCCGTTTGAATATTTGCCGACGCTGCCGGTTAGCGGGCTTAATATCCGGCTCAGCACCGCAGCCGGGGCGGTATTAATAGCCATAACGGCCTGGCAGCTTATTACCGGGCAGCTTAAATTAACTTTTGACTGGCCGCGGGCGCTAATGGTGGCTTGGTTGGTTTGGCTAGTAATCGGCCTGGGCATGGCTTCGAACTTAAGCGAAGGGCTGAAAGATTTGTTGCCGCTGGCCTTTTTAGTTCTATTGACACTGAGTTTTAGCCGCCAGCTTAAAACCGATTACTTGCCGATGCTGGCCCGGGCGGTGTTGCTGGGGGCACTGGCCAGCGCTATATTTGGCATTTACCAGTTTTTTGGCAACCGGGCCGGGCTGTCCCAGCATTTAACAGGGTTGCGGCCGGAGTACAGCTGGGAGCGGTTCGGCTTTCCGCGCATGCAGAGCGTGGCGCTGGAGCCGCTTTATTACAGCGCGTTTTTATTACTGCCGATTATGCTGCTGGTTTTGCTGCTGGTGCGGCGGCCGGAATTCCGGCGCTGGTATTACTTCGCCCTGCTGGCGCTGCTGCTATTAGTTGACGTGTTAACTTTATCGCGCGGCGGCCTGGCGGCGCTGGTGCTGGGCTTGTTGGTAGTAGCTGTTATGGTGGCTTTGGCTTTTGGCCGGCAACTGGCCCGCCAGCTGGCGCTAGGATTTGCCGGTTTGGTTTTGGTTTTTGGGCTGGCCCTGCTTACCATAGCCGCCGTGGCCCGGCCCGGCCACGACAAAGACGTAACATACGGCAAACAAGGCACTGGCAGCGCCCTGTCGCACTTAGCCGATTTCCATTTTTCGCCAAGCAACACTAATAAGGCTAAAAACGATTCGATCAGCCAGCGCGACGCCGCCCGCCAACAGGCGGCCGACGATCTCAAAGGCAGCACGAAAGTTCTGCTGGTGGGCACCGGCATCGGCCAATACCATGCCTACACCCAGTCGCATTACTCCAACCCCAAGCCCGGTGAACCCAACAATGTGGTACTGGAGCAACTGGTGCAAACCGGCATAATCGGTTTCGGCTTGTTGGTTGCACTGGTATTGCTGCTACTGGGCGGCCTGTGGCGCCAGGCCCGGCACAACGGTAATGACTTCGTGCGGATCTTTGCTATAACGGCCTTCGCCCTGCTGGTGGCCCTGGCTTTCCAGGCCCAAACTTTTACCGGCCTGGTGCTGACCCATTTGTGGTTTACTATTGGCATTTGCTTGTTCTTGGTACAATTACCCTTGAAAGAACATAAGCGACATGCCCAAAGCCAAAAGAAAAACCAACAAACACCCTAAAATCTACCAATTCGCCGAATATATGGTGAGCGGCGGCGCCTGGTTTGTAACCGGCTACCTGGTGTTCGCCCTGTGCGACAAAGGCCTGCACTTATCGCTGTGGTGGGCCAAGCTGATTGCTAACATAACCGGCGTAACCGTCAATTTTATTATCAACCGCTGGTGGGTGTTTAAAGGCAATAAGCCCGGCAAAGACCTGCCCGAAGTTACCGGCAAATACCTGGTACTGACCGGCTTCCAGTTTGTGGTTGATTACTTTATCGTAGCGACCCTTAAAAACCACGGACTGACACCGTATATCGGCCAATTTGTGTCGGCCGGCATTTTCACTGTTTGGAACTGGTTCTGGTATAACTTGTGGGTATTCGCCAAACCTAAATCCAAACGGAGGCTAAAGCGGGCATGAACCAAACCGAAACCGAAGCCAAAGTTATCCGCCCCACTAAAAAACAGCGCGAACTGCTGACTTTTATTGAAGAATTCATTGCCGAACATGGCTACAGCCCCAGTTACCGCGAAGTGATGAACGGCCTGAGGTATACGTCGGTTTCGACGGTGGCAACCCATATTAATAGCCTGATCAGCCGCGGCCATTTGCGCAAACGCGATAATTCGGCCCGCTCGCTGGAAGTGGTTAACCCCGACCCGGCGACAATCGGCAAAGTCGTACCCAAGCAGTTAGTAGAAAGCGAAGAAAAGTGGCTGGTCGAAAAGATCGACCGCTTTTTTAAAGAGCTGGAAACGGCCCCCAAAATTATCGAAGCCGAACTGGACAACCTATATGTTTTAGTCGGCGCCTTAAAAGTGCTGGGCAGCCACGGCGCCGCCCAGGCGTTTATTGCCCGGCTTAGCGAACTCAAAGCCCGCCTGGAAAACGACGAAGCCTACACTACTTGATAAACCGCACATTATGCGTAATAACCGCCAAGTCGGCCTCGACGCTGAGGCGGGCCGGATTGGCGTGCAGCCAGCCGTCTACCGCTTTGCGCACGCCGGGCAGGGCTTCGCTGTGGTAATCATCAACAATAACCATCGAACCGTTGCTCAGCCGCGGCCATACCAGCTTGAGGGCGTCTAATATCGAATAGTAAAAATCGGCGTCAATAAAAGCGAAAGCTATATGGTGCGGCAGGGCGTGGCTGGGCAGGGCCGAAAACCAGCCTTTATGGATTGTCGGAATGGGCAGGCCGCGCTTTTGGAAGTTGCGGCTAACGGCGTGCTGCGAGGCTTGCAGCGAGCCTTCTTGGAACTGCTCGCCGGCCGGGCTGAAATCTTCGGGCGATTTGGCCGGCAGGCCGTCGAAGCTGTCGTATAAGTGCAGCTGCCGCGAATGGCGGAGCGTAATTTTTTGCAGCTCCACGGACGTATCGCCGTCGTAGCAGCCGAACTCCACGACATCGCCGGCAGTGCCGTGGCTGAGAGTTCCTTCGAGGTGGCGCAGGATGGCTTCGAGGGCGCGGGGTTCGAGTTGTCTTTGGTGCATCAGATTCCTTTTACGCTAAAGTATGCCTGTTTTAAGCTATAACGGAAAGCGATAAAACCGGGAATAATTGGCAGCCAGAAGGTGCTTAGGCGGAAGCACAGCACTGCCAGCAGGGCGGTAGTACTGTCTACGCCGGCGCCGGCCAGGGCGGCCGTCATTGCCAGCTCGGTGGGGCCCAGGCCGCCGGGCGTCGGGCTCAGCGAAAATGCCAGGTTGCCGGCCGCGAAAACTATCAATACCATTGTCCGCGTCAAATTTATGTCCATGGCATGCAGGCTGCACCACAGGGCCGCGATATAACAAAAACTAATACCCAGGTTCGCAGCGATGCAGCCGGCTAAGCCAAGCGGTTCGCGGGCCAAGCTAACCAATGTGCGTTTGACGGTATTAAAGAAAATATTAAGCCGCATATCGAGGCCTTTAAAAAATTCGGCCAGCGCTACTGCCAGAATCAGCACCGCCACTGCCAGGCCCATAACCAAATTAACCTCGCTGTTGGAGATTTGCCAATTTGATGGCGGGCCTTCGATAGCAATAACTATTAATGCCAAACCCATAAACCCACCGATGCCCAGCAGGTTGTTGGCTGCCGCCGTAGTGCCGGCGGCCGTTTTAGTGGTTTTAGTTTGCCTGGCAATATATAAAGTATTAAGTCCCAGGGCGCCGATGCCGCCGGGCAGCAGGCGGTTGGCGAATAAGTTGGCGGTTTGCACTATAAAAGTCCGTCCAAAAGGCAGCTGCCGGTTCAGGCTCATATAAGCCAGTGCCGCGAAAATGTTTGAAAATAAAACTAGAACGAAAGCGGCTGCCAGCCAAAAGTAATTGACCTGGCCAAACAATTGTTTGTGGCCGGCCAGTTCGCGGAACTGGGGGGCTAGGGCGGCCACGGCCGCCGCTAAAATCGCTAGTTGTATCAGTAACCGGCGCCGGCCTTTCCCTTTTATCATCTTGGTGTGAATTGTATAGCTATTAAGCTTATGCTTCAATCGGTTCGGGCTGGGCAGCCGCCAGGGGTTCGGCGCCGCCGGCCCGGCGGGCGGCCCATAATTCGAAGAGTTTTTTAACCGCTAAGAAGGCCACAACGCCGTACAGGGCGCCGACAATTTCGTCGAAAGCGTAATGTTCGCCCTCGTAAATCGTACCAACGTAAATCATAAACGGGTAAACCAATGATAATAAGCCCCACTTTTTGCCGAATAAAGTAAAAGCGAACAGGGCAAAAATGGTGGCATAGGCGGCGTGCAAGCTGGGTACGGCAGCCACCGGGTTGGGCGAAATATGATTATAAAAAGACGGGAAGTTCTGGATGCCCAAGTGCGACCAGACATCGCTGGATATCCGGCGGATGGGCGGTATAACACCTTGCTGGGTGGCCATCCAGGGCGGCGCCGCCGGAAAAGCCAAAAACGTTAAAAAGCCGGCAAAAGATACGACCAAATATGTGGCCACGTAACGCCAATAGGCCGGTTCGCGCTTTTTCCAAATAATTATGGCCAGGGCAAACGGCAAGATAAAGTGCAGCATGTAAAACAGGTAAAAGGCGAAATCATACCACTGCACATGGCCGTGCCAAAGCCAGCTTTGCAGCTTGGCGGTCGGCAGGGTGCCGAACAGCCACTTATCGGCGTGCGGCATAAAAGCGTAATCGACCCGGTGGTTGAGGTGCGGCACGATGCCGCGGAACATTTCATAAGCCAACAGGATGCCCATAAACGGCAGCATCCGCTTCAACATGGCCGTGGCCTGGCCGAAGCACATAAAGATAAACGTCAAAAACACCAGCAGCTTGTCTGGCGTTGGAAAACTGGGGCGGGAGATGAAGATGGCGGCACAGGCGATAGTGCCGATAATTCCCAAAACCTGTAATTTGCTCAAACGCACCCCTATATTCTACCAAAAGCAAGATAGCGCTCGAACATTTACCTGTGGGAGGGCGCTTCACGCCGGGTTTGTGTTAACAAACTCGGGCTGCGCTATGCGAAACCCTCCCACAGGCAAACGTCCTCGCACTATGTAACTTTCGAAATGGTGGAGGAAAATTATCAAACACAGCAGAATTACCCTTAAAACTGCACCGACCCCTGTCGGGCTGGTATAATGTATGGGCTTATATGAAAGTCGCGATTGTTTGTGAGCCGTATATTCCGGTTCCCCCGGTAAAGTACGGCGGCACTGAGTTAATCATTTATTATTTGATAAAAGGTCTGCAAGAACAGGGGCACGAACCGGTTCTTTTAGCCGCCGGCGATTCAAACGTCGACTGCGAACTCATACCTATTATCGATAAGGCCATTTATTTTCCGACTAAAAAGAAAGACCTGCCGTCTTTTAAAAAGAAAGTCGAAAAAGTCCACGAAAAAACCGCCAAAGAACTGCGCAAATTGCAGGGGCGGGTAGATATTATCCATTCCCACCATTTTGACCTCAAAAACTTCCAGTATTTTCCGAACCTGACAACCCTGCACGGGCCGATTGACTTAATCGATTTGCAATATTACCTGGAGCGCAAAAACCTGTTTTTCGTGTCGATTTCGCAGGCCCAGCAGGCCGGCTGCCCCGAACTGCAATATATGGGCACGGTGTACAACGGTTTGGATACCAGCAAATTCCCGGTGGTCACCGAGCCTGAAGATTATGTTTGTTTCCTGGGCCGTTTTGACCGCGAAAAGAACCCGCACTTGGCCATTTTGCTGGCCATTAACCTCGGCATCAAAATTAAAGTCGCCGGTAAAATAGACCACCAGGGCGATGGATACTTCGAACACGAAGTAGCTAAATATTTTGACCATCCGCTGGTGGAATATTTAGGCGAACTGGCTTTTGACGAAAAAATCGAATTGGTCAGCAAAGCCAAATGCAACCTGCACCCCACCGGATTCCGTGAGCCTTTTGGCTTAACAGTGTTAGAAGCGGCTTATTGCGGCACGCCGACGCTGGCGATCGCCAAAGGTTCGATGCCGGAACTGATTGAAGAGGGCCGCACCGGCGTGCTGGTAGAAGATTTCGTCGAAGGCTACCACTATATGAAGTCTTGTTTTGACATGGACCGGACTTATATATCTGACCGGGCCCGGGCTTTGTTTAACTATAAGACCATGACCAAGCAATATATCAAAGCCTACCAAGAAGTTATGAATACCTTTACCATCCGCAATGAGCAAGACCAGCTAATCGAAAAGCTTACCAAGCACACCAAAGAAGAAATCGCCGAAATCTGGCAGGCCCATAAAAACCAACTGAAGCATAAAATCAACCAACCGCCTAAGTCCAAGCCGGCTTCGGGAAACAAGCAGCGCGACCCGCTCATGTAATTTATTTGATATACCGGCAGCATAGCGGCTTGGTATTCTGGCTAAGCCTTTAATTAAGGAGGGTAAATTATGGCAAACGAAGACTGGGTTGATAAAGCTAAAGACGAGTGGGGCGACATGAAGGATGGCGGCGAAGACGACGGCATGCAGTCCGACGACATGTTTGACGACCCCGAAATGGACGAAGCGGTTTAGAGTAAAAAACTAGCTTACACCAAAAGCCGCCCTCCGGGGCGGCTTTTAACTGTTTAGAGTAACCGCCGATAAGGGTTAGCATCATGCTACAATTGGGTCAGTTATGCATCGTATGCTGCGTCTCGCCCACCACCGGCACACCGGCCGGCGGTTACCGCACCATCACACTTCGTACCACGCGATATTAGTGATACTGGCCGTTTTCGGGCTGTGTTTAATAAGTATCAGGCACGCCGCCGCCGGCAATTATGTGGTAACCGCTAAAGTGTCCGCGCCATTGCCGGGCGTGCCATCGGTTATAACTGACCCGGCCAGCGGCTTGGTCACGACCGACCCGAACATTACGATAAGCGGCAGCTGCCCGGTTATTACCCCGGCGATAATCGTTTTGCTGTACCGAAACGGCGTTTTGGTGGGCTCGATGGTCTGCCCGCCCAGCGGCCAGTTCAGTTTTCAGACCACCTTGCTGTACGGCAATAATGTTTTCGTGCCTAAAATTATTAATATAACTGATGACTACGGCCAGGACGGCCAGCCGATTACTATCGTTTACCGTTTTACGGAATCCAAGCCGCCCACTAATAAACTGCCGAACATTCCGCTCAAAGCCGACCATCAAATGTACCTTAACAGCGCCGACCAGATCGTTTTCTTCAAACCGGGCGAGGGTGTAACCCTGGCACTTGGTTACGGCGGCGGCATCGAACCCTACACTTTAATTATTAACTGGGGCGACGGCACCGAGCAATCCTTCCCCATAGACAAAGCCGGCCACCGTGAAGTCAGCCATACTTTCGGCAGCCAAAAAAGCTTCGAAATAAATATGCGCCTCACCGACGCCCAGCAGCACCTGGCCCGGTTAAGCCTGGCGGCCGTATCGTTAGTTGCCAACCAGGATATCGTTACGGCCAGCCCCCGCCAGCCATCCGTTACTTACAGGTTTGAACAATATTTTAGCGACGGCCGGGTCTACGCCACGCTTTTAACCATAGCCTTTAGCTTGTTGGCGGTTGACGTATGGCTATACCGCCACTGGGGCAAGTACGCCAAAGTCCGTCCCGGCGCGGCGCCGTTCGCATCCGGCAAGAAAAACAAGAAAATCTCTAAATCCAAAGGTAAAAGATGAAATTTTGGAAATGGCGGAGGTTAACCCTATTCCTGGTGATTTTCATAACGTCGGTAATAATTATCGGTTTTGCCGTGTGGGCCAACCAGTCGCGCAGCGTAGTACCGGTCAGTAACACTGCCGTGGAAGGCGCCACGGCCGTTAATTCCAAGCCTTTTATCACCGACTATTTTACAGTTACGCTGCCGGAAACGATGGTAGTTAAAAACGTCGAGAAGCCCAAGGACAGCCCGATACTAGAAAATATGCTTATTTCGGCACGGCCCAGCGCCGACTTGGTGCCGTATTCCGATAAAATCGCCATCACGATCGGCAACGCGCCATCCGGCGGGCCGGCCGCCATCAGCGACGTCCATTTGCGCAAACTGCGCCCCGAAATTTATACGCCGCTGGCCATTAGCTACGCCCCGCCCGGGTACCTGGCCTATTCCAGCCACCAGGACAGCCTGATAGAAACGGACATTTTCTGGACGCATGGCGGCAAATACACCGCCGTGGCTTTCAGCTCGGCCGAAAACCGCTCGCCGGAACAGAACGACCTGCTGCGCCAGCTTTTTAGCTCCTGGCAGTGGAAATAAGTTGTTAATGGTAAAATTAATCAGATATGGTTGTGAAAGCCCTGGGTTCGTTATTGGCGCTGCCTTTGCTGTTTTTTGCCACAACGCCGTCCAGTACCAACTTCACGCTTCGAAATTATGACTTTGGCAATGGCGGCGGCAGTTTAAGCAGCCCCAGCTATAAATTGAACGGCAGTACCGGAACGCTGGGCGGCAAGCTGGGGCCGTCTACTAATTACGCCGTTAACGGCGGCTTAGGGCCGGCCGAAAACGCCGACGTGCCGCCGGCCCCGACGCTGACAAATCCTAGCAACCTCGAATATAACCGCCTGAAACTAGTGGTCGTCAAAGGCGCGGCCGACACGACGGATACCAAGTACGCCATAGCCATCAGCTCTGATAACTTTGTAACTACTAAATATGTCCAAACAGATAACAGCATCGGCTCCAGCTATAGCATTTCGAATTACCAGCTGTATGCCGGCTGGGGCGGGGCGTCCGGCTTTTTTATAACCGGCTTAACGCCTGGAACCACATATAAAGCCAAAGTCGCGGCCTACCAAGGCAATTTTACTAACAGCGCTTTTGGTCCGGCCACCAGCGGCGTTGCCACCGTGCAGCCAAGTTTAACTTTTGGCGTAGCAACCAGCCCCGTCAGCAACCCGTTAAAAATTAACTTTACCGGCGTCATAGCCAATACCGTGACCAACGCCGGCGCCGATGTTGTGCTGAGCCTGACGTCCAACGCCCACTCCGGCGGATGGCTATATATTAAAGACACCAACGCCGGCTTAAAAAGTACCTTCGCCAATAACTTCTTAATTTCTTCGGCCACGGCCGACTTAAACAGTGCCGGTACCGGCTACGGCGGGATCGTAACCAGCACCAGCGCCAATAGCGGCTCGTTGGCCTCGCTGTCGCCATTCGACGGCGCCGGCAACCCGGCCAGCAACACGGTAGGCGGGTTATCCACAGCTTTGCAACAGCTTATTAGTACCGCCGGACCGGTCGATACCGGTAGTGCCACCGTCCGTTTTAAGGTGAAAACAACTACAACTACGCCCAGTGAGCCCGACTACGCCGATTTACTGACCTTTTTGGCAGCTATGACATTCTAGTTGCACTTTTAAAATGCTTAAGGCATACTTTACCCCGTAACAACATAAGCATTTTTAATATCAAATTAGGAGGAAATGCTTTCTATGAAACAAAAATTTAACAGGGTCCGCTCGCTCGGCCTTGCAGCCATATTGTCGCTATCGGTAGCGGCGCCTGCATTACTTGTGGCCGGCCAAGCCCAGGCTGCCGGACTGGACAGGGTCTTAGTCCGCTTCGACGAGATGTCGCAAAGCACGCCTACGACCGGTACGGTCTGCGCCCGGCCCACATCAACAACCACCGAAGACCACGTGCGCGTGGACTTCCCGGCCGGTTTTACGGTTAGTACAACTGCCGGAAACTGGACGACCAACACAACCAACACTGCCTGGCCGTCAGGTGCCAATGCCTGGACTGGTATCGGTTCGCCGTCAATTGCCAGCCAAGCCGTTACTTTTACCAGCGCTGACTTAACACCTGGTACTCTTTACTGCTTCAACTGGGACAACAGCGCGGCTTTGAGCCAGCCTGGCAGCCCCGGTACTAACGAAGGCGGCTTTGTGACTACCCGTAACACGGGAGTCGATATAGATACCGGTGCCTTTAGTACGGCTACCATCGTCAACGATACTATTACCGTTACTGCTACCGTTGCCCAAACTTTCAGCTTCGCCCTGAGTGGCACTACTGACCCGCTAGGCACATTGCCGACCGGATCGGTTACCACCAGCGGCACACCCCGTACCGTTACTGTAAATACCAACGCCGCCAACGGCTGGTTAGTATGGGGTAAAGACAGCCAAACCGGCTTGCACTCGACTTTAAACGGCCACACCATTGCGTCTGTTACGCCTGGCGTTGCCAGCACTTTGTCGGCTGGAACAGAAGGCTATAATACCGGCATTGCCAATTCGCAAACCGGCGGCACCGGCACCATTACCGTAACCGCGGCTTACGCCGATGGCGGCCTTGGAACCGGAGCAGGCCTAAGCACCACCCTGCGCACTTTGGCTACTTCCAACGGAACCGCCAATGGCGCCGTACTGACTTTCAAGAACAACGTCGCAATTTCGACCACTACCCAAGCCGCTACCGACTATCAGGACATAATTACCCTGACCGGCGCCGGACTGTTCTAGTCCCTGAGATAGATTTAAAATCGTAACAAAATTAATAGGAGTTTAGGGAGGTTCTCGCAACTATGAATCCTTTACAAAGAACTAATAATATTGGTCTGGCAGCTTTACTAGTGCTAGCCATGTGTCTGGTTGCAATAGCTGCAGCCAGGCAGGTCAACGCCGCCGGCTTAGACCGCGTCCTGGTGCGCTTTGACGAAATGTCTCAAAGCACCGCCACCACAGGAACGGTTTGCGCCCGGCCCACTTCAACCGCCACCGAAGACCAAGTTAAAGTTACATTTCCGTCTGGCTACGTCTTAGGCGCCAACGGTACGTGGACAACTAATACAACTAACACTGCGTGGCCGGCCAGCGCTAACGCCTGGACCGTAAGCTCACCATCGGTAAGCGGCCAGGATGTCACTTTTACCAGCGCTGACTTAACCGCCAACCAGCTTTACTGCTTTAACTGGACTAACAGCGCCGCTTTAACCCAACCGGGTAGCCCGGCAGTGAACGAGAGCGGATCGGTAACAACCTATGCGTCAGCGTCACCGGTAGATACCGGCAGTTTTGCTACAGCTACAATCGCTAACGACACCATAACGGTAACCGCCAGCGTATCGCAGACTTTCAGCTTTGCTTTAAGCGGCACTTCTGACGCTCTTGGAACTTTAGCTACCGGATCGGTTAACAGCAGCCCAACACCTAGGACAATTACTGTTGGCACCAACGCCGCCAATGGCTGGTTAGTTTGGGGCAAAGACAGTCAAACTGGCTTACACTCAACTTTTGCCAGCCATACTATCGCTTCGACAACCCCGGGATCTAATAGCACGATTACATCCGGTGCTGAAGGCTATAACACCGGCGTAACTAAGAACTCCCCAGGCGGAACCGGCACTTTAACCATTGCCGCGCCGTTTGTCGGCGGTTCTTCCGGCAAGGGCGGCGGTTTGGACACCACCCTGCGCACCGTAGTTACATCAGACGGCCCGAACTCCAACGCCGTGCTGACATTCACCAACAATGCAACAATTGCAACTACAACCCAGGCCGCGACAGACTACACCGACGTCATCACCTTGACCGGTGCCGGCTTGTTCTAAAAAATCAAACTCCTAATTTGATCCTAAACTGCCCCTTTCCCGGGGCAGTTTTTTGGTATACTTATGCTTAATGAGTTGGAAAAAACTGATATCGGTCTATGTGCTGTTGAGCGTTGTGCTGACCGGCCTGGTTGCCGGCTTGTGGTCGGCCCACACCAACGCCCAGGACGCTAATTCCGGGCCTTTTAATATCCAGGTAACGCCGACTACTATTATCGAAACGGTTAAACCCGGCGAATCCAAAACCATTGAAATTAAAATCCATAACCAGGCCCAGCAGCCCGAACTGCTTAAAGCTGAGTTGCGTAATTTCCAAGTTAACCAGGATAACGGTGAGGTCCAGCTACTAAACACCCCGCCGCCGGACGTTAAAGATTGGGTAAGCTTTAGTGACCCGACGTTTACGGTGCAGCCCGGCGATTTTTTCACTGAACATATGAATATAAACACGCCGCAAACCGCTGGCTTTAGTTATACCTTTGCCACGGTCATCAGCCGGGCCAACCCGCCCCAGCAGAAACCTGGTGCCCGCACCCTGGTTGGTTCGGTGGCCATATTTTCGCTGTTATCGGTCGACCGGCCGGGCGCCGTCCGCAAGTTCGAAGTCACCCAATTCAAAAGCACCCGTAACTTGTACGAATACCTGCCGGCTACTTTCTCGATCAAAATCAAGAATACCGGCAACACTTTCGTCAGGCCGGTGGGCAATATCTTTATCCAGCGCGGCCCCAACTCGCCCAAATCGATTTCGACGCTGACCATAAACCAAAACGGTTCATACGTTTTGCCAAACACTACCCGCAGTTTCGCGACCGTCTGGAACGAAGGGTTTCCAAATTTTGAAGACGTTAAAGTCGCCGACAACGCCCCGGCCAAGCGGCAGCTGACCTGGGATTGGAGCAAGGCCCAAAACTTCCGCATCGGCCATTATAACGCCAAAATGGTGGCTGTTTATAACGATGGCAAACGCGACATACCGGTAGAAGCGAGTATCGGCTTTTGGGTGCTGCCCTGGAAACTTTTAATTATCATGGCATTAGTAATCCTCATACTGTTGGTTGGTATCGGAACCATTTTCCGGCGGGCGTTTAAAACGGCGGCGCACCAGGCGGGCAGGCGGCGTACCGCCGCTGTCCACCGGCCAACGGATAACCACCACAGTGGCCCGCGCACTTAAAGCAAGCTTATTAGCGGTAGCGGTCATCTGGGTGGCCGTCCAAACCGTAGCCGGCCGGCCGGTTAGCGCCGTCCAGGGCACAACCGTATCACCCGGTTTTATCCGTTCCAGCCTGGCCGACGGCCAGAATCAACAAGACGAAACTGTCAGCGTCCGCAATGATTACGACCAGGCCCTGGACTACACGGCCAGGATATCAGGAGAAAGCCAGGTAAACGGCCAAATGGTGCCCAGCAACCAGTCGGCCGACAGCCAGCTGGTTAAGGCCATCAGCCTGACTCCCGGTAGTTTCAACTTGTCTCCCGGTAATTCAATCAACGTAAAGCTTACTATTAATAATTCGCCGGATTTGAGCCCCGGCGGTCATTACGCCGCGTTAGTTATTGCCCAAGGATCGGGTAACGCCAAAATAGTCGGTTTGCAAGGCGCTGTTAGTGTCAGCATTTATGTGGTTAAAGAGGGTGGGGCGGTGCGCAGCATAACTGTAGCCGTACCGGGTGTTAACGGCTTGCGCCTGAGCTTACCAGAATTTATCGACCTGACTTTCCATAACACTGGCAATGTTGACGTCGTGCCCCGCGGCGCGGCCTTAATATCCGCCGGAAACCCCAATAACGTCTTCCGTAAGGCGGTCATCAACGACGGCTCGATACCGGTTTTTACCGGCAACGACCTTAAAGTCCGCAGTAAATATACGGAGCTAAAGCCTATCCGCTGGCCCGGCCATTATTATTTAACACTAAACTACCGGTACGATGGCAGCGATGATACGCGCACAGTTAAGTACAGTTTCTGGTACATACCGGCTATCACGTTACTTTACTTGTTAATTATCATAGTATTACTTATTTTGGTAGTTCGCTGGCTTAAGCGGCGCCATTATTTAGGCCGGATAGGCGCGACACTGCGGCGCTGGCTGGGAATAAAGCCCAAGCGCCAGCCGCCTAAAAACCGGCCGCGCCATTACCGGCCGCGGGTAATTTTGCGCGATTTTGCCGCCCAGGCCAAAGCCACGGCCGACAAACCCGGCAAAGACCCTAAAAAACCGGTGGAAAAAAAGTAAAAATAACCTGTTTTAAAGCTTGAGCGATATAGCATTTCAAGCTATTATTAAACGGTAATGTTTCAGCAGCAATGGAGGGGTCACATTGTCTTGCTGGTTGTTTTGATAGCCAGTGTATTCGCTGGTATCTTTTTTATGAAGCCCCAAACGGCCCATGCCGGTATAAATCACCAGATTAATTTCCAGGGCAAGCTAACCAACCCGGACGGCACCAACGTGGCCAACAGCACCTATTCGGTGCGTTTTCGCTTTTATAACGATGCTACCGCCGACGCGGCCAACGCCTGTTCGGCTAATAGTTGTTTGTGGGAAGAGACCCAGTCTGTTTCCACTACTGATGGTATATTTAACGTTTCTCTCGGGAGTTCCACGAGCCTGCCCGGGAGTGTAGATTTTAACACCGCTTCCCTTTTCCTGGGGGTGAAGGTCGGCTCGGATACGGAGATGACCCCACGTATCCAGCTGACCGCCGCCCCCTATGCGTTTAATAGTGAGAGCCTGGGTGGCCTGGGCAAGTCTGCGTTCGTGCAGCTTGCCCAAGGCGTCCAGACAGACTCCAGCGCCAACGATTCGATTGCCATCGATAAAACCAATGCATCCGGCAATCTACTGCTGCTTAAGAAAAGCGGCGCGCCGGTAGTAACCATCGGCAATGCCGGGGCTACGCTGTTCCAAAACGCTACCGATTCGGCCAATGCCTTCCAAATTAAGAACTTAGGCGGTAAATCGTACTTTAACGTCGATACCCAAAACGCCAAGATTTCCATAGGTGATACGACCATTGCCGGAACCATTCAAATTGGCAACTCAACCACCGGAGCCGTCGCCCAAACTATTAATATCGGCAATACCACCGCTAGCGGCGCGACCACTGCGATTAATATCGGCGCTACCGGTACTTCGCCGGCCGGTTCGACTATCAGCATCGGCACCACATCCGACACCACCGCCGCCCAGGCGATTGTTATCGGCAGCAATGCCAACGCCAGCAGCAGCGTTACATTGCAGGGGCCGGTGGTCATTGCCAATGCCCAAAGCGGCAGCACGGCTACCTACTTATGTTTGAACGGCTCCAACCAGATAGCCAGCTGCTCGGCAACGATTTCCGGCTCTGCCTTTATACAGGGCGGCAACGCTTTCACCGGTTTAACCGGCAGTACCGCTATATTTGGAACTACTACCGGTAACAGCCTGCAAATTAAGACCAATAACGTCGCCCGGGCGATTTTTGACCAAAGCAATAACTTGTTCGTCGGCAACGCCGATGCCACCGGTACGGCCAGCGCGCCAAACGACTTCACTGTATCCGGCACCGGAAGCGCAACTGCCGGCACGACGGCCGGCAAACTAACAGTTAAGGGCGGCGCCGGAGCAACCACCGGAAACGGTTCGGCAGGCGGCGCCTTGGCTTTGAACGGGGGCAACGCCGGCGGCGCCAGCAATAACGCTGGTGGCAATGTTACAGTTTCCGGCGGCACGGCCACCGGTAACGCAGCTGGCGGCACCATAACTTTAGCCGGCGGATCCAGCCCCAGCGGCACTAACGGCGGCGTACTGATTAAAAACGCCGGCGATTCGACCAATGCCTTCCAGTTGCAGAACGCGGCCGGTTACCAGCTGCTAAATGTCGACTCCACCTCCGACGCGTCTAATTTGATTACCAACGGCAGCTTCGAAGATAACACCACTCCGCCAACCGGCTGGACGGCTGCCAACGGCAGCGGAACTTCTACGCTTACATCGCAGCCATCATCAACCACCGCGCCGTACATCGGCCAATTCTCGATGCGCGACGTTACCAGTGGCGCTAACGCTTCCAACGCCGGCGCCCGCTGGAGCCGCAGCTTCACTAACTCCACGGTTTATTCCTTTACCTTGTATGCCAAAGCCTCTGGAGCCAACTTCAGCACTTTTGAAATCGGCAACTCCAACAACAACTCTACCGATACTAACTGTTTGACGGCCCAAACGGTAGTTACCGGCGGTTGGACCAAATTCAGCTGTTCATTCACCTATACCGGTACCACCGGCACCAGCTATGTCTACTTAAAGCAAACTGACGCCACAGGCCGCACTTTTTATATCGACGGAGTAAAACTGGAAGCAGCCAGCACAGCAACGCCTTATAAAGATAGCGGCGTAACAATTAACGGTGTAGTTAATTCACCAACTGCCTTCCAAAACCAAAGCGACTCCACTAACGCCTTGAGCGTCCAAAACTCGGCCGGCGCCATCCAGTTTTATATCGACACGGTCAATAGCCGCGTTGTAGTGGGTGACGGCGCTGCCGGTTCCAGCGTGACATTGCTACAGCTGGATAACAAAAATACTACCGGTGATCCGGCGACGGCCATCGGCGGCACTATGTATTACAACTCTTTCAGCAATACTTTTCGCTGTTACGAAAACGGCGCCTGGGGCGACTGTATTACACACCACAAGCTGGTGCTGGCAGTCGGCGGTGATGTAACGGATAACACCGGTAACTGTACGTTTACCAACGTCACTAACTTTAACTTTACGGTTGCTAACGGCGTACAGGAGAGGTTCCACGCCACCATAATTTACACGGCCGCGGCCACAACTACCGGAATTGGTTTAGCCGCTAACGGCCCGGCCGCTTCACCTTTTGCCTATAGCTTTACATCTGCCTTAACTACAGCTACTTCCGGTGGTGGCGGCGGAACCGGTAACGACGGCAGTAGCTGTACCGCCTCATCCGTTTCGGCCGCTGCTACCGGTAATACGGCCGTACTCGACGGCTACATCCTGCCGTCGGCCGGCGGCACCCTTCAAATTAGTTTTGCCAGCGAGGTTAATAACTCGGCCATAGTTATCAAAGCCGGAAGTACGTTGGAGTGGTGGTAATGATTAAGTTTATTTTCTGTCTTGTTGATATAACTTCGAAAGGAGGCGCCTGCAATTAGAAAACCCAATTAGTTAATCCGCGCGTGACCCCATGCGCTGACAACATTACATTTTTTTACAAACTAAAATACCAGGAAAAAAATAACAAACATCAATTTAATTCGAACTATTGTATAGTTCCACGGTCGCTAAAGTGGCTGGAGGCTTTGCATTAGTTGCTGTAATTTATCGCCGTCAATATTGCCGGTGGGATTAAAGATAACCAGCGTTTTGCCGGTTCTTATAAACCCGGCGGTGTGGCCTTCGAGGTCGGCAATAAAGGCTGACTTAGCGATAGGCGTTTTAAAGTCTTTGGTGTGTTTGAGCTCTTCGGTAACGAGGGGCTGCTTTTGCTCGGTTATTATTACCGTGCCGCCATTGTAGGCATAATTAAACTGGATCAAATTATTAGCCTGGTGGGTAGCGTCAGGAACTAGGTTAAAACCCTCCGGGGTGGTGGCCGGGTAATAAAGGGGGTAGTTTACGTCCCTTTGGTAATCGCTGAGCTGGGTTTTAACTTTTGCCGAGCTGGTATCGGCCGGCGGCGGACTGGCCTGGTGTTTAAAGTAGCGCAAGCCAACTATTACACCAGCTACTAATATAAATATTCCTATCGTTATAAACAGCCAGCGCCAACTAAATTTAGTTTCTTCTTTAGGTTCGGGCCGGGGTTCGTCATGGTCGTCTACTTGCATAACTCTATTCTAAGCCAAACATTTAGCTTATGGCGTGGATAATCTGGTGCACCTTATCTATATGGGCCCGCACAAACAACAAATCGAAAGCCAAAATGCCGATAAAAATCAGGGCTTCGGCTTTTTTGCCGGTGGTAATCCGCATCGATTTAAACGGCGGGATGCCGAACTTATAAGGAATAGGCAGCAGCCAGGGCACGCCTTCTTTAGTAAACGTATCGGCTGCTAAGTGCGAAACCAGCCCCACCATAAATGCCCACCAGACTAAATGGATATCGATGTTCGGCATGCTGGGGTGCAGGAATTTCAAAATACCTTCGGCCAGCAAGCCGAGCACGAACACGCCAATTAACGAATGGGTAATAAAGCGGTGGCCGCCCAGCATTTTATCGATAAGTTTGCCGAAGTAGCCGCCTACCGGCAGGTTGCGCCAAAACGGTGCGGTGGGCTGGTCGATGTCCGGCGCGATGCCGCCGACCTGGTTGGCAAACAGCGCCACTAATACCGTGGCCAGGGCCAAGGGCCTTACCGGCTGGTTTATGGCTATAACGCCTAACAAGCTGGCAGCAATCAGGTCGTGCGTCCGAGCAGTCATTAGCATTATTTTAACAGAGGTTCATAGCCCCTTACGGTATAATAACGCTGCTAGACCTCTCGTACCTTCTACCCCAAGGGGGAAACATGGCACAAGTGGGATCCCGGCCCGAGCAGGTCAGGGTACCGCGTTCGATGGAAGAGCTCGACGCGCTGATCTCCCAGCTGGGGCACATCGATGCCGAGCTGCTGGAGATCGAGCATCAGGTGGCCGCGGTCGAAGGACCGCTGAAGAAGATCATCAAGGAAATCGAGAAGCAGCTGGCCGAAGCCCGCGAGATCCTGGCCCACCCCGACAACAACCTACGGCGGGCCGAGATCGGGACCATCCTGGCCGCCTGCGCGGCTTTCTGCCAGGTGGTCAAAGACGAGATGGACCGTCGCCACAAGTTCGAATCGGGCAACCGGGTCGACTGGGTGCTCGGCAACCGTCGGACGGTCATCGAAGACGAGACCGCCGCCGTGGCCGAGATCCAGGCACTGGGCCTAGGTAGCCTATTCCTCAACCAGCCGACCATCAACAAGGCAGCCATCCTGGCCGCCGAAGTGGAAGTCGTCGGCAAGCTGGCGACGATCAGCATCGTCCGCGACGACAAGCTGACCATCACGCCGTTCATCACCGGCCGGCCGCACGAGGCCTTCAAGGCAGCCGACGAGGGCTAGCACGCCCCGCCTTCGCGCATCAGCGCGGGGCGGGGCTCGCCCTAATTTCGCAGCTTATAACCTTTTCTAAACAAAAACAGATTGATTGTCAGCATTGTTAACGCAGCTATCGTTATAACTAACAACGCCCAATAGGCACTGACGTCGGAATGGCCCAGCATGCCGTAACGCACAGTGTTAATCATGTAAAAAATCGGGTCGAAATGGGTGAGGGTTTTAAAAGGCTCGGGCAGCAGGGCAACGCTATAAAATACGCCGCCCAAAAATATCAGCGGCTGGATGATAAAAGTCTGGTAAAAACTGAACGTGTCGAAATTTTCGGCCCGCACGCCAATTAACACGCCGATAGAACCGAACAGCAAGCCGCTCATCAGTAAACTTAAAATAAACACTTCGGGGTGGGCCATTGGCAAATCCACCAAAAAGGCGGCAGTAATAAGTGTTATGCCGGTAATAACGCTAGCCCGGATTAACCCGCCCAGCGTATAAGCCATTAACAGCGATGTATTGCTGACCGGCGACGTCAGCTGGTCGTCAATAGCGTGCATCATTTTTTGCTGCATCACCGAGCTGGCGTTGTTGGCGAAAGTGTTCATGGCCATGGCCATCATAAGTAAACCCGGAATGATATAAACAATGTAAGAGTGGCCGTCGATAATTTTGATGCGGCTGCCCAGGGCGGCGCCAAACACGCTTATATATAAGTAAGTTTCCAGCAGCGGCCCGCCCAGCGTTTGGCGTTTAATGCTCCAAAAGCGCCGGACTTCTCGGCGCAGCACGGTTAAAAAGGGCAGGTATGTGTTAAGCAAAACTCTTGCTCCTGGCCAGCTCGTCGCGGCCGATAACGTGCAGGTAAACATCCTCCAAAGTCTTTTTATTGAAGTTTTTCTTTAAAGCTTCGGGGGTGCCCTGGTCGACGACGTTGCCTTTGTTTATCAGAGCGATATGGTCGCAAAGTTCTTCGGCTTCTTCTATGTAGTGGGTGGTTAGCAAAATGCTGGTGCCTTGTTTATTAACTTTTTGCATGTAGTGCCACAGCTCTAGGCGCAGTTCTACGTCAACGCCGGCGGTCGGCTCGTCTAAAATCAAAAGTTTGGGGTTGTGCATTAGCGCCCGGGCCAATACTACGCGGCGTTTCATGCCGCCGCTTAAATGCCGACTGTTGGTTTTGCGTTTCTCGGTTAACGAAAAAGTTTCCAGCAGTTCATCGATGCGCTTGGCCCGCTCGGCCTTGGGCATGCCAAAATAACCGCCGTGGTAATCTAGGGTTTCTTCGACCGTTAAGAACCAGTCGAGGTTAATTTCTTGCGGGGCAAAACCGCAGTAGGCGCGCGCCGTTCGGTAATCATTAACAACGTCGCTGCCAAATACTTGGGCGCTGCCGCTGGTTGGGATAACCAGGCCGGTAATACAATGTATTAGAGTGGACTTGCCGGCGCCGTTAGGGCCTAGCAAACCCAAAAACTGGCCTTCTTTAACCGTCAGGTCAATACTGTGCAGGGCAGTGGGGCCGTCTTTATATTTTTTATGTAACTTACTAATTTCCAGTGCGTGGTGCGAGACTTTATCCATATATTTAAAATATTATATCAAAATACTTAACATATTAACAATTATAAAAAGGGAAATGCTTAGTTAATTTTAAACTCTTTTGCGGCCAGCAGGTCGAAATCGCCGGACACATCCGGGAAGTTCGGCGCCTGGGTATACTGCAATATATATGTCCGGCCGTTGGCCAGCAAAGTGTAAATAATAACTTGGCTGCCGTCTGGCGGGCCGACGCCCTCCGACTGTGGCGGAGCCGCATACAGGCCGCTTTGGCGGGTACCGCTCAAGTCGTTCATTAAAGCCACATCATTATGAATGTCGGAAAATACTTGGTCGCTTAAATCATAATCTGATCTTTTGTCACCTGCGACAGATTTAATCATTACCTGGCTGGTATTGTTGATGCTGCACTGCCCCGCCGCTTGGACTGTAGGCCCCAGCAAGATCGTGTCGCTGCCGCATATTTCTTGCCGGGCTCCGCGCACCCAGGTTGGCGGGTATTTAAACGTATAGTGTCCGCTTGAGCTGGTATAGGATTTCCAGCCGGCGGCCGGGTCGGTATTGTTAACGGAATGTTTGGCATTGGCGGCACTGGAACTTTCGGCGTTACCCAGCGATTGGGCGGCTTTGTGGTTGGAGTTAAAAACAGACCAGCCGGTATAGCCAATCAACCCGGCGATTATTAATAAGAGTATCCATTCAATCGAGAAACCAGCTTGGCGATTCATAATTATTAAGCTTATTATAGCTGGTTCTAATGCGGGCCGGATGGGGAGGAACGCTCGAAGCGTTCGACTCGACCCATCCGGCCGCGGCCGGGAATTGTCGGACCCGGCGGACCGTAGATGTCCGAAGATGACTAACGGCCTTCGCTGCCTCGGACAGGCTATGCGCGAAGGCCCGGAGTCACCAACCACAGTGGATGTGGTTGTAGTGGTCCGGGAGCATGAACGATCCGCTGTTGCCCGTGGGGCCGTCGGTATCGATCAGGCTGATGACTTGCCGTGCGCCCGCATCCTTGCAGGCTTGGATGCCCTTCTTCAGGACCCACGTAAACGGCGAGTCGACCTTACAGCCGCGGTGCCTACCGCTCACGGCTGGGTCTCCCCAGTACTTTCGGCACTGGTTAGCCGCCGAAATCTGAACCCACTTGTGGGATTTCGGGTTGCGGAGCCAGCCGATGTCAACGGACTTGCCAAAGCTGTGGGCCGACAAGTTGCCGCTGGCCGTGTGGTAGTTGTGCCCCTGCTCGAAGCAGGTTACGGTCAGGCCGCTGACCCGCTCGGCTACCAGCCGCAAGCCGGCGAAGACACTGCGACTGACGGGATGGTAGGCGACATATCCCGAGTCGTATGTGTAGTACGATCGGGGTGTCTTCTGTTTGCCGACGCTGATCTTGTAATCCAGCGCCGACTTACAGCCGCCGAAGCGGACGCGGTCGTGCCGGACCAGGCTGGCGATGATGCAGCCGTTACCGTGGCAGTTCTTTGGTATCGACACCTTGTCGTAACCGTGAAACTGCTTGGCATGGTAGCTGCCCGACACCGCCGGCTCACTCTCGACGCTCATGTTGAGAATGAGGTACTTGGGCTTGTTGCTGGCCACTCCGTAACCGCTGGCCCCAAGGACCAGCAGCAAGGCTACTCCCACGGTCAGCAGTTTTGTGTGGTGTGGCTGCATCGTCTAGGCCGTCCGATGCCGCCGGCGCATGTAGACGGCGAAGCCGCCGAGTGCCAACAACATGAGCCCGGCCACGCCCGCCCCGGCGTAGCCGGCCTTTTGGGACTGGGGCTGCGGCTTGTCGGGGGTCGCCGGGATGGCGACGATCGGCAGGGCCTGGTTGTAGCAGCTGGCGACGGCGACGATGTCCGTGGTGTACAAGGCCGAACCGTCTGTCGCCAGGTTGGTCTTGTAGCAGCTGGCATCGCGTACATGCATCAGTCTGCTCATCTCGGACTGTTGGGGGCGAGTAGATCGCTTCTGCCCGGCCAGCACCTTAGCGCTGGCCTTGTCGAGGGCGATCTGGCGGTTGATGTAACCCCGGATGGCCGCGTCGAGCACGGCCGTGGCCGTGGTGTTCGTCTTGCCCTCGCCCATGATCAGCTGGAACCCGGTGTAGGCCAGGTCACGCAGCTTGAGGTTGCAGGTCACACCCCGGTTGTCGAACGGCACGGTGCCATTCTGCTTGTTCACGGGGGCGCAGTTGTCGAGCTGAGTTGCTACCTGCCCGAGGTCCGACATGAAGGCGGCGTACTTGGCCGCCTTTACGGTGTTGGCGTCGACCGCCTTTGGCGGCCCGGCGTGGAGATGCTGAAAGGCGACCACGCCTACGAGCAGCGCCAGCACGCACCCCAATAACAACTTCGTGTTCCGCTTCACGTAATCACCTCTCTCGATTTGCGGATGAACACTATTCCAACGATGAAGGCGATGATCGCCAACACCAGGCCGGAATTATTACCGCCCTTACCCTTATTCAGGATCACCAAACCTTGCAACGCCGGTGAGGGAGGGTATTTCTTGTGCTTGGTATGCCGGTCTTTTGCCGGCGCGTCCGAGGTGTCTTGGACGGCGCGCAGGCCGCCCAGCTGCTGGTAGGTGAAGCTGATGTTGCGCACATATGCCTGCACGCAATTCACCCCCGGGCAGGTCCAGTCCGGCACCAGGCCGCACTGTCTTCCGTAGTGGGGGTAGGTAAAGCACATCAGCAGTCCCTGCAAGCTGTGGCTGTGCAGCTGCTTAACCCGGCCCTGGCCGGCGTTGTAGCATACCAAGGCTTCGATGACGTTATTGTGGTTGGCGTGCAGGCAGGAGGAAAATTCCCTCGCGCCCATCAAGATGTTGCCTTGAGGATTGCGGATGTACTTCCCGCTGCGGTCGGCAACCTGCATGATGCCGCAGTAGCCCCACGGGTTACAGTAGGGATACAAGCGGTTGCCGCGTCCCGTGCCGCAGGGCACATCGTTGCGGATGCAGCTCTCGTGTACGGCTATGGCTTTCAACAGCTTGCCGTCCATACGGGTTTTCTTGCCGGCCACCCGGAACTCGCGGTCGTACTGGTGGCTGTATGCAGCCGCGGCCGAAGCCGTGTAGATCGCGGATGCCAACAGAGCTAGCACCACGACCACCAAGTCTCGCTTGATGTTCAATGTTGCTCCTCGTGTTGGCTTTTACGTTTTTTGTTTGAACGCACAATCTAACTACATTATTGGAAAGTGGCATACCAACCAGGTAGTCCGGAATGCCGGCGAAGCTTGCTCAGCTTCGCCGGCGTATCCGAGGGGTTGTCACTTGGTGAGGTCGGAAGCGCTCTTGAGGTCGCCGCCGACCACCTGGGCTTGGCCGACCGTCTTGCACAGGCCGTTGCCCGTGGTGAACTTGACGTTCTTGTCGGGGAACTTGGGCAGCGGCTTGCGCCAGCGGGCCCAGTCGAACGAGCCGGTGAAGGTCACGACCACCCGGTTGCCGTACTCGTTGCGGTAGCTCTGGACGATAGACGCCCGGAACTGACGCTCGTAGTTCGGCAGGCAGGTGTTGTTGGTGAGTAGGTTCTCGGCATAGGCCAGACCCAGCTCGCCAAGTCCCGGCTTTGGGTGGGTGACGTCAGGCTGCAACTCCGCCGTCAGCAGCCCGATACCCGTCGTCCACTTGAGGACGTCGGCGATCCGGCCCGAGGCGTATAGCCGCTTGCTCGTCTGGATGGTCTGCACCGTCGGCTGCACCTCCAGTACTTTCAGGACGAGCAGCTTACTGAGGTTGACCGAGACCATGTAGCGGTCCTTGTTGCCGGTCAGTCCGCCAGAGCCCGGCAAGGCCGGGCCGGCCAGCTGTGAGCCCTGGGTTACCTTCTGGGCGTCCAGCCCGATGCCCAAGTAGACCTTGCCAAAGGCCGTCATCGTGACGGAAGTCTTGGTGGTCCGGAACTTGGTGTCTGCGGCGCAGTGTCCGAACGTGCAGAGACCGACGTGGATGAAGTGCGTCCGGGTGGCCTTGATGTGGTTGACGATGGTCGTGCCAGCCGCCAACTTGATGTTGAGGGCCGTCGGCGCGGCCAACTCGGTGGGGCCGGTGACGCTGATCTGCGTCTTGTCCACGCCCTGAGCTGTGCCACCGAACACGCTGCCGAGACCTCCGGGAATAATCGCGGATAGGACGGCAAGCACAACTACGATCCCGACAGCCCAAGTAATAGCCGTGCTGATCATCTTGCTCATGTCGCCTCCTAGGCGGATAAGTAATGAAGACTTGGTTGGTATGCTCCAATAATGTAGCTAGAAATAACGCTCAATAATTTGGTTGTCCGGGACTGGGGAGCACCGGGCGCATTGCTGCGCCCGATGCTCGACCCAATCCCTTGTGGCCCGGACTCCAGGCCTTCGTGTGCCCTTAGCTCCAGGGCATGTGGATCGGCGAGTTGAACCCGCTGGTGTGAAGCAGGAACTGCACGATGTAGAGGGCGATAGCCCCGCATGCGATCAGCGCGAGCTCCTGCTGCCACGGCTTCGACTCCGACATGTCGGGCGTGCCGTTCCGGCGCGAGTTCAGCTTCTTCTGGTCTTCCCGCTCCCACTGCCGCCGGAACTTGTGCGCCAGCGGCTCGCCGACGAGGTCGACCAGCGCCACCAGGCTGGCCACCAGGAAGTAGGCCGGCGTCAGGTGGTCACCATCGGGCAGGATGCGGCCGTTCACCCATGTGTGCACGAGCTTGGGGAACTCGGTCGAGTACTGGGTGATGGCCACACCGCCGAAGTCGATCACGACGCTGAACGCCGCGAAGACCACGAAGCCGACGTACCAGCCGGCCTTGCTGGCCGGCTCCCCGATGGGCTGCCCCTCATCGTTCAACGCGGGCTTCGCGGTGATCATCGTGAGGCACATGTAGTTGCCGTACGTCAGCACGGTGATCAGCATGGCCGGCAGCGCGAATCCGAAGATGAGCGACTTGAGCCCGCCATGCTGTGTCCCGAAGAACGCGTTGAGGAACACGCCGCCGATGATGTACGACGGCAGCAGCAGACCGGCGGTGATGAGCACCCGGCCGTAACCGGTGTGCCCGCCCAGCAGCAGGTCGACGATGCTTCCCGAGAGACTCGGAGCCTTCGCCGGCTGCGTTTGGGTGCCGTTCTGGGTGGCGGTGCCGTTGCCGGCATAGCCGCTGCCCGAGATGGTGCCGTCCAGCACCTGGGTGGCCGAGGTTCGTCCACCGGCCGTGCGCGCCTCCCAGCTGGGAGTGTCGCCGTCACGGAAGTCGGACTGATCGATACCAGCCATTTAGATCCCTTCCTTTCACTGAATGGTGGTGAGCTGGATGAGCAGGTTTCTCAAACCGTCTCGCAGGGCGAGGACGATCTTCTGCAGCGAGATACCGCCGCAGCCGAGGCCGCTGCACGTGTTGGCCGCCGGCGCCGGTGTGTTCTGCTTGGCGCAGTTGAACCGTTGCGGCTTCTTGGCCTTCTTGAGCTGCCCCAGGATCGCGCCGTAGATGTCAGCCTTGCTGTTCACTACGATCAACGAACCTACGTTGCCCTGGACCAGGTCGAGTGCCGCCTGCTGGCAATCAGGATCGTTCGCGACGACCAGTTTGCCATTGACGATGTACTTCTGCACGTCGCAGCCCTTGTTGGCGCAGCTGGCGTGCCGAAGGTCGATCGCCGGCTTGGCGGCTTGGGCGGCCGGCGGCGCGTTGGCGTTCGGTGCCTGGCTCTTGCCATACATGAACACCGCAACGAGCACAATCGCCGCAATCTTGATCGGACTCCACTCCATCGTTCTCTCCTTGATAGTTTCACGAAGACTAAGTCCTAAGCGTTTTTTCTTTTTCCGAATTTTGAATGTTCGAGGGGGCGGGAACCGTTTAATGGGTTTCCACCCCATCTCGGTATTGGCCATGGTCGCGAGCCAATACCGAGATGGAGTTAAAATCCGTTCCCGGGTTGGTCGCTGTTATCAATGCAATAAAAAAGCCCAGCGCGAAACTGGGCTAAGAAGCGGATCAAATTGTTGGCAGGAATAATCTAAGCTCGGTTTCGCTACTAGCTCCACATGACCCAAGCGACCAACAGTTACAGGTCATGCTTCATTGCTAACTAATTCTGAATATAAAAAGAGCCCGCGAACCGGGCCAGAAAAAGTCTCATTTTATAAAAAACCATAAAAAAAAGACACTTGCATCCGCAAGCTGGGGGTTCGCTACTAGCTCCACTCATTCCAAGCGACCAAGATATAGAATGAGCTTCTTTGCTAACTTACGTTCAAGTTGTCAATACCCCCACTGTAAGCATAGATTCATTATTTGTCAACACTAAGTTTTTATTTTAAATGCCTTTAGTTTTGACGCCTTACCCAAATATTCTTATAATTCTCAGTTGTTACACTCTTAATTCGAGGTAGTTCCTTCCAGCTTTAGCAATTCTGAAGATTGCTATTCTTCTTTCCCAGACATAGCGATGGGGAAAAAGAGCAGCGAGCCTACCTTTTTTATATTCCGGGGTAGCTCAGCGGTAGAGCGGGTGGCTGTCGGAAGAAGGCAGCCCAAACGAGTAATCGTTTGTGAAAAATAGGGTGAATTGCGGGAAACCTTTAAACTGGTAATCCGCAGCCAAGCCGAAATTAGGTTAATAGATTTCGGAAGGTTCAGAGACTAGAAGGTGAGCCTAACAATAATCCTTCATAAGCGCCCTACATCCTTCGTAGCTTTACGCGAAGAAGGATGATGATATAGTCCACGCACTAACGAAAGTAGTGAATAAGTGTAACCACTAGGTCGCTGGTTCGAATCCAGTCCCCG
>CAYWQH010000007.1:0-70761 GCA_964460855.1 uncultured Candidatus Saccharibacteria bacterium
CGAGAGGACCGGAGCGAACGCACCGCTGGTGTACCAGTTGTTCTACCAAGGGCATTGCTGGGTAGCTAAGTGCGGACCAGATAAGCGCTGAAAGCATATTAAGCGCGAAACTGACCTCAAGATTAGATTTCCCTATGATCTCCCTGAAAGACGATCAGGTTGATAGGCACCAGGTGTAAGCACAGTAATGTGTTGAGCCGAGGTGTACTAATAGAGACATTGACTTTTTATGTTCCAGGAGATGTGCACCGTGGCGTTAATGCCTGGCTTAGCCAGACATAACCGCCACTTGTGGCGCATTGCGGCGTTGCCGCCTGCGAGACGCAGTCGCTGTATTTTCATACAGCTCCCTTGCGTTTCTCAGCGGCGCCTTGCACTGCATCCACATGCACACCTCCTGGAAACTGCATTGGCTGGCTATTGGTGTTCATCAAACAGGAGTCGCAAAGGACAATCACTTTCCTTACGCGATCCGCCTGCTACAATGAACCCGTTGTCATTTAACAATTCTCAAAAAATAATTCATATTCCATACTTTGGACATGGATGTCAGTTTTGCACTGGGATGCAGCGCAAGGAAATAGCGAGGAGCGAGCGAACCGTACTTAACGTACGGAGAGCGAGTGACAGAGCGTTATTGACGCGGCGATGCGCCCAGAGCGCAAGCGGATTTCGGCTTTGCCGAAAACAGGCTTGCGCGGTGCAAAGGTGACATCGGTGCCCATGGCGCTGGGGAAACACCTGTTCCCATCCCGAACACAGTAGTTAAGCCCAGCAGCGGTTACAATACTTGGGTTTTAGCCCTGGGAAAATAGCACGGTGCCGAATTATATAAGGACACCCCGAGAAGGGGTGTTTTTATTAGGGTTTCAATAATCCGTACTTGATTAGAAGGGCTTCAGGATTAGCAACGCCGCATTCGCGTAGCTCATTAATGAAATAGTTAACAAGCCGTTCGGTCGGTAACCTATCTAAGTCGTCTAAATCTTCATCATAAAATTGTATCCCCAAATTATTCAGCTCAAACAAAACACCGGCTATTTGATCAGCTGAGAAAGGACTGGGGTAATGTTGGTTATTCGGGCCTTTTTCCATAACTAAATTAGGCTGCTTCGTCAGGTAAAAGTAGGCATTTGCCGTGAAGCGGCGAAAAATCAAATTCGCCTATGGCAACTTTCATCGTACAAGTAACGGTGCAGCCGGCAACTAAACAACCTAAAACCCGTTCGTAGTTACCGCGGTTTTCTTCGGTAGAATCATGGATAATTTCGCGGTCGATGCCCATACTTTCGAAACGTGATGTTCCGTTTAAACGTTCGCGCAGTTCGCTTAGGCACTCATTTAATTGGGGCATAAAAGCAGTATACCTAAAGTAAACTGCCACAAGTATTGCTTGTGCTTAGTACTTTAGTTAACGCCTTCTTGGCGCCAATATATAGCGAGAGATTGATTTAAAAAGCATGCTACTGCGAAAATTAACGCCCAGCTGACGCAATCTGCCGCAATAAACGCGATTGCGGCAAATATAAAAAGCACTGACTTTAAGATAACTAAACCTGGCTGTTTTAGCCGCCGGCTGGATTTTGGCGCGGCAAAAACCGCCCATATGCCCACCGCGGCTATGCCGGCTAATATACCAAGAAGCAAATGATGGGTGTGGTTACCCCAATAAATAAAAGCAAACAGCATCGCCATTTCGAGTACGAATGCCAAACCCAGGTTCAATGCTTTTGCGACGTTCATTTATTTATTCAAATACGTATCTAATGTGGGTTACGTCAGGAAAATGGGTAACTTTTTTAATTTTTAACGACCCGGTGCCTACATTTTCGAATAATCGGGTGCCGCCGCCCAGGAAAATCGGGGCAATGTGCAGCTCCAGCTCGTTTAAAAGCCCAGCTTTTATAAACTGCTGGATAACATTAGCCCCGCCCGAAATATGGACGTCTTTGCCGCCGGCAGCGGCTTGGGCTTGATTTAAGGCGCTTTCCGGCCCATCGGTTACAAATGTAAACGTGGTACCGCCAGCTTTTTTAACTGCTTCGCGCGGATAATTGGTTAGAACGAATACCGGCATATGAAAGGGCGGGTTATCGCCCCACCAGCCATCGGCGTTATCGTCTTTATCCCACGGGCCGTCGTTGCCGGAAAACATGTGCCGGCCCATAATAACCGCGCCCTGGTTCTTTAAAGTTTCGCGTACGTAATCAGATTGCGGGCCTTCTTCGCCGCCGTCCATGCCATGCGGCTGGCGCCAGGCGGCCAGCTTAAAGGCCCAGTCGTGCAACTTCATCCCGCCAATGCCCAGCGGATTTTCTTTACTGGGGCTAGGGCCGGCAATGAAGCCATCAACTGACATAGTGATTTCGGCGTAAACGATTCCCATTTGGTTAAATTATAGATCAAAAAGGTGCAAGTAGGAAAACGGTGCTTTGACATTTTATTAAACTTATGCTAATATAAAAAAGTTAAATTTAAAACAAAAATGTCTGAAAAATTATCCCCTCCAATTGTTCCTGACCGGGAAACACATGTAACTGCCGAAGCTGCATTACTCGTCGCCAAAATTAATGCAAACGCAGCGGAACGGCCTTTTGACCCGTTAACTTATTTTAAAGATAAAAAAGAATCCGAGTGGCTAAGTGATACCCGGAAAGGTAAAGCAGCCCGCGTACTTGGTGCAATTAGTAACCAGGCGCAAGTAGAACAGACTCCTTTAAAAGATAGGCTGAGTGAAGCCATTAGACAAAACCCTAATGTTCATGCCGGTTAAAAACTTAACTGTCTAATAACACGCTTATATTTATTATTTACCGACCCGTAGAGCAGTAGTTAGCTCCGGGTTTTTGCTCTTTGTAAGGACAAGCCAAACGGGAGGCAAACATGTACGGCCAGACCCTAAACCGCACTGGTAAGGGCTTCAAGACGGCGGCCGGCGGCACGCCGGACATTCTGCGGGCGCTGAACAGCGAGCCGAAGAGCTACTTCATCGAGGAACTCAACCAGATGACCGGCATCGAGCCGCTACTGGTTTCTGTAATCCTCGACCAGCTGCACCAGGATGGGCTGGTCGATTGCAGTACTTCCGCCAAGTTCAGCAGGATCAAGGCGCTAAAAAACTTGCAGGCGGTCCGCTTGAACGCCAAAGGCCGCCAAGTGCTGTTTGGCTAGCGTCTTGCATGAGAGCGTCCGGGGGCAGCGATGCTCCCGGATCACTCCTTGAGATTTTCTTTGACTCTAAATTCGATAATTTTTTTAATTAAAGCCTCGGGTAATGGAGTATCCAGCGGAAATTGGATTGTTCCGGCGGACGTGTGGTAGTTTTTTAATTCGTTTTCGAAGGCTTTAATGCCGGATTTCATCGGGTAAAGTCCGATATGGTCTTTATGGGCGGCAAAATAAACCAAACGACCCTTTAAGTTATAGTAGGGCATTCCATAGCTGAGTTTTTCTTCCGCCTGGGGCGCCGCTTGCCTGATAATTCGGCGTAATTGTTTTAGCATGGTGCTGGTAGGCGGCTGGAAACCGGCAATATAATTATCAACACTGCTGGCATTTGTCATTTTTTACCGCCGGAGCGCTTAGGCATATTTATGCTTTCTATATATTTAACGAAAATTTTAGCGCAGTTAGGGTTTACAAACCTTAAATTGAAATCACCTTGTTTAGTATATAAGGTTACATTCGAGAATATTGCCGTAAGCAATTTAACACCGGTGATAGATTCGAAAATTAAATCATTCCTGATGGTCAAACCCGGCTTATGGTCGATAAACATCACGCGTTTATCGGTAGCTACCAGGCTACCGGCGTTATATTTTAATGTACCCATCGAATCTGTGTAGCGACCGTACACCACGCCGCGGATATGCTCGTCTTTATCGATAATTTTTGGCAGGTAGCGGATAGAGAATTTTCGCATACCGTAAGAACTTACACCGGCCCGCCGGAGCTCTTCTTTTATTCGATCTGAATGCGGCTTATTCATTAGCTTAATAATAGCACTTCAAATAATTTATGATTAATTAATATTGACATGAGCACAATGTAGTGGTATCATAAGCGTATTCGATAGATAAAAAAGGAGGGTTTTCCGCCTAAGGCGGGGAGCTCTTTTTTTATATCTGGCGAGACTAACCTAATAGGAGTAAAAACAATATGTCTGGTACTAAAGCTGGTGGCCTTAAGGCTGCCGCAACCAACAAAGCGAAGTACGGCAAAGATTTTTACGCTAAAATCGGCGCTCAAGGTGGTAAGCTTGGCCGCACTGGCGGATTCTATGCTAATCGCGAACTAGCCCGCTTAGCCGGCGCTAAGGGTGGCCGCGTTAGCCGCCGCACTGCTAAAAAAACTGTTTAATAATATCCAGTTTTTTACAGAAGCACCCCGCAAGGGGTGTTTTTGTTTTGGCAAGCATTTAACTTTAATCTTTTAACTTTTGGCTTTTTAGCCGGTAGGGGCGGGCCAGGTTTTGGGTAACCGACCACTCAGTGCTGCAGTTTAGGCATTTATAATTTTGGGCGTCTAATTGGGGTGAACGGCTGCCGCAAACCGGGCAGGCCGAACGCCGGTGCAGCCATTCGCGGTAAGTATCCATGCAATCCTGTATATGGTCGTCGGATATTTTAATATTATATTTTTGGCCTAGCTCTGCGGCTTTTTGCCAGGCCAGGCTTTCCATTTTTATTAGTTCAAAATCGGAGCCGTAAGTAATATGCCCTAATAAAGCGTGCGCCAGTTCGTGCAAAATAGACCAGCTAAAGTTTTTGTCTTCGATTTTTTGGGCATAAGTAATCGTGTTGGTATGGGCCGACCAAAAGTCCTTTTGGCCCGGCAAAAATTTAAACTGCGGGAAGTCGTGCTTAAGCTGGCGTATAAATTTAAAGCGTTTGCTGCTTAATGAGTTCGTAACAGCCATATATTACCGCTTCTTCCGCGTGCCTGGCGGGCAAGATGGGCGGTATTGGCACAATTGGGCTCTCGAACTTGCTGACTTCATGCTGTAGGATTTTACCGTATTTATTAAAATGTGTGCCGACCCCTCCGCCTATTATAATGGCGTCGGGCTGGAAGGTGGCGATAATTTCGTAAACGCCAACCGCTAAATCCTTGGCGATGATATGCCAGGTATGCTTGTCATTAATGTCTACCGCTTTTTTGCCAAAGCGCTGGACAATCGCGTGGCCGGAGGCAAAATGCTCCCATAATTTTAGGTCGCCTTCGAACTCCAGCATCATTTGCCCGGGTTCACTGTCAATTACATCTTGGTCAATAAGTCCGTCTACTATAAAACCGCCGCCAATGCCGGTGCTGACCGTTAAATAATAAACCCGCCGGTACTTGTCTTTTACCAAATGGGCTTCGGACAAGCCGGCTAATTTAGCGTCATTTTCAATAATAACCGGGCAAACTAGAATTTTTTGCAGGTTTTTCTTAACCGGCACGGCGTGCCATGGCAGGTTGCCAAAGCCGACTACAACATTTGCCTTGTGGTCGATGCGGCCGGGCAGGGCGCAGCAGCATTTTTCGATTTCGTATTTGGATAGTTTTTTGTCGGCAACTTCGGTAACGGCTTCTAAAAAGCCGCCATAGTCTTGAGGCGTTTTGATCTTTATTTCTTCTAAGATCTTGCCTTTATGGTCGAATACGGCGAACAAAGTTTTAGTGCCGCCGACATCAATAGCCAGGAAGTGTGGCGATTTAAGCATTATTAGCTCCTATTCTATCACGCTACTGCTTGGGCCCTAACAGATAACGTACTCTTTACATTAGCGGCTAAATTAACTACAATTGACAGTAATCTTGAGAGTGTATTTGAGGCGTGCCGGATTTATCCGGTTAGCTCGGATGCGCCCGAAGGAAATATTTTATAAGGAGGCATGTAATACATGTCAAAGAGCCTAACTATGGACGAGTTGCTCGCGTCCGTTGATATACCAAATATTAAAACCGGTGATGTCGTGGAGGGTATGGTTACGTCCGTACGCAAACACGAAGTATGGGTAGACCTGGGCCCCAACGGGGTCGGAATTGTCATGCGCCGCGAAGTCGGCCATAACCCGATTGAAGCTGGCCAAACCATAACCGCCAGCGTGGTTGACCCCGAATTGGATGAAGGCCATGCCTTGCTGAGTATGCGCCGGGCCGCCAAAGACCGCGGCTGGGACGAGCTTCAGCGATTGTTTGAAGCCCAGGAAATCATAGAAATTACCGCCTACGATGCCAACCGCGGCGGATTGTTAGTGGAGCTGGAAGGCATCCGCGGCTTTTTGCCGGTCAGTCAATTGGCTGCCGAACATTATCCGCGTGTTTCCGGTGCCGATAAAGATGAAATTTTGCAAAAGCTTAACTCTTTGGTTAATAAGCCGATCCGCGTCCGGATTTTAGACGTCAGCCGCAAAGACAATAAGCTAATATTCTCTGAAAAAGAGGCCGTTAAAGACGATATGCAATCACGGCTGGAGAACCTTAAAGTCGGCGACGTCGTTAAAGGTATCGTTACCGGCGTAATAGATTTTGGCGCTTTCGTAAATGTTGACGGCATCGAAGGTTTGATCCACATATCCGAAATATCATGGGAGCGGGTAGAAGATCCCCGCAAATACATTAAAAACGGCGACACCGTAGAGGCTAAAATAATCGCCATCGACAAAGACCGCTTAAGCCTTAGCCTCAAGCAAATGACCGAAGACCCTTGGTTAGAGGAAGTTAAGAAGTTTAAAAAAGGCGAACTTGTAGACGGCAAAATAACCCGTATTACACCGTTCGGGGCATTCGTTCAGCTATCACCGAGCGTAGAAGCTTTGGTGCATGTTTCGGAAATGAGCGACGACGAAGGTATTGACCCGGAAAAAATCTTTAAACTTAACGAGAAGAAACAGTTTAAAGTAATTGATATCGATACCGAAAACCGCAAGATCGCGCTCAGCCTGAAAGAAGTAAAATAAGCGCAGCCGGCAGCGGTTGCCCGGAATAAGCCCAGGAGTTTAACGAATTGGCCAGAACCATTGAAATTGACAATGCCATCACAGTCGGCGCCCTGTCCGAAGCTTTAATGCTGCCGGTCAGCCGGGTAATCACCGAGCTGTTTAAAAACGGCATTATGGCAACCGTTAATGAGCGGATCGACTACGAAACGGCCCAAATCATTGTTAGCGACCTGGAACTTGATGTTGAACTCAAGGCCAAAGAGCACGAAGCGCCGGCTAACCACCGCGAAGCCCGCCAGGTTAGCGATAAGGCCGTAGCCCGGCCGCCGGTAGTTGCTTTTATGGGACATGTTGACCATGGCAAAACCAGCCTGATGGATGCTATTCGAGGAGCTGAAGTAGTCAAGGAAGAAGCCGGCGGCATCACCCAGCACATATCGGCTTTTCAAATTGACCATAACGGCAGGTTACTGACGCTGCTAGACACTCCCGGGCACGAAGCATTCGCCGCATTGCGCGAACACGGTGCCCAGCTGACCGACCTGGTGGTAATTGTGGTGGCCGCCGACGACGGCATTAAACCCCAAACCATAGAAGCCATCCGTTTTGCCAGGCGGGCCAACGTAAAGATGATTGTGGCCGCCAATAAAATGGATAAGCCCGAAGCGGACATTAACCGCTTAAAACAGCAATTGGCTGAAAACGATTTGCTTATCGAAGAGTGGGGCGGCGAAATTATCTTGCTGCCGGTCTCGGCTAAAACCAAAGAAGGCATTCCGCAGTTGTTGGATATGATTTTGCTAGTGGCCGACGTTGAAGAGCTGAAGGCTGATGTGGATGGCCCGGCCCAAGGCTTAGTAATTGAATCGCATATGGAAACCGGCCGGGGGCCAATCGCAATAGCTATGGTCGAAAACGGGACGCTGCACCAAGGTGATTTTATAGCCGCCGGCGGCTCTTACGGCAAAGTCCGGACATTAGAAACTTCCGAAGGCAAGCCGATAAAATCGGCTGGCCCGTCTACGCCGGTGCGGATTAACGGCTTAAAAAACCTGCCGGAATTCGGCGACGAATTTATTGCCCTCAAAGACGAAAAAACCGCCCGTAACCAGGCAGTGGGCGCCGCCCAGTCGCGCCGCGCCGAAAACCAAAGCTCCAATATGAGCGGCCAGGAACTTTTGCGCATTATCAACCGCAGTAACGAATTACAAGAGTTGAACATTATCGTTAAAGCCGACGTACAGGGTTCATTGACCTCTGTAATTGACAGCCTCAAAACCTTAGCCAACGAGGAAGTGGCCGTACGGATAGTAGGTTCGGGCATTGGCGTGGTAAACGAAAACGACATTCATATGGCGGCCACCAGCAAAGCTATTATCTACGGTTTCCACGTATCGCTGCCGCCAAGTATCAGGCAATTGGCTTTGCGCGATAAAGTATCGGTCCGCTTATACAGCGTCATTTATGAGCTTATAGATGACGTAAAACTAGAGCTGGAAACTATGCTATCGCCGGAAGTTATCGAAACCGAACTTGGTTCTTTGGAAGTTAAAGGCATATTTAAGATCACTAAAACCGAAGTTATATGCGGCGGTGAAGTTAAGTCAGGCAAATTATCTTTGCCGGCCATGGCCAGCGTAACCCGCGGCGAAGAAAAAATTGCTGATGACCTTGAAGTTATAGGCTTAAAACGCGGCCCGCAAGAAGCTAAAGAGGTGGTAGCCGGAGAAATGTGCGGCCTCAGTTTTAGCAGTAAATCTAGAGTTGAAGTCCAGGAAGGCGACGTTATTAAGTTTTACAACCGCGAAGCCAAAGCCCGCTCACTTTAAAACAGGCGTAAGCATTATTGACAATTGACCTCTGTATTGCTACTTTAAGCGTAGTAATCACTAAAATAAAAACCAAAAATGTCCGAAAAAGTAGCGACTCCAACCGCTGAAGCACTGCCATCAACAGCGGAAGCTAAACCCAAACCCAGTCCCCAAGAAAGACTTGCCAGCCTTAAAGATGCCGCTAAATTCGCGGATATCGTATCCATAGATAAAGCATTGTCCGACGAACAAAGAGACGTTGCCCTTGATGAAATTATGAGCGCCATGGACGACGGCACAATTAGCGAAAAGTTGGCTGAATATGAAGCCTACCGTGACCATATGAAAGGCTTGTCGGAGAAGCATGTCAAACCTACGGAAGATGACCCGCAAGCAGACATTAGAGCCCAAAGGGAAGCTGGCCAAAAGCACCGAAACCGTTTGTATGATGAATCTTTAGCTAAAATGGAGCCGGCCCCCGAATATAGTGCCGACACCATAGAAGAAGCCTTTAACCAAGGCAATTCTTTAAGCCTGGAAAGCCAATTAGCTGAACTTAGTTTGTCCGACTCCTTAAAGCTGGCCCGCCAGGCAATAAAGGACGAAAAACCGGAATTAGCTCAGATGCTGCTAAAGCAAGCCACAGACAATAAAGTAGATCAAATCGATATGAGCAATGAGCAGCTGGACCGCACCATGGCTTTAATAGAAGGCCTGGAAACGCAAGCTCAAGAGCTAATGCCGGAAAAGAATCGCGGCTTACTAGTAGCTTTACACGAAAAATACGAGGTAGCCAAAGACAAGCTCAAAAAATATTCTCCAGCCGAATTGGGCCGGATGGCCTACGTATCAATTAACGGCAAAATAATGGATTTTGGCCAACGCGGCAGTACTTCGCATGAGAGCGAGGCAAACACAGAAAGCAAAACAAAGAGTAGGGCGATAAAAGCAGGCGTTGTTATCGGCGGTATTGCTGTAGCTATGGTGTCATACCGTTATGGCGTATCGGTGGGGCGCCGCGGCTTGCACGAAATTGCCGATACGGCCCAACAACACCTGGGCGGCGGCCACGGCGATAAAATGCCAAAAACTGAAGTAGCCAGTTTAGTTAGTAATAAAGGTGAGGCCGGCAAACACATTGAAACTGCCAGGCATGCCCGAAACTCTTTGCCGCGCAGCTTTACACCCAAACATGGGGAAAGTGGCGAAAGCGCAATTGCCAGGTTGCGTAGCATACATGAACATCGCCATATAACAACTGAACAGACCGAAAAGTTTATGCATAAGCATTCCAAGCTTTACGATAGGTTATACCACCATCCCGGTTTGCGGGGAGTATTTAAACGGGGACCGAAAGGTAGTTCCGATATCCGGATTTACGGCTCGATGAACAAGCGGCAATTAAAAATCTTTTATGACATCTTCTATAACAGGAAGTGATTTAACTTGCCCCGGCAATTTTGTTAAGATAAACGTAAGCTAAGAGGCCAGATAAAAGTGTTCAAACTTGATAACAATTTGCTTGAAGAGCTCGGACTGGGGCAATTGCCGGTAGCCGAAAAGAACAAGATGCTGGCCCATATTTACCAGACGCTCGAAATGCGGGTAGGCATGCGGCTGGCCGAAAAAATGAGCGACGAACAACTGGATGAATTCGAGCGTTTTATAGACGGTGATTTAGACTATGCCCGCCAATATTTAGATAACCATTTGCCCGGATGGCAGCAACAGCCGGACTACGTCAACCAGGTTTCGGCCGCCCAGCAACAGGGTTTAGCGCCCGATAAAGTGCTGCCGGAATATACCGCCCTTAAATGGCTGGAAAAAAACTTCCCAAATTATAAAGATGTTGTCGCCGAAGAACTCGATAAGCTAAAAACCGAAATTAAAGACCAGTCACCTGCCATTATGGCCGCTACCATGGCCGAGCTGGACGGCCCGCCGGCTCAAGCCGGCAGCCATTCACAAGCCGCTTAATTTATCTTTATATCCGGCTATAAAAGCCGCGCCGGTCATTTCTTGTTTGCCGGCCGGCACCAGCCGGTCGATTACCAGGCTGCCTTGGGAAGTGCCGACTTTTAACAGGTTGCCCGCAGTATCAAGCAGGCCCTCGTTTATGGCAGATTCATCCGTATGGGCCGCAGTAACTACAACGTCCAGCCCGCCAAAACTGGCATAACTTTTGGGCCAGCCGGCATAAGCCCGGATTTCTTTTTCTAGCTGTTCAGCCGGTTTATGCCAATCCAGCTGGCCGTCGGCTTTGGTGATCGGTTTATCATAAGAAGCTTTGGAGACATCTTGCGGCACGGCTACGGCACTGCCATTGATAATACGAGGCAGCAGGTCCAGCAACATCGCCCGGCCGGTTTCCAATAACTTATCGGCCAACTGCTGCTTGGTTTCACGGCTGTTTAGGGGCAGGGTGCTTTGGGCGTAAACCGGCCCGGCATCAAGTTCTGAAGTTAGCTTCATTATTGATACTCCAGTTTGGTTGTCGCCGCTTAAAATGACGCTCTCGATTGGCGTTGGCCCGCGGTGTTTCGGCAATAATGATGGGTGGATATTAATTATGCCGTGAGGGAATAGCGCGATTAAGTCGGTTGGAATTATCCGGCCGTAAGCGGCTAATATGCCAATGTCCGGTTGCAGCTCATTAACAGTTTTAAGCAATTCCGCGTTTTCTAAAGATTTAAATACCGGTACGTTGTTTTGTGCGGCTGCTGATTCGACGGAGAACTGGGTTTGGCGCCGCGATTGGACAGCCCGGGCGTTATTAATTAAAGCTAAAACCGGGTATCCGGCTTCGATTAAGCCGTTTAAAACTGGCGCTTGGCTGGTTACGCCGGTAGCCAGGCATTCATTACCGAAAAATATCAGCTTGGGCAACATCTTTGTCATAATCTAGCTCTTCTAATTTTCCGTCGTCTTTTAGCCGGTAAAAGGCGTCGCGGCGGCCTTTGATGTGGTCGACAAACATCACGCCGTTTAAATGGTCGATTTCGTGCTGGAAAACCCGGGCTAAAAAGTCGCTGACTTTAAATTTAACCGGCCGGCCGTTTTCATCCATGGCCTTGACCCTGATTTTAGTATGGCGCGGCACCCGGCCGTATAAATTCGACACGCTAAGACAGCCTTCGTAATCTTCTTCTACGGCGCCTTCCAGTTTAGTAATTTCGGGATTAATTAACACTGTAAATTGTCGGTTATGTTTGTCATTAAAATCGTCGCGGATAATGATTATGCGGTAGAGCTTATCAATCTGGACGGCGGCTAAAGCCACGCCGACTTCATGCTGTCGGCTGTCTTCCCAATCCAGCGTAGCGGCCTTCATATCTTCGATGATGCCCTTAATTTCCGGCGAAATATCGCCGACGCGTTCTGATTTTTGCCGCAAACGGGAATTCGGCAACGAAATGATATTATCTTTGCTGGTCATAATTTTTTACCAGTATAGCTTAGGGGCTATCGGTTGGCTATGTTTGGTCAAAGCAAATGCATCGGATCAATATCTACCGTCCAGTTAGGCGGAACGGCCCGGGCGATGGCAACTAAGTTAGCCCGGTCTTTGCTTTTGATAACGATCTGCCAATAATAAGCATTATTGCGCTTTTCTAAAAAGCAAGGTGAGGGCCCGATAATTTGCACATGGCGGCCCCATTTTTGGCTGATTTTATGGTGCAGCTGGGCGGCGGCTTTTTCGGCGCCGCCCCGTGTGCGTCGCTTACAGGTCAGTTTTAACAAATAACTGAATGGCGGAAATCGAAAAGCCCGGCGCTCTATTAATATTTGTTCGTAAAAATTATGCCAGTTCCGGTTTATGGCTGCCTGTAGTATTGGATTGTCGGTATTGTAAGTTTGGACAACTGCCTGGCCGCGGGTGTGGCCGCGGCCGACCCGGCCTAGAACTTGATACAGCAGTTGGAACGTCCGTTCGTCGGCCGTGTAATCAGGTATAAACAGTGAAGAGTCGGCGGCGATTACGCCTACCATGCCCAGCTTGGGCAAATCCAAACCTTTGGCCAGGATTTGGGTGCCGACAATAATATCGGCTTTACCGTCTTTTAAATTTCCATACTGGGCTTCTATACGTTCTTCGGGGCGGTTATCGCTGTCGAAGCGCAAGATAGCCGCGTCGGTGAAAAAACGGCTAAGGGCGTCGGCTACCGTTTTAGTGCCGATGTTTTTGTAAATCAGGTCCGGGTTTTGGCATTGCGGGCAGCTGGTTGGCGGAACCTGTCGGAAACCGCAAATGTGGCACAGCGCGGCATGCAGGTCGCTGTGGTAGGTGAGCTGAACGTCGCAGTTCTGGCAGGTAAGGTGCCAGCCGCAATTGGTGCAAAAAACCAGCCTGGCAGTCCCGCGGCGGTTTAAATATACCAGCGCCTGGCGGTTTTCGTTTAAGGCGCTTTTTATTGTCTCGACCATAGGTTTGGACAAAAAAGGATAGTTTGTAAGCTGGCTTTTATCGCGCAGGTCAACCAATTTAATTTGCGGCTTGGGGTGGTCGCTGGTAACGGCTGGCATAACCATCCGGACGATCGAATTTTTCTGGCTTGCCAGGTAATAATCGGTAACCAGCGGCGTAGCGGTGCCTAATATAGCTTTAGCGCCGGTTAAGGCGGCGAGTTTGCTGGCCACCCGGTTGGCGTGGTAATGGGGAGTTTGTTCCTGCTTATAAGAGGGTTCGTGGGCTTCATCGACGATTACATATCCTAGGTGGCGTACCGGCGCGAACAGGGCTGAGCGCGGCCCGATAACAATTAGCGGTCCGGTTGATTCTAATACCTGGAACCAGATTTTTTTGCGCTGGGCGGCCGTTAAGTTGGAGTGCAATACATATAAGGGCACCGGCAGGTCGCTGAGCATCATCAACAGCTGGGCGGTTAAAGCGATTTCGGGAGTTAGCACAATTACCGATTTTTTATCTTCAATCGCCCGCTTGCACAGCTCGGCATAAACCCTGGTTTTACCGCTGCCGGTTTCGCCGTGTAATAAAATGGTGTGCGACTGCGAACTGGCGATGGCCGTTAAGGCAGCCGCCTGGTCTGCAGTGAGTGGAAGGTTAAGCTCAATTGCCAATTGGGATTTATCTATCTGCTTTTGGACTAAATTTACCGTCCGGACGCTAGGTTTAGTCGGGGCGATTTGGCGCAGCGCTTCGCCCAGGCTGCAGGCATAATAAAACTGGATCCATTTAGCCAGACTTATTAAATGGGCAGGCAATAAGGCGCTGGAATTAACCTGGATTACCGGCTTGACCCTAAAGCCAGGCTTGCGGACTTTTTTAGATACAAAGCCAGTTACCCTGCGCTGCAGCAAAGGCACGGTAACGACCGTATTTTCGGCCAGATCGGTATCCGAAGAATAAGTTAAAGCTTCGTCTCCGCGGTATTTACTGTCGGCTATCAGCACCTCGTAGTATTTAGGGGCGGGCATTTCCTCATTATAACTTGCCAACCAATCTGGCGATGCGCTATACTTATCGTTGTTCGAATAACAATAATCAAGCTTATGTTAGATGTCTTTATCACTTCTCGGGTCCGGCGCAAAATCATAGTTGTCTATGCTAAATATCCTGATTTTAAAACCCACGTCCGGGGCCTGGCCAAACTTATCAAAGAGGACGCCGGCAATATCCAGCGCGAATTAAAGCGCTTGGAGAAAATCGGCTTTTTAATTTCGGAGCGCCAGGGCAATACCAAGATTTACCATACCAATAAGCACTTCGCCATTTTTAAAGAGTTGCAAAGCATTGTACTTAAATCGCAGCGAATGAACCAAAAAAAGAACCAGCTTTAACCACGCACCAACCGCCTGCCAACCAAGCAAAGCATGGTTTCAGGCGGTTTTTTGGCGCATCGCGTTGTCGCCAGCTCCAGTGCTCCCTCAACGTATGTTAAATACGTTTCGGTCCGCGCTTCGCCGGCTCCTAGCGCTGCATCCAAATGCGAGGTTAAATAGTCATGTAAGGCAGTCTTGCCAATCTGTATCTGTTATCGTACAATATTCAGGTTATGATACAAGTTACCCGCAAAGATTCTAAAGAGTCCGTCGAAAACCTGCTGCGCCGTTTTACCCGCAAAGTGCAGCAATCCGGCGTTGTTATGACCGTTAAATCGGGCCAATATTTTGAAAAACCGATGAGCAAGCGCGAACGCCGCCTTAAGGCAATTGTCAGGCGCGAACGCAAATTGCAAAAAGCCAAGAAAATTAAACTCGGTAGATAACCAGTGATCAAGCAGCAGCTAGAAAGTGATTTAAAAGCTGCGCTTTTGGCCGGCGAAAAACAAAAAGCTATGGCGCTGCGCGGCTTAAAAAGCGCCGTTTTATACGAAGAAGTGGCTTTGGGCAAAAAAGAGTCCGGCTTAAGTGACGAAGAAATTGCTAAAGTTTTTGGCCGCGAGTTAAAAAAACGCCAAGAAGCTGCCGAACTGTTCCGCCAAGGCGGCAATAACGAAAAAGCAGACAGCGAATTGGCCGAAGCCAAACTAATCCAAGCCTACCTGCCAGAACAAATCAGCGAAGAGCAGCTGAGGGAAGCGGTAAAGGCCGAAGTAGCCAAACTGCCCAGTCGGGAACCAAAAATGATCGGACAGGTGATTGGTGCCATCCGCGGCCGGTTTCCCGGCCAGGTCGACGGCGCAGCCGCCGCCCGGATTGCCAAAGAAGAACTGGAAAAATAAAGTGATAATCTTAATTGGCGTAACCGGCGCCGGCAAAAGCGTCCAGGGCGAACAATTGGCTAAAACGCTCGGCTGCAGCTGGCTGTCGGTAGGCGAACTGCTGAGGCGCCAAAACCAGGACCATATAAAACAAATACTGCAAGCCGGGCAGTTGCTTGATGATAACGAAACCATCCGTTTGCTTGAGCCCGAATTAGGCTCACAGGGCCCGGAAGCCAAGCAAATAATTATCGAGGGTTTTCCGCGCAGTTTATACCAGGCCCAGTGGCTGGTTAAAAAAATCCGTCAAGGAGCTTTTAATATTGACGCCATAATTAACATTGCCGTACCGCCGGAAGTGGTGGCTGAGCGGTTAGCCAAACGCGGCCGGCACGACGACCACCAGGCGGCCATTCAAATCCGTATGCAGGAATACGATAAGTCCATCCGGCCAATTAAAGATTACCTAAGCGAAAATGGCGTGCCGGTTTACGACATCGACGGCCGCGGTACTATCGCAGAAGTCCAGCAAAGAATTATCCAGGCCCTGCAAAAGTGAAAAGTTATATAAAATCGGCTAGCGAAATTGAAGCGATGCGCCATGGCGCTAAAATTTTGGCCCAGTCTTTAATTAATGCCAGGGCTAAAGCCGCCGCCGGTATGCGAACCAAGGAGCTGGCCGACAGCATCGCCCTGGATTTAAAAGGCTTTGGCGTGCGCCCGGCATTTTTAGGTTACAACGGCTTTCCGGATGTCGCTTGCATTTCGGTTAATAACGAAGTGGTGCACGGCATTCCTGGCAGCCGGGTTATTAAGCAAGGCGATATAGTAAGTATCGATTTAGGCGTGGTTTACAAAGGGTTAATAACTGACAGCGCCACAACCGTATATATAGGAAGCAATGAGCCTGAAGATATTAAAACTTTAATGCGGTCTACGGAAAAAGCATTATATGACGGAATTGCCGCTATCAATGGCGAAACACCGGTAGGTACCGTAGCCGCCGCCATCCAAAAAGAACTGGACAGCCACAAACTCGGTATTGTCAGGGATTTAGTCGGCCACGGCGTGGGCCACGGCATGCACGAGGACCCCAACATTCCCAATTACGGCATAAAAGGCGCCGGTTTCCGCCTGCAGCCGGGCATGACGGTCGCCATTGAGCCAATGGCTACTTTAGGCGGCTGGCAGGTAAATATAAATAAAGATGGCTGGACGGTCGTAACCAGGGACGGTTCGCTCGCCGCCCACTTTGAGCATACCGTATTAATAACCGAAGGCCCGGCCGAAATCCTCACCAAAGCCTAATTGTTATCACCCCTTGACTTGCCAGCATTAAACTATTAGCGCTATACTTCTCTTGATGAACGAACAACAAATTTCGTACTTTGTTGGTATTGATATAGGTACCACGGCTGTCCGCTGCGTCGTGGGCGAATTACGCCTGGAAGCCATGAAGCCAAGTATTATCGGTTACGCCGAAATTGAAAATAGCGGCATGCGCCGGGGCAACATCGCCCATACCGACGAAGTCGCCCAAGCTGTAATTAATGCTACCAACGAAGCCGAGCGGATGAGTGGCCGGCAGATAAAGACCGCTACGGTCAATATTAATGGCGCGCACGTCCAGGGTTTGGGCTCTAAGGGAGTGATTGCCATTAGCTCGGCCAACCGGCAAATTACCGCCGAAGACCGCTTTAGGGTGGAAGAAGCGGCCACGATCGTCCAATTGCCGCCTAACAAAGAAATAATCCAGGTGTTTGCTAAAAATTATCATCTGGACGGCCAGGACAACATTAAAGACCCGATTGGCATGCACGGCGTACGTCTGGAAGTTGATACGGAAATTGTCGTTGCCTCCACGCCGGCCCTGAAAAACCTCGATTTAGTATTGCAAAAAGCCGAAGTAACGGCGGCTCACCGCACGGTCTCGGGCTTGGCCGCCGCCGAAGCGACCCTCGACCGCAAGCAGAAAGAATCGGGCACGGCTGTGCTGGATATCGGCGCTTCTACTACCAACCTGGTAGTCATCGAAGACGGCGAAATCGAACACGTGGCGGTAATCCCGATGGGCGGCATGCACGTAACCAACGACCTGGCTATCGGCCTAAAAACCGAACTTGATATAGCCGAGACCATCAAAATCAAGCAAGCAACCCTGATAGGTAACCCCCGGGGCGAGACATCATTATTAAAGGACGGCATCGAGCACCACTTTGACCGCAAACTTATGTATATGGTCGTCGAAGCCCGCATGGAAGAATTGTTGGAATTCGCCGATAAGGAACTTAAAAAAGTCCAAAAATCGAAAAAATTGCCGGGCGGCATCGTGCTGGTCGGCGGCGGTTCCAAAATCCCGGGAATGGTGGAATTTACTAAAGAACAAATGCAGCTGCCAGCCCGGCTGGGCAGCTGGAAACATATTGAAAGGGTAGTGGACGGCCTGGACGACCAGACATTCGCCACGCCAGTTGGCTTAATGATGCTGGATATGCTGCTTGGCCCGCCGGCTGAAATGCCCGAATTCGGTAATAAAATTTTTGGTAATATTCAAAATTCGGTTAAAAGTTTACTCAAAAGAAATAAGCAGCAATCTTAAATTTGGCCCGGGAGTACTTTAATTGTTCGATTTTTTGATGTTGGCTTCAGGGCGTTTTTAGCCTGAGTATTTATTTTGCATCTATAGCCAGCCTTAAAGTATAATCTAGCTGATAGGAGTTTTTAATTTATGCCCCAAGTAGTGCCAGAGGTAGAGACTTTTGCGCTGATAAAAGTCGTAGGTGTCGGCGGTGCCGGCGGCGCGGCTATTAACCGGATGGTAGACGCCGGAATTGAAGGCGTTGAATTTATTGCCGTAAACACCGATGCCCAGGCTTTGCACCACAGCCGGGCCCACCGTAAAATCCATATCGGCAAAGAAACAACCCGCGGATTGGGCGCCGGCGCCGAACCGTCTGTCGGCCAAAAAGCCGCCGAGGAATCCAAAGAAGAAATCGCCGACGTATTAAAAGACGCCGACATGGTATTCGTGACAATCGGGGCGGGCGGTGGTACCGGCAGCGGTGCCGGCCACATCGTAGCCAAAGCCGCCAAAGAAAGCGGTGCCTTAGTGGTAGGCTTTGCCACCAAACCATTTGCCTTCGAGGGCGAAAAGCGCCGGCGCAATGCCGATGCGGCCATCGATAACTTACGCCGCAATGTAGACACACTGATAATTATTCCCAACGACCGCTTACTCCAAACCATAGACCGGCGGACGCCTTTGCTAGAAGCTTTTAAAGTTGCCGACGATGTTTTACGCCAAGGGGTCCAGGGCATATCTGACCTGATAACCGTGCACGGCCTGATTAACCTCGACTTTGCCGATGTAAAAACGGTTATGGCCAGCGCCGGGTCGGCACTGATGGGTATCGGCCGGGCCAGCGGCGAAAACCGGGCCGTGGAAGCCGCGCAGCAGGCTATTGCCTCACCATTATTGGAAGTATCCATAGATGGCGCCCGCGGCATACTGTTTAATGTCATTGGCGGCCACGATATGTCCATGCATGAGATAAATACCGTGGCAGAAACCATTACAACTGCCGCAGATCCCGAAGCTAATATCATATTTGGTGCAACAATTAATCCTGACCTGGACGGTGAAATTATTGTTACGGTAGTCGCCACCGGTTTTGAAGCTTCTTACTACAGCAACCGCAGCTCGGTGCGGCGGGTATCGGCGCCTGAAACGGACTATAAAGAAGAAGAACGTAAAGCAGAGGCACCCCAACCGGCTAAAGTTACATCGGTAGATGATAAAGCCATGGCCGACATCGACATGGACCTCGAAAAAGAAACTGATGCCGCCCAGCTTCACGCCGAATTCCATAAAGAAGAAGACGACGTGCCAAATATCTGGGCTTTGCCCGACAAAGAAGCCGAGTCAGATACTAATTTGCCCTCTGACGACCAAGAAGCCGAGTTGGAAAAACCATCGTTTTTACGCCGTTTGAAAAAACGAAGTAAAGATTAGCAGTTTGTATTTAATACAGCATATAAAAGCTTGCCTAAGCTCCATAAATAGCGTTAATATACTTGCTGTATACACTATATATAGTGATAAGAACCTTGCAATAATTGCTAGAAAGAGATAAAAAACTATGAAATGCCCGCATTGCCAATCTGTAGAAAGTAAAGTCATCGAATCAAGGGACGTAGCTGATGGTGATGCGATTCGGCGCCGGCGCGAATGCCTGCATTGCCAGTACCGATTTACTACCTACGAACGTATCGAGCGGCCCAACCTGGTAGTTGTAAAGCGCAATGGAGACCGGCAGCTGTTCAACCGCGAAAAATTGCTTAGCGGTTTGCAGCGGGCAATCGAAAAGACACCGGTAACCAATATGCAGCTGGAGGCTTTCGTGGCTGACATAGAACGCGAGCTTTATGCCCGCGGCGACCCGGAGGTTTCATCGGTAGATATCGGCGAGCTGGTTATGGACCACTTAGCCGACTTGAACGAAGTGGCTTACGTAAGGTTCGCCAGCGTTTACCGGAACTTTAAAAACATTTCGAGTTTCGAAAAAGAATTATCTCAATTCCGGCAACGCAAAGCCTGATTTTGTGTGTTGCCCTGGGCGACTTTTGCCGCTAATATTAAGGTTGTCTAGGGGAGCACATCGCCTATCCTGCAAGTGAGACAGGGCACGCGGGCCGACTCTAAATAAAAACTATTTAAAAATACAAATTAACTTAAGTGAGGGTATTATTATGGCGCAAGCTACAAGCTTAGGGGTCAAGCGTTTTTTTACTAAACCTAAACAAACAGCTTATGAGCTGTTGGATTGGGTAAAACGCGACTCGATTATTACTAACCCGATGACCAGCAAAGCGGTTTTCGAACAAAAAGGCGTGGAATTTCCTAATGGCTGGTCGCTAAACGCCATTAACATTGTGGCCCAGAAGTACTTTACCGGCACGCCCGGCAAAAACGACCGCGAAGCATCGCTGAAGCAATTGATCGACCGGGTAGCCAATACGATTACCCGCCAGGGGCTGCAAGAGGATTACTTCGAAACCGAAGCTGAAGCTAACGACTACAAAGAAGAACTTAAATATATCCTGGCTACCCAACGCGCGGCCTTTAATTCGCCGGTGTGGTTTAACATTGGCGTCCCCAGCCGGGCCCAGCAGGCCAGCGCCTGCTTTATACTGGGCATCGAAGACAATATTGAATCTATCTTGAACTGGTATGTAGAAGAAGGAATGATTTTTAAAGGCGGATCCGGGGCCGGCCTAAACTTAAGCCCGCTGCGCTCCTCTTATGAGAAGTTAGGCGGCAGCGGCGGCACATCATCAGGCCCGGTCAGCTTTATGCGCGGCGCTGATGCCAGCGCCGGCACAATCAAAAGCGGCGGCAAAACCCGGCGGGCAGCCAAAATGGTCATTTTAAATTCCGACCACCCTGACGTAGAAGATTTTATCTGGAGCAAAGCACTGGAAGAGCGCAAAGCCAGGGTGCTGCAAGAAGCCGGCTTTGATATGAGCCTGGACGGCAAAGATTCTTTCTCCGTGCAATATCAGAACGCCAACAACTCCGTACGGGTAACCGACGACTTTATGCAGGCTGTAATCGATGACAAAGACTGGGATTTAACCGCCGTTACAGACGGGCGGGTAGTAAAAACCGTTAAGGCCAAACAGCTTTTTAGGCAAATCGCCGAAGCGGCTTGGGAATGCGCCGATCCCGGCATGCAGTTCGACACTACCATTAACCGTTGGCACACGGCGCCTAACGCCGGGCGGATAAACGGCAGTAACCCCTGCAGCGAATACATGCATCTAGATAACTCGGCCTGTAACTTAGCTTCTATCAACCTTCTAAAGTATTTGCGCGACGATAACTCATTTGATATCGAAGCTTTCAAACATACGGTAGAAGTAATCTTTATGGCCCAGGAAATCCTGGTGGGCTACTCAACCTACCCGACAAAGAATATAACTAAGAATGCCAGGGCATACCGCGAATTAGGCATCGGATACGCCAACTTAGGCGCGCTGTTGATGGCCCAGGGCCTGCCTTACGATTCTGAAGAAGGCCGTGCCCAAGCCGCCGCCGTGACGGCCGTGATGACCGGGCATGCTTATGTGACCAGCGCAAAAATGGCGCGGCGGGTCGGCCCGTTTGCCGGCTACCATAACGACCGCGAAGCCATGAACAAGGTGCTGCGTATGCACCGCGACCAGGTAAACGCTATAAATCCTTCTATGGTGTCCGAGGAGCTGTTGAGCGCCGCCGCTACTACTTGGGATGAGGCCGTTGAGCTTGGCGAGCGCTACGGCGTCCGCAACAGCCAGGCCAGCGTATTGGCGCCTACCGGCACTATCGGATTAATGATGGACTGCGATACTACCGGCATTGAGCCCGATTTGGGCTTGGTAAAAGTAAAAAAGCTGGTTGGCGGCGGCACCATGAGCATCGTCAACCAAACCGTGCCGCGGGCCCTTAAAGCCCTGGGCTATAACAAGGCCCAAGTTGAAGATATCGTTAACTATATCGACGTCGAAAAAACCATAATGGGCGCCCCGCATCTCAAGAAAGAGCACGAAAACGTGTTTGCCTGCTCGATGGGCGACAACCCGATCCATTACCTTGGCCATGTCAAAATGATGGCGGCCGTCCAGCCTTTTATATCCGGCGCTATCAGCAAAACGGTCAATATGCCGGAAGACGTATCGGTTGAAGATGTTGAGCAGATCCATATCGACGCCTGGCGGATGGGCCTTAAAGCGGTAGCTATTTACCGTGACAACTGCAAAGTTGCCCAGCCTTTGTCGATGGCCAAAAAAGAAGGCGCTAAAGAACCGGCCGCCGAAACCGCGCCAGCCGTAACTGACGTAACCAGTATGGTTAGCCAGGCCCTGGCGCCGGCCCACGAAGGCATCATCATCAAAGGGGCCTTTAAGCGCGAAATGCCGCGCCGCCGCAGCAGTAAAACCTACGAATTCCAGGTAGCAGACTTAAAAGGCTACTTTACCGTTGGCGAATACGAAGACGGCTCGCCTGGCGAACTGTTCATTAATGTGTCTAAGCAAGGCTCGACTTTGTCCGGTTTACTGGGCAGTTTTGGCATCGCCGTTAGCCATGGTTTGCAATACGGCGTACCGCTGCGCAGTTACGTTAAGGGGTTAATTAACACCGGTTTTGCGCCTTCGGGACTGACCGACGATCCCGATATTAAAATTGTCAGCTCAATTACGGACTACATTTTTAGGCGCCTAGCTATGGATTACCTAAGCTTTGACGACCGGTTAGAGTTAGGTATGGCCAGTATCGACGACATGCCCGACGACCAAACCAGTTTGCTTACCGAAGAAGAACCGGCAGCGGCGGCTAATGCAAATACCCAGGTTAGCGCCCAGGTTTTGGAAGTATCACCGCCCAAGGCTCCGGAACCAGCGAAAGATAAAACCAAGAGCCCGGTTAAGTCTGCCCGGCAAGATGATACGGCGCCGTTATGCTACAACTGCGGCAACCGTACCCAGCGGGCCGGCAGCTGCTATGTCTGTACCAGTTGCGGGTCAACTACCGGCTGCAGTTAAAAAACGAAATCATCCAAGTCTCCTGAGCACTGATAGATCAAGGTTCAGGAGACTTTTTTAAGTGCAATTACCACTAATCTGGGTAAATTGACGGTTCATGCTTAATTTTTTGTGTAAATTTAGGTTTGTAACAAGGGGAAGTGGGGATTATAATTTAGCTTAAGAGTAATAGCTTAAGAGGTGTTGATGGCTAAAAAGCTGTCTAAAAAGCTTAAAAAAATTCGCGCTGACCGGTTTTCCAGGACCCGGCTGTTAGTATTTGCCGGCATTTTCGCCATTATCGGTTCTATACTTTTAATCCGCAGTTTCGCATCTGGATTTTCGGCCGCCATAGAACCCGAAAACGGCACAGTTACATCCCCGGCAGTTGTCGGCAGCGACGCCAATGCCTCGGGCGGTAAATACGTCCAGTTTGGCGGCACCGTTGCCACCGGCAGCGACGTTACCTTGCCGGCCACCGCCGCTTTTTACTATCCCTGGTTCCCAGAAACCTGGGTAGTTAATGGCGCGCATGTATCTTATACGCCCACGCTCGGTTACTATGACTCTTCTACCCAAAGCGTGGTAGACAGCCATATCCAGGCTTTGAATTACGCCAAAATTAAGGTCGGCATAGCTTCTTGGTGGGGTAGCGGCACGCATAGCGAAAACACCCGCATACCTCTGCTAATGAATCGTACGGCGGCTTTAGGTTCGCCGGTTAAATGGGCTTTGTACTACGAAAAAGAAGGCCAGGCTGACCCTACGGTTGCCGAAATACAGTCGGACCTGGATTATATAACGGCCAATTATGCCAGCAACCCCAGCTACGCCCACGTCGGGGGCAAACCGGTGCTGTTCGTTTATAACGCTTCGGCCAACGACAATACCTGCGCGATTACCGACAAGTGGAACCAGGCCAATACCGGTAAAAATTTCTACATAGTACTTAAAGTGTTTACCGGCTATAAAACCTGTGCCAACCAGCCGTCTTCCTGGCACCAATATGGTCCGGCTACGGCATTTTCTGACCAAAGGCCATATTCGTATACTGTCAGCCCCGGTTTTTGGCGGGCCGACGAAGCAGCGCCGCGGCTGGCCCGCGACCCGACTACATTCCAGCAAAACGTCAACGCCATGAAAGCCTCGGGTGCCACCTGGCAGCTGATTACAACCTTTAACGAGTGGGGGGAAGGTACCGCCACCGAGTCAGCTACGGATTGGTCTACAGCCAGCGGCTTCGGCACTTACCTGGATATCCTTCATAACAGCCTATGAAATTAATATCAGCAACAAATAAAAAATGGCTGGGCATAAGCGCGCTATCAGCAGTTATGCTGGTTGGCTTAGCCGTTGCTGCATACCAACACGAGTATAAAAACTCGCCTAAAGCTTACGCTGCTACGCCCAGCTCTACTACACCCTGTGTTGGTAATCCCGCCCCGGCCAAATGGAACCACGTAATTGTATTGATGTTCGAAAATAAAACTTACGCCCAGGTTATCGGCAGTTCGGTCGCGTCAACCGCGCCGTTTATTAACGGCCTGGCAACCAAGTGCGGCACGGTTTATAGCGGCACTACCGGTACGGCTCCAAAAAACAACTGGCACGACGCCAACTTTAAAGTCAACGGCGCGACCGATGGCAACTATAACAGCAAACCCAGCTATGCCACCTTAACCAGCGGCGTGTCGCCCAGCGTCCATGGTTTGAAAGACGATACTTATGGCACCCAAACGGCCGTTGAGAACATTTATGACGAAATAAATAAAGCCGGCAAAACCGCTAAAAACTATTACGAAGGATCGGCCAGCGCCACGCCTTGCGCCAGTTCTAACTTTAGCGGTGCCTACCACGACCCGATCCGATATTTTTCCGATCTGAGCGCCGCCTATTGCAATGCCCACGACGTGCCGATAAGTACCTTCATGACCGACGTTAATAACGGTACCTTACCGAACTTCTCATTTATATTGCCAACCAATAGTTCCAACATGCACGACAATTCTATTTCGTCGGGCGATACCTGGGCTAAGAACTTCTTAACGCCGTTGCTGGACAGCGCCCAGTATAAATCTGGCGACACGGCAATTTATTTCTTATGGGACGAAGACACGCCGACGCCAAACGTGCTGCTGGCCCCGTCAGTGGCTCCCGGCTCTAAAGTTCCGGTGCCAGCAGGCAACCCCATTGGCCATATAGCCGCCACCCGGAGCTGGGCTGAGATGCTGGGCTTACCTTTTTGGGGTGACTTGTCGCAGGCGCCGAGCTTACTGAGCTTCTTTAACGGCTGCGGTACAAGCTGCACGCCGCCGCCGCCCGACAACCCGCCAACTGTTAGTATTACCGCGCCCGCCGCCGGTACCACCTTAACTACCAGCCCGGTGACCGTTTCGGCTAATGCCGCCGACGACCATGGGGTGGTTAAAGTTGAGTTTTATTCTGGCACTACGCTTCTGAATACGGATACGGCCGCGCCATTCAGTTTTAGCTGGGATGTCAGCAAGCTTTCGGGCAGCCAATCGCTAACGGCCAAAGCTTATGATACTGCCAACCAGATAACTACATCGGCGGCTGTAACAGTAACGGTATCTATACCGCCCAGCTGCAGCGTACCTACAACTTTGGGCGTGGTCACCCAAACTGTCAGCGTACCTGCCGGCAGTACTTACCATGTCTGGAGCCGGATTATGGCGCCCGATACTACCAATAATTCATACTATCTGCAGATAGACGGCGGCTGCCCGATATTGGTTGGCGATTCTACGAGTATTCCGGCCAATGCCTGGACGTGGCTGGATTACCAGGGCGGGTCTACTACTACGCATACCAGCGCCACGTTAACCGCCGGCAACCATACTTTAACGATGATCGGCCATGAAGCTGGTGTTAAGCTCGACCGGGTTTTGCTGCTGTCTGATACCTGCGTGCCAAGCGGTAATGGCCAAAACTGTTCTGATTCAACCCCGCCTACCGTCCAAATTACATCGCCTACCGCCAGCCAAACAGTAAGCGGCAGCGTAAATATAGCCGCTACAGTGGCAGATAATTCCGGCGGCAGCGGCTTACAAAAAGTCGAATACCTCATAGATAACGGTTTGCTGGCAACCCAAACCACCGGGCCATTCCAGACCGCCTGGAATACCGCCTTAACCGCTGACGGCAGCCATGCCGTAAACGTCAGGGCGACGGATATCGCCGGGAATGTCAGCACAGGCACAGTAACAGTTACGGTAGCCAACAATACGGCCGGAATAGTGGGCGACTTAAATTCGGACGGCCATGTGAACATCTTTGACCTGTCATTATTGCTAAGCAAATGGGGGTCGCCAACTCCGGGTAGCAGCGACCTTAATAACGATGGCAAAGTCGACCTCACCGATCTGTCATTATTACTAAGCCACTTTGGCGTCTAATGGCCAAAGAGCGAAATTAATGTATCCCAGATTTATGCAATGTATAATTAATTGACATACGCGCCAGGTTACAGCACACTTTTACTTAAGCATTAAATACGTAACTTTCATCAATTTGAGATAACAGTGAAAATTACCGGTACTAAGCAGAAAAAAACTTCTAAATCCAGCAGTTTTAAAATCGGCAAATTTTCTACAATGAATCTACTGGTTTTAGTATTAGTTTTCGCTGCTGCAGGCGGTTATTTTATCCACCGCAGCTATGCGGCTACTAACTTTTACGTATCTACCACGGGCAATGACAGCAATGCCTGTTCACAGGCGGCCCCTTGCTTAACTTTTAACCGGGCGTATGCCGTCGCCTCGGCCGGCGACACGGTTATAGTCCAGCCCGGTAGTTATCCCAGCCAAACCGTCAGCGGCACTAAACCCAGTTGCTGCGTAATATTTGACTTGCAAAATTCGGCGACGGTCTCCGGTATTACGGTTCATTCCAACAATGTCGAGTTCCGAAATGGCACAATCAGCGATTATGGCTGGAACGGTACAGCCACCAATCCTATTCCAAGCAACGTCACTTTCAGAAACATTACTGCCCAAAGCGCTTTTTTCAATGCCGGTACTAATCTTTCAATAATTGGCGGCAGTATCGGCAACTATGTTGCCTCTTCCGGTTTAGCCAGCGCCGTTACAATCGAGGGAACTAGTAACCCGCTAACCAATGTATTGTTCGATGGCGTGGATTTCCACGATATTTCCCATGCCGTATCCACGGACCACTTTGAAGGTCTCCGGGTGGAAGTAGGCGTCAGCAATTTAACTGTCCGTAATTCTAAATTCCGTAATATCTTAGTCAATACGGCCGTAATATTTATAACTAATGTGCTGACCGATCCCGGCGATCCGCATGACATTACATTTGAAAATAACTGGTTTGGCGATCCGGTTTCCGGGGCCGGCGGTGGCGCGTTCTTTGATATCAGTACCCAAAACCCGGTTATCCAGACCTGTACTAATCTTAAATTTCGCTATAATAGTTTCGTAAGCGAAGGGGTGAGTCTGGCTTGCGCTAGCGCGTCGGGCACTCAATTTGTAGGCAATACCGGTCCATCTCCGGCAGGAACTTCCGCGCATTGTCCGACTTTAAGCGGCGGAATTATATATAGCCACAATGTCTTTACCGACCAAACTTGCGGCGCGACGGATAAACATTCTGCTGCCTTAAATTATGTAAATTCGGCGACTACGGCGCTGGATTTACACCTTACGGCCGGTTCGGCGGCTATTGATGCCGGCGATCCCGGGGATTTCCCAGCCAAAGATATTGACGGCCAAAACCGCCCGGCCGGGGCCGGGCCGGATGCCGGCGCCGATGAATTCGGGGCGGCTACCGGGCCTAAAGTCGGAGACCTTAACGGCGATGGCAGCGTAGACATCATCGACCTGTCGATATTACTTAGCCACTTCGGGGGTGCCGGCACGCCGTCTACCGGAGACTTAAACAGCGATAATACGGTGAATATTACCGACCTATCGATTTTGCTGAGCCATTACGGGACTTAATCGTTTATAATTACCGCTTATGAAAGCAGTTATCCTTTATAGGCCTAATAGCGACCACGAGCGGACGGTTTTGGATTACGTGCGCGATTATAAGCGGCTACATCCGGATAAAAATATTGATCTGCTAAGCCTCGATACCGTAGATGGCGCCGACAAGGCCAGGTTGTACGACATAACCCAGTATCCCTCCGTAATGGTTTTAACTAACGACGGCCAGCTTCAAAAGTTTTGGCAAGGGGAGCTGTTTCCGTTATTCAATGAACTAGATTCTTACATGCTGGTTTAGTTGTCATTATTAACAGATTGGGTTATAGTAAATTCAACAATTAGTAGAGGCATTTGAGCGGTTATCAGCCGCGAGCCATAGGAAGAACGGCATTACGCTTATTAGAACCTATCGGGGAAGCCCGTTACAGCCGAAATTAAGTAAAGAGCCATCTCTTTTGAATAGCTGGATGGTACCGGTTGCCAAAGCAACCTCCAGCCAATCGAACGAGGTGGCTTTTGGCTTAGAAGGGAGCAGGTGGTGAAATTCAAGAAACTGGATAAGAAACCGTACGCCGAGATGGAGCACGAAGTAATAAATTATTGGAAAGCCAATAATACTTTCGTGAAATCGGTAGAAAACCGGCCGCCCGAAAACAGCTACGTTTTTTACGACGGACCGCCGTTTATAACCGGGGTGCCGCATATGGGAACTTTACTTAGCAGCATCGCCAAAGACGTCATACCGCGCTACCACACCATGCGCGGCAAACGGGTAGAACGCGTTTGGGGCTGGGATTGCCACGGCTTGCCGGCCGAAACTTTTGTAGAGAAACAACTTGGGATCAAAGATAAGCGCGACGTCGCCAAAATCGGCTTGGCCAAATATATTGAAACCTGCCGGGCAGCCATGATCCAAACCGGGTCGGAATGGGAAGATACCATCGAGCGTATCGGCCGCTGGGTGGATTTTCAGGGCGCTTATAAAACTATGGACAAGCCTTACATGGAATCAGTCTGGTGGGCCTTTAAACAGCTGTATGACAAGGGCAAGATATATGAAGGCGAAAAAGTACTGCTTTACTGTACGCGCTGCGCTACGCCCCTTTCTAAGGCCGAAATCGCTATGGATAACTCGTACGCCGACGTTACCGACCCGTCGGTTTACGTTAAATTAAAAGTAGCCAGCGAAGATTACTATTTACTGGCGTGGACGACCACTCCCTGGACATTGCCGGCTAACACTGCCGCCGCCGTCCATCCCGACCTGGAATACACTTTTGTCGAGCATGAAGGCATTACTTACGTAGTGGCCAAAGATCTGGTAGAAAAAGTGTTCAGCGATAACCGCGGCAATCCGCTGGAATACAATGTACAAAAAACAGTTCCGGGGCTGGAACTGGTTGGTAAAAAATACGAGCCGCTGTTTGACAGCCGCGGCGACAATGCCCACCGGGTGTTATCAGCCCCATACGTTACAACCGAAGAAGGTACTGGCATAGTCCATCTGGCTCCGGCCTACGGCGAAGAAGATTATGAACTGGCCAAAAAAGAAGGCCTGCCGATATACGTAAATATCGATGAGAACGGCTTTTTTAAAGAAGGCCAATGGCAGGGCACATATGTTTGGGATGCCGACCAGCTAATAGCCGATGCACTTCATCAGCAAGGAAAAGTCTGGCGTATCCAACCCATCCGCCACAGTTACCCCCACTGTTACCGCTGCGGCACAAAATTAATGTACCGGGCCCATCCCAGCTGGTTTATGGATATAACCGGCCAGCGCGAGTTAATGCTGGACCAGAACGAAAATATATCCTGGTACCCGAAGCATATAAAGCATGGGCGTTTCGAACACACGGTGGCCACCGCTCCAGATTGGAACTTGTCGCGCGACCGGTTCTGGGCGACGGCCATGCCGGTGTGGCGCGGCGTAAAAGAAGACGGCTCAATAATCACCAAAGTTGTAGGCAGTTATGCCGAGTTAAAAGAGTTATCCGGGGCCGAATTAGAAGACTACCACCGCCCTTACGTAGACGACGTTACTTTCGAGTACCAGGGCGTGCATATGTCGCGCATAGATAAAGTACTTGATTGCTGGTTTGAATCCGGCTCGATGCCTTTCGCTCAATTCCACTATCCGTTTGAAAACAAAGAAAAATTCGAAGCCAATTTCCCTGGTGACTTTATCGTCGAATATGTCGGGCAGGTCAGGGCCTGGTTTTATTACTTGCACGCCGTATCTGTCGGCTTGCAAGGTACCAATAGCTTTAAGCACGTGGTAGTTACCGGCACGCTGGCCGGCAATGACGGCCGCAAAATGAGCAAATCGCTGGGTAATTTTACCGATCCGATGGTGCTTTTGGACCGCTATAGCGCCGATGCCCTGCGTTTGCTGTTAATGAGCTCGCCGGTTATGCACGGCGATGACTTCGCACTAATGGACAAGGATGTGGCTGACATGCAGCGGCGCCTGAATACCTTGCGCTCAACACTGGAATTTTTCTTACTATATGCCGAAGCCGATAACTGGGAGGCCCAAGAGGCTGATCTGCAAGTGCCGGACGTCAGTCAGGTGATGGACCGCTGGGTGCTGGCCAGGCTGTTTGAGGCCCAAAAAGAGGTAGAAACAGCCATGGAAGGCTATGATACTACAGCTGCCACAAAACCCCTGCTGGAATTCATAGAAGACTTATCTAACTGGTATGTGCGGCGCAGCCGCAAACGCTTCTGGAAAACCCAAAATGACAGTGACAAGCATGATGCTTACCGCACGTTATACTTCGTACTCATCCATCTATCTAAACTAATGGCACCGCTGGCACCTTTTTTGGCCGAAGATATATACCGGACCTTAACGGGCAGGGAATCCGTACACCTGGAAAACTGGCCGGAAAGGGTAAAACCAGATAATGCTAGCCGGATAATGCTAGAAGAAATGCATAAAGTCAGGGAACAGATAACCGAAGGCTTAGCCCGCCGGGCTGAAGCTAAAATAAAAGTCCGCCAGCCCTTGGGTCTGGTAAAAATTCCACTGGCAGTTAGCGATAGCGCGCTTTATTCGGAGGTCATAGCTGAAGAGTTAAACGTCAAAACCGTAGACTGGATAGAGTCCGGAGAACAGTTACAGCTAGACACTACCGTTACTGACGAGCTAAAAGCCGAGGGCTTAATGCGCGATATTGTGCGACAGGTACAAAGTACCCGCAAGGCAGCCGGACTTAACGTCGAAGACCGGATATTGCTGGGGCTGGAAACTGGCGATCCGGAGTTGCAATCGGCCATCAATCGCTTCGAATCGGAAATTGACGCCGAAACACTGGCTACCGGCCGGTTAGCTGGCGATGGTGACAGCTACCAAAACGAAGTCCAAATCGAAAACAAACCTCTAAAAATCCAAATCAAAAAGGTTTAACTATTTAGGTTTCGTACATGGATGCACCGCTAGGAAGTAGCGAATTTTGAATGAAGCGTATTACACATACGCTGAGTGAAAAATTTTAGCGTACTGACAACGCGGGGCGCCATGAGTCGCCAAAGCGGCCGGCTTTGCCGGACGATTGGGCGACGCTACGAAAGCTAAAAGCTTAACACCTCTGGACAGGTGAGAGGATAAGTGGTAACATCTGTTGGTAACTTTTTAACTGTGTAAGGCCAAAAAGATGAAAAAAGCAGTCATCGCCACCGGCGGTAAGCAATATCTTGTTTCAGAAGGCGAAGAGCTGGAAATTGAACTTTTGCCCGAAGGGACCAAGCCGGAGTTCCAGCCCTTGCTGGTAATTGACGGCGAAAAAATCAGTGTTGGCAAACCAATGGTTGAAAATATTCTCGTTAAAGCTTCTGTAGTCGAAGCCGAGGTCAAAGCTGATAAGGTAGTAGCCATCCGCTATAAGGCTAAAAAGCGGGTCCGTAAAGTCCGCGGCCATCGCCAGCGCCACATGAAAATCAAAATTTCCTCTATCGCCAGCAAAACCGCCGCCAAAAAATAGTTATCCACAAACTTCCTGGTTATTATTCATATATAGGGTTGACAGGCAAAACAGGGGTAGTTATGCTTTAGTTAACTGTCGTAACAAAACAAACAGTCGAAACAAAAACAAACTAAACACCTCCCATCATGAAGCAACCGACTCGCAGCGGTTCTCAAAAGCCAGTATTTCCTATATCCGCAGGAAGGACATTCCTGTGGTTTTTTGGCGTGTTAAGCACGCTTGTTGTTATCGGCGGAATGGCAGCCGCCTTATCGCAAGGCTATGCGGCTAAAGATTCATCTGTAATTACAGGCATGGTGGTAAGGCTTAGTTCGGAAAGCAGCGCTAGCCACTTGGTCGTCGAAGCCGCCGACAACAGCGTTTTAGCGCCGCCGCTGGGTGTGGTAATCCGGGACGACCAAAGCTTATTAGCCGTCGGTTCGGCCAGCAACAGTGTATTTATAACCGATAACGGCCAAGCTAGGGTTTATGTTTCGGATATTAACGGCCAAATTAAACACGGCGACCAGCTAACAGTTTCGCCCTTAAAAGGCGTTTTGCAAAAAGCCGATAGTTCCAGCCAGCTAATTATGGGCGCTGCCCTAGAAGATTTCCCGAATAGCGGCGCTAAATCAGTAGTCGTTAAAGGCGCTAATGGCAAGGACACTTCAATTCAAAGCGGATTGGTAAACGCTAATATCAGTATTAAACCCCTGGGGAATCTCCAGCAAACCAGCCAAAGCTGGCTAAAAGAAATTGGCAGGTCGATTACCGGCCATTCCATCAGCGAAGAACGCATTTTGGCCGCCTTTATAATTTTTGTGACTTTGCTGGTGATAGAGGGGGTTGTTGTACACGGAACCATCAGCTCTACCATAGCCGCCGCCGGCCGCAACCCAATGGCCCGCGGTTCTATCGAGCAGCAGTCTTTTAAAGGCGTTTTAATCGCCATGGTAATTTTAATAACCGGCATCACCACGATAGCCATAATGTTGTGGGCTTAAGGCGCGAAAATGAATCCTGACCTGATATCGCCAAACGAGCCAGACCACAGCAAAATTCCGACTATCGGTCCGGATTCGATCGAGCTGTCAAACGACGCGATTACAACCGAAGTAAGCACTTACAAGTCGCCTAAATTGTCGTTCAAAGAAGAAGAGAGCCAGGCAAAGATACTGAGCAGCAATTTCCGATCGCCATCTACAATCGCGCTGCTTATTTTGGCGCTGCTGTCGATAATTTTCGTATCGGCAATGTTCGCTTTTCTGCAAAACAAGCAAGATACCGGCGGGTTACAGACCACAGCCAGTAAAATACCAGTCCAAAAAATCAGTTTGCCACTATTATCTTCACAAAAAAGCACGCTTCTGGACCAGACCAAAAAAGACACTTTGCTGGTTAACGGCGACATTTACTCGCAAGGTAACATCCGCTTGTACAAAGGTGATTACCATATCGATATCCAGGCCGATAATTTGACCGGCAACCAAACGTTCGTGCTGCCCGACGCATCCGGAACAATTTGTTTGAACAGTAACAACTGCCAACTGGCTTCGCTTGCCCAACTGAACAAATTAGCGGCCCAGCTGAACACATTACAAGGCCAAAGCGCCGGGGTTGTGAACCTGCAGGCCGGAACCGGCATTACAATTGCCGGCAACAAGATCAATAATGCCGGCTTGCGGTCGCTAAACGGCTTAACCGGTGGCATTACCCTGCAGGGCACGGCCAACCAGATAGCAGTTAGCGTTTCTGGCAGCACAATAACCTTAACCACTCCTCAAAATATTGATTTGTTGGCGACCCCCACATTCCAGAGCATTAATTTAAGCGCAACCGGTACCCAGGGAGGCAACCAGATTTGCGACAGTTCCAATAATTGTGGTTACGCATCTAGTGTCGGCTCCGGCACGGGCGATGTAAACCAGGGCGGCAACAGCTTTGGCGCGACATTCGCCGTCGGCGCCAACGATAACTTCGGCTTTAATATCAAAACCAATAACACCGTGGTAGCCAGCTTTACCAATACCGGGCTGGCATTATTTAAACCGGCCGTAAACAGCGTGTCGGCCTTCCAGATCCAGGATAACTCCGGAAATTCGGTTTTGGCGGCAGATACGGCCGGCGGCCAGCTGGTATTAGGTACGGCTAACAATGTTACCGGCAAAATAAAGTTTATGAGCGCGGCCGGCGCCGGCAGCGTTAGTTTAGCCGTGGCGAATCCGGCAGCTTCTAACTTCAACCTGGTATTGCCGGCCGAAAACGGTACGCTATGTTCGACGGCCGGCTCGGCCGCCTGTTTGTCGGTGTATGCCGCATCCTCCGGTTCAGCAAATTATATCCAAAACCAAAATGCCGCGGACCAGGCAGCCGACTTTAGGATTTCCGGCAGCGGCCGGGCCAACACCTCGATTACTACACCGCTGCTCGATACGCCAAGCGCGGCCGCCCTCAATATAGGAACGAGCAACGCCACGGCCATAAACTTAAACCAAAGCACCGTAATTGCCACCGGCAAAAGCTTTTCGGCGTTTGGTAGCGGCTTGTTCCGCGACAACGCCAACTCGGCAACGGCCTTCCAGGTCCAAAACTCGGCCAGCAACAGCGTTTTGACTGTTGATACAACCAATGCCTTATTAATACTAGGCAAAGGTTCGACGCTGGCTGGCAAACTGGTTTTAAATAACTCCAGCAATAATTTTAACGGCACCCTTCAAACAGCGGCGCTCGGCCAAAATACAACTTATACTTTGCCCGATCCCGGCGCCGTTAGTGCCAATATATGTTTAAGTACCGGCAACTGTGCCGCTGCCGGGGCTGCGGGCGGCGATTTGACCGGCAATTATCCGAACCCCACAATCGCCAAACTGCAGGGCACAACGGTAACAACCGCCAGCCTGAATGCCGGCGACATATTCTTATATAATGGCGCCGCCTGGGTCAACCAGGCCGTCAGCGGAGATATTGTATTTAACGGTTCAGGTGTTGCGTCCATCCAAGCAAACAGCGTTGCCCTAGGCACGGATACCGTAGGCAATTATGTCGATTCGCTGGGCAGCTTAACCGGCTTGACTACTTCGGGCAACAGCGGCGAAGGCAGCACGCCGACCTTGAGCGTTATATATGGAGCAACAGCGAATTCGGCGGTGCAGGGAAACGTTGCGATTACTTGCCCTAGCGGCTCCGGCAACTTAAGCGGCGGCGGCAACTCGATTACTCTCGGATCGGGCGGCAGCTGCAACAACATTACAATCAGCAACAGCCCGACTTTCTCGGGGACTTTGGCGGTACAGGGCGCGACCATAACTGTCGGCGCGGCCGCCCAGCAGGGTTCATTAATATTGAATGACGGCAGCTCCAATACTGGCACGCTACAGCTGGCTGCTTTGGGCCAAAACACGGTTTACACATTACCGGATCCCGGAGCGGGTTCGACATCAATTTGTTTGACCACCGGCAACTGCGCCGGCCTGGGCGGCGGCATTACCGGCAGCGGTACATCAGGTAAAATCGCTAAATTTACGGCCGGCGGCGCGATTGGCGATTCTACCTTGAGCGAATCGGGCAGCACTTTAACTGCTTCAGGAAATATTATTATCCAGGGCAGCAATGCCCTGGCGCTAGGCACTAGCAGCTCAATAGACGGCTCGATTAAGTTTTATAATTCGCTGGGGGCGCATACTGTTACCTTGCAAGCCCCGGCAGCCGACCCGCTGGCCGACTTGACCTTTAAATTGCCATCATCATACGGCGGCAACGGCGATTGCTTGCTCTCTAACGGCATAGGCGGCTTATCATTCAGCGCTTGCACCGGCGGGGCCGGCGGCGGTGTTACCAACTTAGACAGCCAAACCGGTGTGGTTACGCTGGCTAACAGTAGCGGTAGCGGCGGCACGGTCACTATCGATGACGCCTCGACCGCCCAAAAAGGTATCGTCCGGTTTAACAACACCAACTTCAGCGTGGCCAGTGGCATCGCCAATACTATCCAGGATATAGCTACGACTTCCAGCCCGACGTTTACGGCTATCAATACCAATACGATTACACCTTCCGGAGCCTTCACGCTTGGCGCTACCGGCCAGAGCTTCACCCTGCAGGGCAGCAGTGCCAGCAAGCTAACGGCTACCGGCGGCGGCTTTACGACTACTATCGGCTTCACCGGCGTAGCTACGGCTTCGCAAACGTTTAACTTCGACCGCACGGCTGCGGCCGGCACCTACACAATCTGTACTACCGCGGTTGTATGTGCCGGATACGCGGCCAGTTCCGGTTCGGGCAATTATATCCAAAACCAGAATTCGGCCGACCAAAGCGCCGACTTCCGCATCAGCGGCACCGGCCGGGCCAATACTTCCATCCAAACGCCATTACTGGATACAGCCGCCGCCGCCGCCTTAAACATCGGCACCAATAACGCTACGGCCGTTAATTTAAACCAAAATACTAATGTCGCCAGCGGCAAGATTTTCTCGGTGCTGGGCACCAGCCTATTTAAAAATAATGCCGATTCAGCTACGTCATTCCAAATCCAGAATGCCGGCGGACGCAACGTCTTTACCGCCGATACCAGCAGCGCCCAGATAATATTGGGCGATGGCACCCACTTAAACGGCAAATTGGTATTTAAAAACAGCACCAATAACTTCAGCGCCATTGTCCAATCGGCAGTAATTGCCCAGGATACGACCTATAATTTGCCGGACGGCGGCGGGGCCAGCGTTGATTTTTGTTTGAGCAGCGGTAACTGCGTAGCAGCCGGCACGGCCGGCGGCGACTTGACCGGTTCTTACCCGAACCCGACAATTGCCAAGCTCCAGGGCGCCAACCTTAATACTTCCAGCCTGACTGCCGGCGACCTGATGTTATACGACGGTTCGCAGTGGCTAAACCAGGCCCTATCCGGTGACGCTTCGGTAAACGGTTCCGGATCAGTTACGATTTCGGCTAACGCCGTTGCATTAGGTACCGATACGACCGGCAATTATGTGGCTACGCTAGGCTCGCTGACCGGTTTGAGTACTACCGGCAACAGCGGTGAAGGCAGTTCCCCGACGCTTAGCGTTCTGTACGGCGCGATCGCGAATACGGCGGTGCAGGGTAATGTAACTTTGACTTGCCCGGGCGGCACCGGCAATGTCGGTGGTGGCGGCAATACTATCACGCTCGGCAGCGGCGGCAGCTGTAGCAACATTACATTCAGCAATAGCCCGACTTTCTCCGGTACGTTAACTGTCCAAGGGGCAACGGTTACTGTCGGCACGGCCGCCCAGCAAGGATCATTGGTATTAAATGATGGCAGCGCTAACACCGGTACCCTTAAGACTGCCGCTTTAGGCCAGGACACAATTTATAGCTTGCCGGATCCAGGCGCTGGTTCTACGACTATTTGTATCAGCACCGGCAACTGCGCCGGCGCCGGCGGCGGTATAACCGGCAGCGGCACCGATGGCAAATTGACCAAATTCGCCGGCGGCGGCACCCAGGTAGTTGATTCAACCTTGAGCGAATCAGGCAGTACATTAACGGCCAGCGGCAATATAGTTATCCAAGGCGGCAACAGCTTAACGCTGGGCACTAGCAACTCACTGGATGGTTCAATCAAGTTCTACAACTCATCCGGCACCCATACGGTTACGCTTCAGGCTCCAGCCGCCGATCCGTTATCCAACCTGACATTTAAATTGCCGTCAGCGGACGGGAGCGCCGGCGACTGTTTATTAACCGACAGCTTTGGAGGCTTGTACTTTAATGCATGCCCGGGCGGCGGGGGCGGCAGCGTAACCAGCATTGATTTATTGAGCGGCGCTTTAACTATCGCTAACAGCACAGGCAGCGTCTCAACTATAACGATCGATGACGCCTCTACCGCCCAAAAAGGCATCGTCCGGTTTAACAACACCAACTTCAGCGTGGCCAGCGGCATCGCCAATACCATCCAGGATATCGCTACCACATCCAGCCCGACATTCGCATCAATAAACACTAATACAATAACGCCGTCCGGCGCCTTTTCGCTGGGAGTGACCGGCCAAAGCTTTACACTTCAAGGCAGCAGCGCCAGTACCGTAACCGCTACCGGCGGAGGTTTTACTACGACCGTTGGTTTTGCCGGTGTAGCCACGGCTTCGCAAACGTTTAACTTCGACCGCACGGCCGCCGCCGGAACATATACTATCTGCACCACGGCAACAGTTTGTGCCGGTTATGGCGCGGCGTCGGGCAGCGGCAACTATATCCAAAACCAAAGCGCATCCGACCAGTCTGCCGACTTCCGCATCAGTGGCACCGGCCGGGCCAATACCTCGGTCCAAACACCGTTGCTTGATACCGCTACCGGCGTAGCCTTAAACATCGGTACGACCAATGCCACCAGTATCAACTTAAACCAGTCCGTAAGCATCGCAGCCAACAAGAGCTTATCTTACGCCGCAGGTTCGGGCACGTTCGACCAAAGCGCCAGCAGCGGCACGTTCTCGACAGGTTCGGGCAATGTCTCTATAAACGGCAATGCGACCGTAGCCAATAACAAAAGCTTTACCGCCAATGGAGCAGCTGTATTCCAGGACGCTACCAATGGTACTTCAGCTTTCGTGATCCAAAAAGCGACCGCCTCGGACATTTTATTCACCGCAGATACATCTAATAACCGGGTAATAATCGGTAATGCCACGGCGTCTGCCGGCTCGGATACGACTGCGCTGGTTTTGGATTCAGCCGCTACAGCTAACGCCCCAAGCGGCATTAATGGCGCCATGTATTACGATACTACCTTGAATAAATTCGAATGTTACCAAAATGGAATTTGGGTAGACTGTATTACCAATACCGGTGCCGGCGGCCCGACTTTGCAATCGGCCTATAACAACTCTACCGGCGGCACCACGCCCGAAATTAAACTCGACAGCACCCGCGGCGCATTGGATATCCAAGACGCCAACTCTACAATTGGCGGCAACTTATTAAATATCCGGGCCAGCAATGGCAGCGGCTTGGGCCAGATACTATTTGGGGTCGGCAATACCGGCGCCATAACCGCCCAAAACAGCTCCAATTCGACGGCCGCCTTCCAAATCCAAGACGCCGCCGGGACCTCGCTGTTAAATGTCGACACTTCAACGGCTCTAAGTGTGCTGGCCAATCCCAGCGCCGAACAAGCCCTGGCCGGCAACTGGATAGCCAAAGGCGGCGCCACGGTAACCCAGGACAGCACCCAGAAGTGGATTGGCAATAACTCCATAAAAGTCATAACGACTGCTTCTAATGTGGATGGCGTCCAGCAAAACATTACCTTAACCGACGGCCCGGCCGTAACTTACGGCCTGACTTTCATGGCCAAGCTGGATGGTGCCAGCGCCGCCTTTAACACCATTATTGCCCGCTACAATAACGGCACGGCTGATACGGCTTGTTTGGCCGGCGGCGGGGTAGTATCGACGGGCTGGCAGCGCTACACTTGTACGTTCAACTCGCCAAACTCGCATTCCGGCACTCCATACTTATATATCGGCCAATCAGATAATACCGCCCACACCTTCTATATTGATGCCATCCAACTGATCCAGAACTCCACCTTGTCGCCATATACGGACGGCGTAATTTCACTAAACGGTGTTATAAGTTCGCCGGCTATTTTCCAAAACCAAAGCGACTCCACCAATGCTTTCCAAATCCAAAACTCCACAGGTACCAGCAACGCGCTTATAGTAGACACGGTTAACAGCCGGGTCGGCATTGCCGGCCGGCCGTCGATACTTTCGACATCTGGCCTGGAAGTAACCGGCACAACTTACTCTTCGACTGGCTTTGTCATCGGCACCAGCACCAGTGCCGGCAACATCACCAAGTTCTTTACGGTTGGAACCGGCGGGGTAACCGCCTCCCATCCGGTTGTCCTTAATACAGACAGCGGCAACCCAAGGGTGATGGAAACAACCGTTGCCCGCGACCAGCATGTTATTGGCGTAGCTGGCACGACTGCCGCCGCCACAGGAACAGCCTGGGTAACTATTTATGGGGCAGCCCAAGTTAACGCTGATGCCCACGTCTTCGGCAGCGCCGGCGGTGCCATTGCCCCTGGCGACCGCTTGGTTGTAAGCGCTTCGGGCACAGTATATAAGGACAATAGCGCTACTTCCGGAATTGTTGGTATCTCGCAGGGCACATTGGCCTTAAACGGCACCAGCTCCACCTTAAACATTTGGGTCATGCCCCAAACCGGCAATGATAACGCCCGGTTCCAAAACACTGTCGATAACGGTACGTCATTCGCCATCCAAAATGCCGCCGGCACCAGCCTATTAAACTCAGATACGACAAACAGCCGGATTTCTATCGGCTCTACAGGTACTAACACCGGCCAGTTATACGTCAGCGGCTTGGTAAACTCAACGGCCGTCAGCTCGACCGCGGTTAATGCCGGTGACTTGCGCATCCAGGGCAAGTTCGGCTATGAGCTGGACGGCAGCACTAACAGCTTCTTTATCTATGACTTTACCAACCCGGCCAGCCCGACTCTGGTTAACACTGTTAATACCAACACCACCGGATCTTGCGTTTGGCCGTCGGCCATAGTGATTGGCGGAAAATATGCCTATATAACTTGCCAAACCAACGACAAGCTGGGCATTTACGATATATCGAATCCGAAATCAGTCACTAGCGTTTCGACGACATCCACCGGTAATGCCGACGAGCAGGGCCTATTCTTATCAGGCCGCTACCTTTACCATGCCACCGGCTCAGCCGGAACGCTGCAAGTCTGGGATGTCGCCAACCCGGCCCTGCCGGTACTTAAAGGTACAAAGACCTTTGCCGCCAATACCAGGACTTACAGCGTGTTTGTCCAGGGCCGCTACGCTTATGTCGCGTCGCGCGACTCGGTAACTGCCGCTAACTCTAAGTTTTACATCGTTGACGTGGTTGATCCGACCAACCCGACCCAGGTCGGTTCATTTACTACGGCCGATACTCCGATAAGCGGTTTTGAAACCGGCTACCAATATGTTTATGTCCAGGGTATTTACGCTTACGTGACAATTGCCGGCTCAACTGATGCCGTCAAAGTGTTAAATATTTCCGACCCGACCAATCCTACGTTGGTAAGCACTATCAGCGGCGCCGGCGCCGGGCCGACATCTGTCGTAGTTCGCGGCAAATACTTGTACATTGGCTTTTATAACTCTACTCGAATTGTCATATATGACATTTCTAACCCGGCCGCCCCGGCATCAGTAAATACTGTTGGTACTACAAATGGCGTGATAAGTATGCAGATCCAGGGCCGCTACGCCTACACCACCAACGCCGGCAACACCATGCGGGTTTACGACCTGGGCGGCGCCTATATCCAGCAGCTGGAAGCCGGCGGCATTGAAACCAGCGTGCTGCAAGTAAATAATTCGGCAAATATTTTGGGCGATGCCAACATTGCCGGCGGCTTATCAATCGGCCAAAGCCTTCAGCTAAACGGCAACTTAGGCGCCAGCGGCCAGGCTATGTTCCAAAACGCCGCCAACTCCACCAGCGCCTTCCAAATCCAAAACGCCGCCGGTGGCAGTATATTTAACGCCGATACTACTAACGGCGGAGCTATTACGGTACTCGGCCAAAATAGCGGCGAAGTCGGTTCCTGGACAACCCAAGCCAGCAACTTGAATACTGCTTTGCAAGACAGCTCAGCTGTATACGCGAACGGTTACATATATATCTTGGGCGGCGCAAACGGCACCCCCACGGCCCAAACTACTACCCAATACGCCAAAGTAAACGCCGATGGCAGCTTGGCGGCATTCACGGCCGGACCGTCGCTGCCAGCCGCCCGGGTAAACGGCACCGCTGTTTACCTAAACGGTTATATATACTACATATCCGGCGGAAGCAGCAACGGCTCGATTTATTACAGCAGGGTTAACCCCGACGGAACACTTAACGCCTGGCAAACTAACCCGCTAGTTTATCCTGTATCAAACAACGGCACACGAACCGGCTTAACTTCCTTTACCTACAACGGCTATATTTATACCTGGAGCGGCAGCAACATTCAGGAATACACCTTCGTTAAGCCAAACACCGACGGTACTTTAAGCAACTGGACGTACGTACAGAACTTCGCAAACACTAACAACCGGTCATTTACCGGCTTAGCAGTCGCAAATGGCTTCGTTTACTGGGTCGGCGGCCAAAACAATACTGGTACTCCAACAACAAGCGTCACATTCTCCACCATTAATAGTGACGGGACTCTTAGCACGCCAACTTCAACCACCGCTTTGCCGGAAGCCCGTTCAACATACGGCGGCCGGGTAGAAGTGGTTAACGGCTACTTGTACGTAATGGGAGGCGTCAACGCCTCCGGCACCTTACGCAGTACTGTTTACTATGCCAAGCTTAACTCTAACGGCACAGTCGGTAACTGGAATACCGCTGTGAATAATTTACCGGTGGCAACTGGTATTTCCGACAACGAGACAATGAGCGCAAATGGTTACTTGTACGTTATTGGCGGTAACCTGAATGCCTCGAATGCAGTCTCTGCTACGACGTACTATGCTTCGGCCTCGCGCTTAAGTGTCGGCGGCGCACTTGATCTGGTAGGCTCCACCGCAAACAGCGGTTCTATCGCTAGCGGCGGCGGCTCATTAACTTCCGGAAATACCAACGTATTAGGATCACTTAATGTGGCTGGCGAATCATCATTTAGCGGCGGCGCGTCGTTTGCCGGTTTACTTTCAGCCGGAGCCGGCATTAACGTCCAGGGCAGCGCCAACGCCACTGCGCTATCTACTACTACTTTGTCCGCTCCATCCGGCTCGGTAACAGTTGCCACCGCTGGCTCGGCCGGCGGTGCTACTTGGTCATATAAGATCACGGCAGTTGACGGTAATGGCAACGAATCCACTACTTCGGCAACCGGATCAATCGGTACCGGAAACGCAAACCTTGACACCTCAAACTTTAACAAGATTACTTGGAATACCGTCCGTGGCGCCAGTTACTACAACATTTACCGAACAGCAGTAGGTACGTCGCCAGCCACAACCGGCTTAATTGCTACTGTTGCCGCCGGCCCGAACGCTACTCAAACAGCCTTTGACCAAGGCGCCCAAGGCGCAACCGGTTCGACGCCAGTGACTACCACTAAATCCGGCAGCCTATCAGTTGCCGGCGCCATCCAGGGCCAGGCTTCATTCGTCGGCGATATCTTGTCCAGCCAACTTACTCCGGTCGGCGGCGTATCTGTCAACACTAACACAACGGGCGCAACCAGCTACACGTACGCCGTAACTGCTGTAGACGTTCAGAATAACGAAACGTCAGCAACTTCCGTTACCTATGGAAGCGGTAATGCCAACATTGCTACGAGCAACAACGTAATAGTCTGGAGCCCGGTACCCGGCGCAGCTAAATATAAGATTTACCGCACGGCATCAGCCGGTTTGCCGGCTACCACCGGCCTTATTGGTACGAATACTATCAGCAACAACAACACTAATATCGGCCCGCAAACCTTCATTGATACAGGTATTGCTGGTGACGGCAGCATCGCGCCTTCTACCAATACCACCGGCGTCGCGGTGTTTAACGGCTACTCAACTACGTCAAAAAGCGCCGTTAATAACTCTACGGCCTTCCAAATCCAGAATGCAGCGGGAAGCAGCCTGTTTACGGCCGACACCAGTAGGTCTAGCATTACCATTTTAGGAAACAACAGCCCAGAAACGGGCACTGGCTCCGGTAACTGGACAACTGCCGCAAATACCTTTACAGGTATTAGAAGCGGTGAGGCGGCCGTAACCGCTAACGGCTACATTTATGTGCTGGGCGGCAATACTTCGACCACCAGCGTCCAATACGCTAAATTAAATGCCGACGGCAGTCCGGGAACTTGGGCGGCTACCACCGCTTTGCCATCAGCCCGGGCCAACATCGCCGCAGTATTCTATAACGGTTATATCTGGATATTTGGCGGAACTTCCGATACTAACGTATATAGCGCTAAAGTTAATACTGACGGCACGCTAGGTTCATGGAACCAGACCACTTCGCTAACAGCCGCCACAAGCTTGGACCGAATTGCCGCCGTGACGGCCAATGGCTATGTATATATCATCGGCGGCCGGACAACCAGCGGCACGGTCGTTAGCAGCCAAACGCAGTGGGCTAAGTTAAACTCTGATGGTACGATTACCAGCTGGACCCAAGGATCCGGCGGCCAGCTGCTGCCGGCGGCCCGCGAAGGCGGCTCGGCCGTGATTGCCAACGGCTACGTCTATTATGTCGGCGGCTTAAATGTAAACCCGCAAAACAACGTATATATCGCCCAGGTTAACGCCGACGGCTCTCTAGGTAACTGGTCGACCAGTGGCAATCCGCTGCCAGATTCTAACGCGCCGGGCGCCGGCCGGGCTTATCATGGCTTGGTCCAACTAAACGGTTACTTATACGTAATAGGCGGGCGCTTGAATGGTTCAGGCACCGGTACAAATACAATCGAATACTCTCAAATCACCGCTGCCGGTACAAATAGTAGTTGGTCGACATCCGGCCAAACTTTACCAGCTACCCGTTATATAACCCGGGCAGTTACCGAAAACGGCTATATTTACTTGCTGGGCGGTGTCGACAACGTCGGCCCGACCGACCAGAACACAACGTATTACACCTCAACCCAGCGCCTTAAAGTCGGTGGTTCGCTAGACTTGGTGGGCCTATCCGGGATAAACCTGGCCGATAGCGGCGCTACGGGCGGTAACTTAACAGCTGGCAATGGCTACTTCGTAGGCCGGCTGCAAGTTAAAGACCAGGCTACATTTGACGCGGGTCTTTCCGTAGAAGGCGAAACTGTTGCAAGGGGCGGTTTGACGATCGTCAGCACCGGTACGGGTAATATTCCATTGCAGATAAATAACACCACCACCGGCATTAACTTACTGCAAGTCAAAGACCTGAACACTAATTTTGGATCGGCCGTTACCGGCGGCGCCTTTATCGGCCGCAACAGCTACTTCGGCGAAGAGTTTAATAACTATCGCGGCACGGCGGCTACTGCCGATTGTATCCAGGGACGCGGTGACTTTGGCGACCCCGGAACGGCTGCCTGTACCACCGGCACAGGTGAATTAACGCTCGACGTAACCACAACTGGCGGCGGCACCAACAGCGTGTCTTCGGTAGCCGATACCGTTAACGGCATCGAAAGCATCGGCGCTACTTCTGCCATAGGCGGCACGTCGGTGGCCGAAGAATACCTTGGCTCGGCTACCATCAATGATGCCCAGCGCAACTGGCAACTCGGCAACCTGCCGGTAATGACTTTCAAATTCAAGCCATCAGTTGCGGCAGCCGGGCAGTCATTCTACCTGGGCTTAACCGACCAGGATACGCCGGCGATCTCCACGGCCACGGCCAACGGCGTCTGGTTCAGCAACTGTTCAACGGCCGCCGCTACGCCAACCTGCGACGGAACCTTGAGGGGTGTCGTTGCCAACGGAGCAGGTACAGTTACCACCGTTTCTTGCGGCGCGGTCAGCACTACCAAGTACACTTACGGCCGCATCGAAGTCCGCAGCGCCACCGATATCCACTTCTTTGTTGACCTGGATGTCAGCGACGGCATAGTTGAAACGGAGTGCGGCAGCGGCATTACTACCAATATACCTACCGGTACGACGGCCATGACGCTGTTTGCCAAAGCGGCCGACGGCAACTCAGCCGCCGAAACAACCACACTATTAGTCGATTACATGCGGGCCTGGCAGGATGACAACTTGCCACCCAACGACCCCGACCAAAAAGCCCCGGCTACTTCACCGGATGGCCAGCCTGTCGAGACTGCGGCCCCATTGTCGCCGGATTCAGCCGATCCAACCGTTTTAGGCAGCTTCTTCAACTTCAATGCCGCTACGAGCGAAGATGTAGTATTCAACCACAATGTTTATGTCCACGGTACCCTATACGCCGACAAGATCAAAGCCAATGAAATAGATGGTTTGAGCATCTTTACCGACCAAATAACCAGCCTGCAACAGCAAATCGCCGCCAACCTGGCTGCCCAACAAACTGCCGGCAACCCCAACGATCAAAAATCGGGTGGCGCGGCAACTACGCCGGTTATGCCGGCTGCTAAATACAGCATTAATCTGAGCGCCGGAGGCCTAAGCGTTGGCGGCGACGCTGAGTTCCACGGCAATGCGATGTTCTATAAACTTGTAACGTTTGTCGAGAAATCGGTCTTTAATAACGATATCCGCTTCAATGGCCATATTACTACCGGCGGCGGGGTACCGTCAGCCACATTGGAAAGCGGAGCTGGCTTAACTACAGCCCCAAATACCGATCCGACGGCCGCGGTGGCCCAAGCAGCGTTAGATGGCAACGATAACTCCGGCCAGATAAACGTTAAAGTTGGCAGTTCGCCGGCCATCGGTAAACTCTTAACGGTCAACTTTAGCCGCGCTTACGAAAAAGCCCCGCAGGTGTACTTAACCGCCCAATCAGGCGACTCGGCCGGCGTCAGGTACTACGTACAGTCAACTAACAGCGGTTTCACTATCTTTATCTTAGATACGCCGGCAGCCGGCACCAACCTGTCATATAACTATCTGGTTATCCAGTAGCGGTAACATTGCCCGGTTAAGCTTAATCGGCTAAACTCTTAGTTAACTATGAACCCCCGCTCGCAACATTCTAGAGGGACCATGCCCAGGCCGGTAAACCGTTACCGCCAGCCGGACAGCCAGGCGCCCATGCCCAAGCAACACCAGCCGCCAACCCCTAAAAACGGTTGGCTGACAGAACATTGGAAGCTGGCTATAGGCGTAGCAATTGCTATAGCGGTCACCGGAGTACTGGCCTATGGTTATGTAACTACCAAAGATCAGTTAACCAGCCTTAAAAACGGAAATAGCGCTAAACATTCCGCCCAAACCGAAGCAGGGCAGATAACCGCTAAAGTAGGCCAGTACGTAGACCTGCCAACCGGCGAAACACCGACTCTGGCCACCGTAAACGACGTATCCAAACTTAAAAAACAAGCCTTTTTTGACCAGGCGCAGAACGGCGATAAAGTCTTAATCTATGCCAAAGCCGGCAAAGCCGTGCTATACCGGCCATCCACCAATAAGGTGATACTTTACAGTTCGATCAACCTCGGCGGCAACCCATCTAAGTAAATAAATTACATCTGTTAGTTCGCCAACCGCCAGTTTTATATTATCGATGCTAAGTAAATTACACCTTCGATTATATATTCACCCCTGTTAATCAATTGTATAGGCATAAAGTACCAAATTACCTTTTTGGGTTAAAATCGTTTTAATCGCTTGCCTGTATGTTTACTGGCGTACTTGCCTCAAAATCGATAGTAAGCATTGATAAGCTTAACGGCAATTATCATTTCAGGCTAAATTTATAAACCGGGCGGTTGATGTTAAGTACCAAACCAAGTTAAACCTTTTAATCAAGCCGCGGGCTTCGCGGTATCAGAGCGCGGAATTTAGGCCGGGCAGGCCAGGCTGCCGCCAAACCAAATTTTTTATAAAACTGTGGACAAATCCAAACACTAATTCAACGCAATATAAAGCCTTATATTACAAACGCATAAAATTATTGCGATTTTTCATACAAAATTTAAACTTGAGATTAACAGCTTAAAAAGCAGCCATTTACCCGTATTGAATAAATAATGTATTCACTGGTTTTGTATTTTTATCCCTATAAGCCGAGTGTATGAACCTAAAGCTTGGGCCAAAAGTATATATAAATATCTATACGGGGCTTGCGTCAGATTACAGCTTGGGGTATATTCGGTTTACGTCTTAGTTTTGGGAAACTCTAAAGACAAAAAGCACTGAAAAGTACAAAAACAAAGTACAAAAACACGTGCTAAAACAATCATAAAAATCCAAAAGGAATAACTTCGCTAATGCCGAATCGCAACGGTATTAAGAGGGTAGGGAGCCCTATGCTAAAACTGGCACTAACAGTGTCAGTCTTTGCATGTCTGGCGATTGGCGTGTTTGTTAGCAAAACTACCCCTGTTGACGCGACCTCCAGCAATTACCTGAACTTCCAAGCCAGGTTACTTAGTACCGCGGGCGCGGTCGTGCCGGATGGAAATTATAACGTCGAGTTTAAGATCTACGATGCCAGTGCCAGCGCCGGTTCGTCACAGGGATCCTGTGCCGGTGACGCCAACTGTTTGTGGACCGAAACCAGGACCGGTGGCAACAAGGTGCGGGTGGTTAACGGTTACTTAACGGTGGACCTGGGCGCCGTAACCGGCTTCCCGGTGATTAACTGGGACCAACAACTTTACCTGACGATGAACATCGGCGGCACCGGCGCGGCAAGTTGGGACGGCGAAATGAGCCCGCGTCTGACCTTGACGGCAGTGCCTTACGCGTTCCGGGCCCAGCAGTTGGCCCTGCAAACCGGCGCCAACGAAAGTACTTTGAGCTTTGCCACCCAAACGGCGGCCAACAGCATATTGCTGCCGGACGAAGCGGGTACATTGTGTATTCGAAATTCCGCAAACTGTGGTTTCGCTGCTGCAACCGGCAGTTCGGCTTACATCCAAAACGGCACCGGGCTGCAAACCAACGCCAACTACAACATCCAGTCGGCCGCTACCAACAGTGTCGGGGCTGTCATCAGAGGGGCTAGCGGCCAAACCGCTGACTTGTTCGATTTGCAGCACGGCGCATCGGGCACAAATGTGGTTAGCGTCGGCCCCGACGGCCAGGCGCTGTTCCAGAATAAAAACAATAGCTCCACAGCCTTTAGGATCCAGGATGCCAGCGGTAAAAATTACCTTGCGGTTGATACTGTCGGAGCTTCCATATCGGTCGGCGATACCGGCATAGCCTCATCTATCCAAGTTGGTAATACCACTGGCGCCGTAACCCAAACAATCAACATCGGCACTAACAGCACGGCCAGTTCCACCAACAACATAAACATCGGCTCCAGCATTGCCGGGACCACCGCCATTACCGGCCCAACAACAATTACCAGCCGCACCAGCGGGTCAGCAACTGGATTAGCTATCACCAGCAGCAGCACCGGCAACGGAGAAGATGTCAGCCTGACTAACACATCCGGTACCCAAACCAACGGTTTGTCGATTGACCGGAATGGTGCCGGCGGTGCAACAACTAATTTGTTGAGCTTGAGCAACACTGCCGGTACAGCTACCAACGCCATAAACATCACAGGTACTTTCGGTAATAACCTTATCAATACTCCATCCTTCAACGTGTCAAATGGCGGCAGCGTCCAAGCTAACGCCGGCTATTTAATAAATTCAATAACCACCGGTTCGTTCGCCAAGAGAATTGTAGCCGGCACCGGCGGCGTTACAACTAACGACGTAGTTATCTGCGCCGTCGACTCCAGCAACTTCCGAGTACTCGACACAACTACTGCCAGAGACATTAGGGTTTGTGGTGTCGCTACCGCCGGTGCCGCGTCGGGTTCTAACGCCCAGGTTGCTTTCGTGGGCAACGTTACAGTAAACGCCGATGCTGCAGCTGTAGCCATCGGCGACCAGTTGGTAACTTCTACCACCAGCGGTGCTGTTACTGTTAATAACAGCGCAACCAACGGTATCTTGGGTATAGCCTCATCAGCCAAGGGCGCGGGTGCCGCCACGGTTACCGTCCAGCTGGGAATTTTCCGCGGCGTAACCAACCCCGACTTTGGCGGCGGCAACCTGACTACAACCGGCACCTACAATACCAACACCTTCAACAGCAGCACCCTGCAATTTGGAGCGGCCGGTACGGCTACCATCGATAGCGCCAGCGGCCAAACGCTGCAAATCGGCACCGGCGCCAATGCCCACAACGTAACTATCGGCAACACAACCGGTAGCACCGGCCTGAGCCTGCTAACCGGCACCGGCAACTTCTCGCTAGACGGAGTAGGGGCATCTACCTACCAACTGGGCACCAGCACTACTAACGGGACTATCGCTATCGGCGGTACCGCCCAAACAGGTACGTTAACTCTTGGACGCAGTACAGCTACCAATACGATATCTATCGGCGCCAGCGCCGGTAACGGCAACACCCAAACCATCAATATTGGTAACAGCGGTACGGCCGGCTCTACCACCAACCTGGTCCTTGGCTCGACTATTGGCGGCAGCACTACTATCCAGAGCGCCGGCGGTTTAGTACTGACTACGCTTGGTACCGCCGATAACAACACTACACTTTGCCGTAACTCCAGTAATATCGTGGCGACCTGTACAAACGGCGGCAACACTTTGCAATCGGCCTACAACGCTTCGACCGGCGGCGCGACGTCAGAAATCATTTTGGATACTACCCGCAATGCGCTAGACATCCAGGACCGCAGTACCAGCAACGGCGGCACCATTGGCGCAAACCTGCTTAATATCCGGGCCACGGCCGCCACTGACGCTACAGCCGGCGCTACGCTCTTAAGCGTTGGCAATACCGGCGCTGTGTTATTACAAAACTCTGCAAACTCGGCTAATGCCCTCCAGGTGCAAAACGCGATTGGCGACCAGCTCCTTAATATAGACACTACTAATTCGAATCTTATTACTAACAGCAGTATTGAAATCAGCCCGCTTAGCAACTGGACTTATTCCGGTACGGCCGGATCAGTAACCCGCGATACTTCACAGTTCTACTTTGGCAATGCCTCGCTTAATGTAACTACCAACAACGGCGCTAATGATGGGGCCAAGCAAACCCTGGCAACTACTTTGGCGGCTTCAACTACGTACTTTATCTCCTGGTGGGACAAGTTATCTGCCAGTACATTCACGGATGTAAAGGCCCAGTTCTCGTATGACGGTACCACCGGCAATGCCGCCAACTGCGCGACATTTAACACCCAAACAGTATTAACTACCGGCTGGACCCGGCACACTTGCTCGTTTACTACCGGCTCGGGCGGCACTGCGCCGACTGCCAGCAATGCCATATATATAGTGCAAACCGCTGCCGCTGTCCGGACATTCTGGATCGACGGCGTACAACTCGAACAAACGGCCGCTACGCCTTACAACGACGGCAAGATCCAATTAAACGGCGTTGTAACCTCGCCTACCACTTTCCAAAACACTAATAACTCGCTGATGGCTTTCCAGATCCAAAACGCCGCCGGCACTAGCAACCTGTTTGTAGCTGACACTATTAACGGCCGCATCGGTATTGGCAAGGCTACCAACTTATCGGCAACTTTGGACGTTAACGGCACGGTTTATGCTTCAAGTGAATTCTCATTATCCAATGCCACGTTCGGTAATATAAAGAAAGCATATACAGCCGGTACGGGCGGGGTGACCGCTAACGATGTAGTCGTACTGGCCAGCGATAGCGGCAACTCCCGGGTTATAGATACAACTACCGCCCGCGACCCGCGGGTCTTCGGTGTTGTTGCGTCTACGGCGTCGGCCGGCAACACCGTATTTACGGCTATTGCCGGCCAGGCAACGGTTAACTACACCGGTACGGCTCCGGTTATTGGTGACCAATTAGTTACATCAACGGTTGCCGGATCAGTGATAGTCGATAACAACGCCACCAGCGGCGTACTTGGCTATGCCGTATCTAACGGCTCTTCTGGCACTGTCAGCGTAATGATCGAGCAGATACATGGCGTAACAAATCCGATATTCAGAAATAACAGCAACAGCACCAATGCCTTCCAGGTACAGAACGCAACGGGCGACACCGAATTCAACATAGATACAACTCAAACCAGTTTGCTGTCTAACCCAAGTGCCGAACAAGCATTTAGCGCAAGTAACTGGCAGGTTAAAGCCGGCGGAGAAACTGTAACTCAGGACAGCACCCAAAAATACATCGGCAGTAAATCAATTAAAGTCATAACTACCGGCTCGGCATTAGACGGTGTCAAACAAAACATTACCCTTAATGACGGCCCCGCTGTTACATACGCGCTAAACTTCGAAGCCAAGCTGGATTCGGGCAGCGCGGCCTTTAGCACTTTGATAGCCCGCTACAATAACGGCTCGGCCGACACCAACTGTGTGACAGGCGGCAGTATCTTATCAACCGGCTGGAAGCGCTTTAGCTGTACGTTCAGCTCGCCAAACAGCCACTCCGGCACTCCTTATATATATATCGGCCAGTCCGACGCTAACGCCCACACGTTCTATGTCGATGCGGTCCAACTTACTTTATCGTCAACAAACTTGCCGTATACCGATAGTAACTATCAGCTAAACGGGGTAATTAGCTCACCGGTAACCTTCCAAAACCAGAGCGACTCTAATACAGCCTTCCAGATCCAAAACGCCGCCGGCACCGGCAACACATTCATAGTTGATACTACAAATACCCGCGTAGGCATAGGCGCCCAACCATCTGTATTAGGTACAACCGGCCTGGAAGTAACCGGTACTACATATTCTTCTACCGGTTTTGTCATCGGCACCAGTACCAGCACCGGCAACATCACCAAATTCTTTACGGTAGGAACGGGTGGGGTTACAGCCTCGCACCCGGTAATACTTAACACTGACGGCGGCAACCCGAGAGTTATGGAAACAACAACAGCCCGCGACCAACATGTTATAGGTGTAGCAGGGACAACTGCCGCCTCAACCGGTACGGCTTGGGTAACTATCTACGGAGCGGCCCAGGTTAACGCCGACGGCCACGTATTTGGCAACGCCGGTGGCGCAATAGCTCCGGGCGACCGCTTGGTAATTGGCGCTTCAGGCGCGGTATATAAAGATAATAATGCAACATCGGGCATCGTCGGCATTTCGCAGGGCACATTAGCCTTAAACGGCACCAGTGCTACCTTAAACGTCTGGGTTATGCCCCAAACCGGCAACGATAATGCCCGCTTCCAAAATACAACTGATAACACTACCGCTTTCCAAGTCCAAAATGCCGCCGGCAATAACTACATATCGGTAAGTACATCCGGCGCTTCAGTATCGATTGGCGACACCGGTATCGCCTCTACCATCCAAGTCGGTAACACAACTGGTGCCGTAGCCCAAACAATAAATATCGGCACTAACGCCACTGGCAGCAGCACCAACACCATACATATCGGTGACGGCGCTAATGCCACCAATACGATTACTGAAGGATCGTCATCGAACACCGCGAATACATATACATTAGAAGCCGGAACCGGAGCTACAGCCATACAAATCGGCAACGGCGCCACCGCCCACGGCATACAGATCGGTACCGGCGCGGCCGTCCAAACTATCGTGCTTGGCTCGACAAATACTACAAGCGCCACCAGCATCCAGGGCGGGGTCAGCGGCGCTATAAATATCGGCAGTGTCGGCTCATCGACCTTGGCTTCAACTACTCACATCGCTGATACCACCGACGCCACCGGCACCCAATTAGTAACCATTGGCTCCAACGCCAAATCAGCTAACACTTTGACGCTGCAAGGCCAAACGATAAATACCGGGGCGGTAGGCAGCGCTACAACGGCAACGGCCGTGCACATTGCCGATACTTCCGACGGCACCAGCACCCAAGCGGTAACTATTGGCAGCAACGCCAAAACAACAAATACGCTTACTTTGCAGGGCCAGACCGTAAGTGTCGGCTCTATCGGCAGCTCAACCACTGCAACGACCGTTCACATCGCCGATACTACAGATGGCACCAGCACCCAAGCGGTAACTATTGGCAGCAACGCTAAATCTACAAATACGCTTACCTTGCAGGGCCAGACGGTTAATGTCGGTACGGTTGGCAGCGCTACCACAGCTACCGCCGTTCATATTGCCGATACCAGTGACGCCACCAACGCCCAGGCAGTTACTATCGGCAGTACAGCTGCCAATGCCGGTAACGTGCTGAACTTGCAGGGTGGTACCAATGCCTCTACGGCGATCGTACTGCGCACCGGCGCTACCGGCGGAAATGCCGGCGGCATAACCATTGGCAATACAACAGGAGCCAACACGCAGGCTATAAATATCGGTACAAATGCTACCGGTTCATCAACTACCAATGTAACGATTGGTTCGACTGTAGCAGGTACTACTACTTTGCAAAGCGCCGGCGGGGTGAAAGTTACGACGCTGGGCACGGCAACGTCCAACTCCGCATACCTGTGCCGCGATAGTTCGACCACTATTCTTACCGCCTGTAATACGACTGGCACTGGCGTGGCGTTCGTAAATGGCGGCAATAGCTTTGGTGGAGTTGGAGTACTCGGAACCCTGGACGCTAACGGCCTGCAAATTGTTACCGGCGCCAGCGGACCTAACGGCCGGGCCTTCTTCTCGGCTACCAGCAACGATTTATACTTCGGTAATGCCAGCACCGGCGGCACGGCTGCAACACCTAATGATTTCAACGTTTCCGGTACTGGCAGCTCGACAGCCGGCACAACCGGCGGCGCCCTGACTGTCAGCGGCGGGGCCGGCGCGACCGGTACTACCGGCTCTAACGGCGGCGCACTTAACTTGCAGGGCGGTACTGCTTCCGGTACCAACGCCCGGACCGGCGGCGCGGTAGCCATTACTGGCGGCACGCCTTCGGCTACCGGCGTTGGTGGCGCCATCAGCTTGACTTCCGGGGCCGGCGGCTCAACCTCTGGCAACTCCGGCGCCATTACCATTGCTACCGGCAATACCACCAGCGGCACGGCCGGCAACATTTCTATCGACGTCGGTACCAGCACCAGCGGTAATGGCACAATATCTATCGGCACCGCCTCCCGCGCCCAAACCATAGCAGTCGGCAACACTAACGCCAGCACCGGCGTGTCAATCGAGGCCGGCACCGGCGCCTCGGCCATCCAAATCGGCAACGGCGGTACAGCCCATGGCATCCAAATCGGTACCGGCGCGGCCGTCCAAACCATCGTTATCGGCTCAACCAATTCCACCAGCGCCACCAGCATCCAGGGCGGCGTTAGCGGCGCGATTAACATCGGCAGCGTTGCCAGCTCAACATTGGCTTCTACGACAAATATCGCTACAACTAGTGACGCTACCGGCACCCAAGTAGTAAATATCGGCTCCAGCGCCAAGACCAACAACGCCGTAACTATCGAAGCGGGCAATACCGGCACGATTGCTATCGGCAATGGCGCGACTGCCCATACCATAAACGTCGGCACCGGCGCAGCCGTCCAGGGCATAACGATTGGCTCGACTAACACTACCAGTGCTACTAATATCCAAGGCGGCGTTAGCGGCGCGATCAATGTCGGCAGCGTCGGTTCTTCTACTCTGGCTTCCACCACTCACATCGGCGATACGACCGATGCCACCGGAACCCAATTAGTAACCATCGGCAGCAACGCTAAAGCCGCCAACACTCTAACCTTGCAAGGCCAAACCGTAAATGTCGGTTCGGTAGGCGCCTCTACAACTGCCACGGCCGTCCATATCGCTGATACTTCCGACGCCACCGGCACCCAAGCCGTTTCTATTGGCAGCAACGCCAAGGGAGCCAACAGCCTTACCTTAGATGCCGGAACCGGGGCAACGGCCATCCAAATCGGCAACGGCGGTACAGCCCATGGCATCCAGATCGGAACTGGCGCGGCCGTCCAAACATTAGTTATCGGCTCTACGAACACCACTAGCGCCACTAGCATCCAGGGCGGCGTTAGCGGCGCGATTAACATCGGCAGCGTTGCCAGCTCAACTTTGGCTAGCACTACGAATATCGCTACAACTAGCGACGCTACCGGCACCCAAGTAGTAAATATCGGCTCCAGCGCCAAAGTTAACAACGCTATTAATATCCAAGGGGGTACTACCGGCGGCATTAATGTGGGTACAGTCGGTTCAGCTACTGCCGGTTCAACCATCCATATCGCTGATACTTCTGACGGAACGAACACCCAAGCCGTTACCATCGGCAGCAACGCTAAGACAACTAACACCTTAACGCTTCAGGGCCAGACAGTAAGTGTAGGTACAGTAGGCAGCGCCACTACAGCCACCACCATCCATATCGCCGATACCAGCGACGGCACCAACACTCAAGCAGTTACCATCGGTTCGAACGCCAAAACAACCAATACGCTAACGCTTCAAGGCCAAACGGTAAGTATCGGCACCGTAGGTTCGGCTACCACGGCCACCACCATTCACATCGCCGATACTACGGACGCTACCAACTCGCAAATAGTTACAATCGGTTCAAACGCCAAGAGCACCAACGTCACGTCTATCCAAGGCCAAACGCTTAACCTGGGAGCTGTTGGTTCGGCCACTACTGCCACTACGGTTAATATTGCCAATACTTCGGATGGAACGAATACCCAAGCGGTAAATATCGGTAGCAATGCTAAAAGTACTAACACCTTATTACTCGATGCCGGCACGGCTGCCAATGCCGTCCAAATTGGTAACAGCGCCACAGCCCACGGCATCCAAATCGGTACCGGCGCGGCAGTCCAAACTATCGTTATCGGCTCAACTAACACCTCTAGCGCCACTAGTATTCAAGGCGGGGTAAGCGGCGCGATCAATGTCGGCAGTGTTGGCAGCTCAACCTTGGCTTCAACCACGCACATCGCTGACACTACAGACGCAACTGGTGCCCAGGCAGTTACCATTGGCAGCACCGCCGCTAATGCCGGAAACCTGACGACTTTGCAAGGCGGTACCGACGCTGCTACTGCCATCTTGCTAAGGACTGGCGCAACGGGCGGCGCTGCCGGCGGAATAACTATCGGCAACACAACCGGCGCCAATACCCAGACAATTAATGTTGGTACTAACGCCACTGGCTCGTCGTCTACCGCCGTAAATATTGGCTCAACGGTAGCTGGTATTACCACGCTGCAAAGCGCCGGCGGCGTTAAAGTAATTACCCTCGGAAGCGCCGACACCAACACCATTCTTTGTAGAAACTCCAGCAACTTTATCGCCACTTGTACCGGCGCCGCCAACACCTTACAAACCGCTTATAACGCTTCAACCGGCGGCAGCACTTCGGAAATAATCCTCGACACCACCCGCAATGCCGTAGATATCCAGGACCGCAGTACAAGTAACGGCGGCACAATTGGCGCTAACTTATTGAACGTCCGGGCTACAGCTGCCAACGACAGCACTGCCGGCGCCTTACTATTCGGTATCGGCAACACCGGCGCCGCGACATTCCAAAACAGCGCCAACTCATCCACGGCCTTCCAAGTCCAGAACGCCACTGGCGAACAAATGCTAAATATCGATACCACAAACTCTAACTTAATTACTAACAGCGGCATCGAAGCCAACCCGCTGGCTAACTGGAGTTACAACGGCACGCCGGGCTCGGTTACCCGCGACACTTCCACGAGCTACCTGGGCAGCGCTTCGCTTAATGTAACCACTGCCGGCGGTGCCCTAGACGGCGCCAAGCAAACACTGGCAACTACGCTATCGGCTTCTACGGCTTACTTCATATCCTGGGAAGACAAGCTATCAGCCTCTACATTTACCGATGTTAAAGCTATGTTCTCTTATGACGGTACTATCGGTAATGCCATCAGCTGTAGCTCACAAAATACCCAAACGGTTGTAACTACTGGCTGGACCCGCCATTCCTGCACCTTCACCACAGGCTCGGGCGGCACCGCTCCGACTTCCAGCAACGCCATCTTCATAGTCCAAACCGCCGGCGCTACCCGTACTTTCTGGATAGACGCCGTGCAGCTTCAACTAACTGCCGCGACCCCTTACACAAACGGTGGAATACAAGTCGGCGGCTCAATAACCTCGCCGACCGTCTTCCAAAACGCCGTTAACAGCACAACCGCCTTCCAGATCCAAAACGCTGCCGGCACCGGCAACATCTTTGTTGTCGATACGATTAACGGCCGGATTGGCATAAATAAGGCTATTCCAACTAATGCGGTTGATGTTATCGGCTCGGTGGCCAGCGACAGCGCCTTCGTATTAGGTACCAGCTCGCTGACTTCCGGCCAGATCCGTAAAACAATGACCGTCGGCGCGACTAACGTGGCCGCTAAAGACGTAGTTGTATTCGGCCTCGACGGCGCCAGCAATACCAGGGTATTTACGTCTACCACTGGCCGTGACCCGCGGGTCTTCGGTGTCGCCCAAAGCGCCGTCAGCTCCGGCTCTTCCGTTGACGTAATTATCAGCGGCATGACTCAAGTTAATGTAAACACCGGCGATACGATTGCCGTCGGCGACCAATTAGTTGTCAGTACAACCGGCGGCGTGGCGGTTGTCGATAACAATGCTACGCAGGGAATTATCGGCTACGCCACCCAGGCCAAAAACAACACCACCCCCGGACCGATCGGCATCTACGTCAAACCCATTAACGGCGTAAACAACCCGATATTTAAGAATACTTCCGACGGCACCACGGCCTTCCAGATCCAAAACGCCAACGGCAATAACTACTTATTGGTTAATACTACCGGCGCCACGATCTCGGTCGGCGACACCAGCATCGCTTCAACCGTCCAAATCGGTAACACTACCGGAAACGTCACCCAAACTATCAACATCGGCACCAACGCAGCAGGCGGCAGCTCCACCGAAAACGTCAATATCGGTTCCAGCGTGGCCGGCACCACCGCCATTACCGGGGCTACTACCATCACCAACCGCACGTCAGGTTCAGCCGACACATTGGTAGTAAACAACTCGTCCAGCACCGGTACCATCGCCAAGTTCCAGGATAACGGCGCTACTGTCTTCCAGTTGGCTGACGGCGGCGCAGCCACCTTCTCCAACCAGACTAACTCGGCTTCGGCCTTCCAGGTCCAAAACGCTTCGGCCGAACCGCTAATTAACGTCGATACCACTACCCAAAACCTGGTAACCAACGGCAGCTTCGAAACCAACACCACCGGCTGGGCCTTGAAGGGCAGTGCCAGCATTGCCCGGATAACCAGCGACAGCGCCGTCGGCAACGCCAGCCTGGACGCTACTACTACCGCCGCGGCTAACGACGGTATGAAGTACGCCATATCCTTGGTAAGTAACACCAAATATAGCCTGAGCTTCTACGCCAAAGTGTCCGGTACCCCCGGCGCGTTCTTAAGCTACGGTTACGCCCAAGACGGCTCGACCGAAACCGGTTCGACCACCAGCCTGACCCAAAACGTACTTTCCAACGGCTGGACCAGGTACAACCTGACATTTACTACGGCTACTGTCAGCGGCTCGCCTTACGTATTCATTAAACAAAGCGATGCCACAATCCGCGAACTTAAGATTGACGGCGTCATGCTTACCAAATTCAGCCAGCTAACCAACGCCGGCGGCGAATTGGCTGTTGCCGGCAACTGGGTCACCAAATCAACTGCCGCTGTTACCCAGGATTCAACCTTCTTCTACGCCGGTGCTGACTCGGTTAAAACGGTTACTACCGCCGCCAACAACGACGGTGTTAAGCAGGCAATTACTTTAAGCGATTCATCCTTCTACACCCTTAGCTTCTACGCTATGCTGGGCTCCGCCAGCAACGCCATGGCGACCATGGAAGCCGGCTATTCGTCGGATGGTTCTACCGACAATACAGTTTGTACGACTGCTAAGACCTTATACACAGGCTGGATCAACTATACCTGTACATTCGTTACGCCGTCTTCGCACTCCGGCACGCCATACATATATATCAAGCAAACCGATAACGTAATCCATACGTTCTACATTGACGAAGTCCAATTGGTCGCCGGCAATATTCCTAACCAGTACCAAAGCGGCACTATCCAATTAAACGGCGTACTTAACTCGCCGATCGCTATCCAAAACGCGACTAACTCAACCACTGCATTCAGCATCCAAAACGCTAGCGCAACTAATGTATTCAATGTTGACACCACCAACGGCGGGGCAATATCGGTCTTTGGCACAACCAACGGCGAAGTCGGCCCGTGGACAACCCAAACTAACAACTTGGCAACCGGATTGAACGACAGCTCCGTAGTTTACGCCAACGGTTACATTTACATCCTTGGCGGCGGCGATTCAGGCAATACTGCCCAAACGACCACCCAGTACGCCAAGGTAAATGCCGATGGCAGCTTGGGCAGCTTTACTGCCGGCCCGGCTTTACCAGCCGGACGCCGGCTGGGCACTGCCGTCTTCTTAAACGGCTACTTATACTACATGAACGGTAGCGGAACAGGCGCGGCCGGCCAGGTTTACTACACCCGGGTAAATCCCGACGGCGGGCTTAACGCTTGGCAGACCAACCCGGTTAATATGCCGCAAGCTAACCGCACCGGCATGGCGGCCTTTACTTACAACGGCTTGATATATGTTTGGGGCGGCAGCGCCACTCAGGACTACACGTTTGTTAAACCCAATACTGATGGCTCCCTAACCAACTTTACTTACGTAACCCAGTACACCCTAAACAGCAACCGCGACTTTACCGGTGTAGCCGTAGCCAACGGTTTCGTTTACTGGGTTGGCGGCCGCAACAATGTGCCTACCGGAACAGCGGTAGTATCTTACGCGGCAATAAACTCCGACGGCACCCTGGGCACAGCATCAACGACTTCTTCGCTGCCAGAAGCCCGCACGTTTAACGGCCGCGTCGAAATTATAAATGGCTACTTATACGCTATTGGCGGCGGCAACGCGTCCGGTACAGCCCGCAACACCGTTTACTACGCCAAGATTAACTCTACGACCGGCGGTGTAGGTACTTGGAACACAGCGGTAAATAACCTGCCGATGACTACCGGTGTAACTGATAACGAGACTATCAGCGCTAACGGTTACTTATATAGCATCGGCGGTATCATAGACGGTTCGAGCGCACAAAGAACGACTTACTATGCTTCGACCTCCCGGCTTACCCTGGGCGGATCTTTAGACTTGGTAGGAGCTTCGGCAACCAGCAGCACGATCGCCTCCGGCGGCGGCTCCCTGGTCGCCGGAAATTCCAGCATCCTGGGCAATCTAAACGTCGCCGGCGAATCATCCTTTAACGGCGGCGCGACATTTGCCGGCATAATATCTGCCGGGTCAGGCATTAATGTTCAGGGCAGCGCCAATGCCACCTCCATATCAACATCGGCATTATCGGCGCCTACCGGCACTCCAACAGTTACTCAAACTGGAGCTACCGGAGCCGCCCAGTGGAAGTATGTTGTTACGGCAGTAGATGCTAACGGCAACGAATCGACTACTTCTGCTACGGGTACTGTAAATAATGGCAATGCCACTGTAAGCACCACAAACTACATTACGGTTACGTTTAATACGGTTCGAGGCGCAAGTTTCTATAATATCTACCGCACCCAATCTGGCGGTACTCCTAGTAGTACCGGTTTAATATCTTCAGTACCGGCTGGCCCAAATTCCACGCAAACAGTTACCGATATAGGTTACCAGGGCGCCACTGGTTCAACCCCGGTTACAACTACTAAATCCGGCAGCGTATCAATAGCCGGATCCATCCAGGGCCAGGCTTCATTCGTCGGCGATATCTTAAGCAGCCAAATAAACCCGGTCGGCGGCATATCAGTCAACCCGACCCTTGGTTCTGGTACTAGCTATACTTACGGGGTTACCGCGGTCGACCCACAAAACAATGAAACGGCTGTTGTTACCGCAGCCACGGCAACCGGCGCCGCTACGCTTGATGCCTCGCACTTTAATACTATTGCCTGGAGTCCTGTTCCCGGCGCCGCTAAGTATAAGATTTACCGTACGGCTTCGTCGGGTACCCCGGCAACAACCGGTTTGATCGGCACTAATACGATATCTAATAACTTTACGAATATAGGCCCGCAAACCTTCGTCGATAACGGCATTGCCGGCGACGGCAGCACAGCTCCGTCTACAAACACAACCGGCGTGGCAGTCTTTAATGGCTACTCAACAACATCCAGAAGCGCCGTTAACAACACCGCGGCCTTTGCCGTCCAAAATGCCACTAGCTCAGCCGCGCTGTCGGTTGATACAACCGCGGTCAATACATTCGTCAGCAACAGCAGCTTTGAAAATAACTTGGTCACCGGCTGGACAGCCAGCGGTACCGGCGCCTCGATTGCCGCCACCACTGCAGAAAAATACGTCGGCAGCTATAGCATGGCCTTCACCACCGGTACGGCCGTCGGCAACAGCGCCCGCTTAACTATCGGTGCCGTCCTTTCAACCAGCACAACCTATACCCTAAGCTTCTACGCCAAGACCAACACCGCCTTTAACACTATCAGCGCCTCATACGCTTCGGGCGGCTCAACCGCGACTGAAACTGACTGCGCGGTATTAACTCCGGTAACCCGCCAGGTAATAACAACTGCCTGGACCCGCTTTACTTGTACGATTACCACCAGCGCGACCTCGCCGACCGGTTCGGCCTATATCGCCATCAAGCAAAGTGACTCAACTTCTAGGATCCTGTACATCGACGGCGTCCAGATAGAAGCCGGCAGCTCCATTACTACTGGCCAGATTTCCAACACCGGTTTCGAAACCAACACTACCGGCTGGGCTTACTCTACTGGCGTCGGTACTGGTACTATCGCCCAAAACGCCACGCCATATAACGGCGCCCAGTCGATGAGGCTTAATATTACAGCCGGCGCTATTAATGCCGGTACCCGCTTCGTAACCAACAACACCGGCGCCACGGCGCTGGCCCAAAACACCGATTACATCCTGAGCTTCTGGGCCAAGTCGACCGGCGCGGTAACTAACTTAGCTGCCGCTTATGCGGTTGACGGTACTAACCAGGTAGATTGCCGGCTAAACTCAAATACAGTCAGCTCATCGGCCTGGACCTATTACTACTGTACGATTTCAACCGATAGCACTGCCGTTAACGCCGGCGCTTACATTACTATTAAAGAATCTTCCTCGGCTGTTGAGACTATCGATATTGATAACGTCTTGCTTACCAAGGCCACTTCGGTAAGCTCGCCGTCGGCCTTCCAGGAAACAGCTATTTCCTTAAACGGGGCAGTTACTTCGCCGACCAGCTTCAAGAACCAGTCCAACTCCACCACTGCCTTCCAGATCCAGAACTCGGCCGGCGGCAACTTGTTCAGCGTAGACTCCGCTTACTCTAACGTCAGCATCCTGACCAATAACTCCGGCGACGTAATGCCGTGGCAAACCAACAGCTACCCGTTAAATGCCGCCCGCACTACTGTTAGCAGCGCCGCCTGGAACGGCTATATGTATACGGTTGGGGACAACACCACAATCGTAAACTATGCCAAGATTAACTCTAACGGCTCGCTGGGCACCCAAAATACGACAACCGCCTTACCTGTCGCCCGCGAGCGCCAAGGCCTGGTCGCGGTTAATGGGTATCTCTACTTGGTAGCCGGTTCTAATAGCGGTACCGAAGTAAATAATGTTTACTACGCCAAGATATATAACGACGGCACGCTAAGCACCTGGGTATTGAGCCCCAACACTTTGGCTAATGCGCGCCGTAACTTAAGTGTTATAGCCGTAAACGGTTACATCTACGCCATCGGCGGTACCAGCGGCGCAGGCACCTACTACACAGACGTCTCATACGCCAAAGTAAACGCCGACGGTACTACCGGTCCATGGCTAGCTACGACAAGTATGCCGACAACCCGGCAGCTGGCTGGGGTCGCAGCGGCAAACGGTTACTTATATATACTTGGCGGTTTCAACGGCACGGCATACGACAACGTCACTTACTTCGCGCCTATCAATGCTGACGGTACGATAGGCAGCTTCCAAACTACTACCGTACTGCCGGGAACCAGGGGCGCCGGCGCCGCGTATGTAGCCAACGGTTACATATACTTTGTCGGCGGCGCTACATCCTCAACGCAAGGCGTTGAATACGCCCAGCTAAATCCCAACGGCCAAATCGGCAGCTGGACGGCTTCAAATAACCAATTGCCGAATCCCCGAGGTTTCTACGGTTATTCGTTCGTAAACGGCTATATGTATGTAATTGGCGGTTATGATGGATCGGCGGCCGCCGCGACCGTTTACTACACGTCAACCTCGCGTATCAGCGCCGCCGGTTCTATCGACCTGGTTGGCACAAGCTCCGAAAATCTAGCCGATGTAGGCCAAACCACCGGCGGATCAATCACGGCCGGCAACGGTACGTTCGTAGGCGACTTGAATGTAAACGGCTTGGCCTACTTCAACAATAACGTGACGGTAAATAAAGAATTGCGCGTCGATGGCAGCACAACAATTAAAAATGTCACCGGCAGTACTAATATGCTGCAAATCCAAAATGCCGGTGGCAGCAACGTATTCACCACGAACACGGTCAACTTAATCCGTAACAGCAACTTCGAAGGCGGCACCAGCGGCATAGATAATGAGGTAGATTTCTGGGCCAAGCGCGGCGCTACGACTACCCTGGCTGTTGATAACACCCAGTCTTACTTTGGCCAGCAATCGATGAAAGTAGTAACTTCGGCCGCTACCACCGACGGCGTTAAATATAACTTCGTCTTTACGCCGAGCACCAGCTACGCCATGAGCTTCTATATTAAAGATACAACTGGCACCATAGCCACCATGAGCTACGGCCGCACCGACACCGGCGCCGGAGCAGGCGAAACTGCTTGCCAAAGCTCGCAAACCATCAGCAGCACCTGGACCCGCTTTACCTGCAGCTTTACCACCGGCGCGACTATCGGCGCCAGCGGCACGCCATACATATATATAAATGCCGGTACCGCATCCCACACATTCTACGTCGATGGCGTCCAGTTAGAGCAGGTGGGCAGCACTTCTGTCAGCGCCAGCGACTACCGCGGCGGCGACGTAACGGTTGATGGCATCGCCACCTTCAAGTCGACCGCCGACACGGCCACCGTACTGCAAATCCAAAACAGCAACAGCGCCAACCTGCTGTCCGCCGACTCAACCGGCAATGCTCCAACAGTTAACTTGGTTTCCGATAGCGGCGCCGAAGTAGCCGGCAGCACATCTACGACCTTCCCGAGTTCGACCTGGGCCGCCCAGGCTTCGTCTACCGTCGCCCGCGACGTCAGCATATATAACAGCGGCACGGGCAGTGTCAGCGTCAATATGGGTACCACCGCCAACAACGGCGTTAAGAATACCTTGGTATCCAGCCCGGCAACTAACACCGAATACATCGTATCGTTCAACGCCAAACTGATTGCCGGTACGGCCTGGACAACTATGGACGTCGAATATTCCGCCGACAACGGCTCAACACTGGTAGCTTGTAGTAACTACAATACCCAAACCATCGTAACCACCGGCTGGACAAAAGTAACCTGTATGATTGCCAGCACCGGCGCCACCGCCGTCACAACACCACTTCTGATCATCCGCCAAACCGACACGCCGGGCTCCGGCCGTACCTTCAACATCGATAACGCCAGCTTCATTAAGCAAGACGCCGGCACCAACGCCGTCAGCACCATCCGCCTGGGTGGCAACACCGGCCAGGGCTTAACCTTGCTAACACTGGATTCCTTCGCCGACCGGCCGTTTACCGGCGCCACCAACACTTCGCTGCTGGGCAGCATGTACTACGACACTACCATCGGCAAGATCCAGTGTTACGAAGCCGCCGGCTGGGGTACTTGCGGTTCGCGCCTACCGCAAACCGTAACACTTAACCCCGAATATCCGGGCGCCGTACTAACCGGCGACGGCACCAACAACACCGGTAGCATGACCTCCGACTTCTGTTCGGGCACCGGCCGGTTGAACATCAACGTTAGCGGCTCCAACTGTGGTACCAACGACGAATTCAACTACTACGCTTGGACCGCCCAAGCTACAAACGACTATGACATCTACGTTAAGTACCAGCTGCCGAGCGACTTCAACGGCTGGAGCAGCGACACCTCGATTAAGATGTACGGCTGGGTAACGGCTACTTCTACCGATAAGGTCGAGCTGGCTATGTTCAACGCCGCCGGCACCCAGTGTGGCTCAACTACTACCCTTAACTCCAGCAACCTGACCTGGCAGCAAACCAACATGACCGGCAGCGAATCGTCCGACTCGGCCTGTAACACCACCAACATGGCGCCGGGCAGTATCGTGACCTTCCGCATCAAGATGACCGTCGGTACTAACAACGACTTTGCCCGCGCCGGCTACCTGCAATTTACATATAACAGCTTGTTCTAAAGGATAACCATGAAAATATTCACCACAACACTCACAACGGCCAGCCTGCCACCCAGCAGAGCTGAGTGTACTGCTGGCCTCTTGGCTATTTCCGGCTTGCGCCATCAAAAGGCTCACTCACCGTATGTCTATATACGGCTCGTTCGCCATTTGTGGCACTGCACCGAAACTAGCTCAAGTGTGAGCGCCGTGGAGAATATTTTTCACAAGTTCATCAATCAGATTTCGATCTCAAACCTAGTACTGCCAACTATCCAATTTTTTGCGGCCGGCAACGCCGCCTTACAATCGTCACTTACTATTTACGTCCGCGAGGGCAGAATGGTTAGTGAAAATAAGTGGATTTGCGGGGGGCCGCTTATGTGAAGCGTAAATAAATAAACCCCCACAACAAACACTAAAAATAAGAGTAATAGGTAGATTATCCGGCGGCCAATGGTCTCGCAGCCGCAGCCGGCCTGGATTAATATTGCTCAAAAACCAACAGCAAAAAAGCTGCCCGTACCTTAAGCAAAAAGAATGCAAAAATAGCTTACACAAAAACTTAAAAAACCTTCCAACGTTCCGGTAACACCTCCCAAAACTAACCGGAACGTACAAACAAACATTAAAAACTTCATTCGCACGTACTTGGATGCACCGCTAGGAAGAAGCGAATTTCGAACGAATCGTATCGAACATACGGTGAGAGAGAAATTTTAGCGCACTGACAACGCGGGGCGCCAAGAGTGTTTTTATAAACTTGGCTTTGCCAGGTTTGGTAAAAACACGTTACGCGTGAATGAAAAAAACGTCGTAACACAAAATAACTCTTTAAAAAACCTCCCAAAACAATTCCTCCCAAGGAAAACAAACAGTTTCCCAAAACTAAAATTAAAATCTCTTCAAAAAAGAGTTAGCCTACCGGCAGCAGGCCGTAACTCGTAAAAATTCAAAACCAAAAACCGTAAAAAGCAAACAAACATCCAAATGTTTAAAACCAAAATTATCCGAAGCGGGTAGTCTAAACAGATTACCCGCTTTAGATTTACAGGTGGATAACTTAAGCAGTTCAGTTATAATGATGGTATAAAGTGAAAACGCAAATGAGGGATGTGCTAACTCGCATTAAGCAAACCAACAAGCGGTTATTTTTTATACTGACCGGCGTGCTTGTAGTTGCCAGCCAATTATTATCTATCCAACCGGCAGGCGCCGCAATTACCCAGAGGGGAACGGTTACTAGCGCAAACTCAAGTACTAACAATGTCACCTCAATTGCAGTCAATAAACCTACTGGTGTAGTAGCCGGAGACGTGATGGTTGCGACTATCACTGTTAGCGGCGTACCGGCTCTAACCGTACCCACTGGTTGGAACCTGGTAGAAGCATCAGTAACCACAAATACTACGTTAGAAATGGGTGTTTGGACCCGTGTGGCCGGAGCTAGTGAGGGAGCAAATTATACCTGGAGCTGGACTGGCACCCAGCGGGCTGCTGGCACAATCGTAGCTTACACGGGAGTCGACAACTCAACAGTAGTCGATAACAGCGGTGCTGCACACTCTAAAAATACGGGAACAAGCGCTGCTCCTAGCACAGCTACTTTTACAACTACTAGCGCTAATACAGTACTTGTTGCCTCGTTTGCTGATACTACCAATGCATCTAACTTCGCGGTCGCATCAGCAGCGACAGCCGGCGCGTTTGATTCCGAACTTACCGAAACTGCGAGTAATAGCGTAACCACCCCCAATGTCGATACTTCGGTAGATGTAAAGGCATGGTCAGGCAGCGGGGCAACAGGAGCAGTTTCAACAACTTCAACCAATACGGCTTGGATTGCCCAGGCTTTCGCGCTTAAACCGGCAGGCGCGCCAACATTTGACCAGACCGGATACCGTTTTTCGGTTAATGCCGATAATACTTTCCCGCACTATATGAAAGACAATTTAACCGGTGTAGACGATACGATCCGCGGCGTAACCAACGACACAATAAACGGCTATATGTACGAAGTTGGCGACAACGGTGCCAACTGGGTTATCGAAAAACGCCGGATCGCGGATGGGGCATTATGTACCAGCACGAACTGCGGAACCACTTTCGGCACGGCCGGGCGGGTAACAGAAGACGTCGCCGCCAGCGCCACCGAAATCGCCTATTCGGTAGCTGTCGACCCCAGCCTTAACTCTATATTCGTAGTAGGAATGGATAACGTAACTGGCGGCGGTGAGTGGCGCATCGAAAAACGCGACGCTTTGACTGGTAATCTAGATACTACTTTTAACAGTACCGGTATTGTGCAGAGCAACCCTTCATCCCAAATAGACGAAGCTTTGCAGGTATTGTTAGATAACATTAACGGCTATTTATATGTCGGCGGTTATGACGGAACCGGAAACAACCAATGGCGCTTAGAAAAATACAAAGCCAGTACCGGCCTAATATGTACGGCGATAAACTGCGGTACGCTGTTCGGCACTGGCGGCGCGTATTCCAATAACATTAGTAATAGCGACGATAAAATATCTAACCTGGCTATCGACCCCACCAACTCCTATTTGTTCGTATCCGGCTATAGCACGGCTAATAACGGTAAAACCCAGTGGACCATGATTAAAATGCGCACCAGCGACGCGGCGCTGTGTACGGCTGCCAACTGCGGCACCCAATTTGCCAGCTCAGGTACATTTACCGAAGACCCGACTAACGGCGACGACAAAATTCTGGCATTGCAGGTCGATTCGGCGGCCAATGCCATATATATTGGCGGCTCCGAAGAATACTCGAATGGTAAGTTCCAATGGCGGATAGATAAGTTATCGGTTGATGCCGGCGCGTTGGTTACGGCTTTTGGCGGCAGCGGCTGCAACTCTAATGAAGCCGGAGCTTTGTGCACCGTTTTTAGCTCGGGAACAGATAAATTATATGACTTGGCGCTGGACGGGGCGGGCGGTTATATATATGTATTTGGTACCGCTGATGAAACGGCAAGTAACTCAACGTGGCGGGTCCAAAAAAGGCAGCGCAGCGACGGTTCGCTAGTTTCTGCCTTTGGAACCAGCGGGACAACGTCAGTCGACCCCAGCACTGGTAAAGACACAATCGCCCTGATGGCCCTCGATACTACCCGCGGCTTGATGTGGGTAGCCGGCAATGACCGTTCGCTGGGCACAACCAATGCCGAATGGTATATGGAGCAGTTGCAACTCGACACCGGCACCAAGTGGCTGGCGGCCGCCAATACCGTAGGCGGTTTGAGTTCGGGCGTGACTTTCCGGCTGCGGCTGCTGCTGCATGTAACTACCGGCAACAATTACATTACCGATACTAACTCTTTTAAACTTCAGTACGCCGTTAAAAGCGGCACTTGCGACACGGCTTTTGTCGGCGAAACATATGCCGATTTAGCTACTGCGGGTACGGCGGATTTACTTTGGCAGGATAACCCGAGCAACGCCAATCCTGTAAACATGGTTGCAATTAGCGGCGAAGACCCGACGCACAGCACCGATACCGTTGTACCCCAGTCTTTATACGAATCTAATAACTTTACTAATGGAGTCGCCGATGTTTTGAACGGCCAGGACGGCATGTGGGACTTTGCCATTAAAGATAACGGCGCTTTCGGCGCCTACTGCTTCCGGGCCGTTACCAGCGCCGGCGCTACTTTAGCAAATTACTCGATTATCCCTGAAGTTACGTTTTGCAAAGACAACCCTAAAACTGAGTCCTTACTTCGTCACGGCCAATATTTTTGCGAAGGCGTTAAAAAGAAATTCTTCTGGTCCGGCGACACCAACACTTAGGCCGGGAAAGAGTTTTGGACGTCCTGTACGGCATGGTGCAGTTTATGTATAAAAATCGTATTTTGCCATAAGTAATTACGGGCATTTAAAAAGTTTTGCTTGTCTTTATTGAGCTGGTTTATAAACGGGCCGCTTAAAGTGTTGGCTGTGTCGAAGTCGCCGCTTAGAATTGTTGATTTTAAGTGGTGGGCCAGGCCATTAGTGTGGTCCAGCTGGGAAGTTAATTCCGGTACGGCCGGGTCCTGGACAAAACTGTTATCGAGGCCGTTAATTTTATCTTTGGTTTCCTGTGTAACTTGGATAGCGTCATCCAAATAAAGGCCGTAGCTTTGGTCTTTGGTGTCGGGCCACTGGCGGGCGAAATTAAGGTACGGCTGCTCGGTATCGTTAAGGCCTTTGGCATACGCTAAGGTTTTTAGCAGGTCCTGGCATAATAAGTTAGACCGGTCGACGGCGTCTTTTAACTTACCGGCAGTTTGGTTTTTGGCGGTTGGGTAGCGGCTAACCATTTGCTGGCAGTTGGACCGCATATCATCAAGCAGCTTATTGTATTGATCGTTTTCGGCTTTAATTTTGTTTGTGTCGGGTACTTTATCGGTAAAAGTAATCAGGCCGTTAGCGGCCTTATCCAGTTTAGTTAAACGGTCGGTGTAATATTTTTTTACAGAGGCATTTTTGCTGGCCGCTAATCCACTCCAACCCAAAAAAAATACGCCGCTGGCCAAAAAAACGGCCGCCGCTAAAATAATTGCCCTCTGGCGCCGGCCCAGGCTTTGCCAATTAAATCCCTTAAGCATTATGTATATTCTATCGTATAGCTGTCGCTTATTTGAACAGATAAAACCGTTAATGGTAAGCTTATATTACTGTGAGCCAAAGAAAAAAGTTCTGGTTAGAAGGTAATTCTGGCGAGCCGAGGCCAAATACCGGCAACAAGCCCCAGCCCGAAAACGCGACGGGCGGCAACACCATTGCTATAAATATTGCGCTGCCGAAAATTAAAAAGCCGGCCA
>CAYWQH010000008.1:0-70333 GCA_964460855.1 uncultured Candidatus Saccharibacteria bacterium
CCCCCCCCCCCCCCCCCCCCCCCCCCCCCCCCCCCCCCCCCCCCCCCACGACCAGAGCCTTCAAATACTTTGAAGCCTGTGGCCGGATAAAATCAAATAGCTTGCCTCTTATGGATAAGATAGGGCATACTGGTTGTTGAGGAGCAGCACGACTAACGCTCCTCGATCTTTCAAACAACGGTACCTATCAGTCAAAATTGTCAACAAAGACGTTATAGGGGCACACCATTCCTCAAATCCCGCTGGTCGCGTGGGTTCTCAGTGAGGCATGATGCGCCGCGAAACCGAACAGAAACAGGAACATGACAAAAACACTCCTGGCCATAACGCTGGCCGCTGCCTTTGGCGTGGTTAGCGTTTCCACGGCCAGCTCCGCGACGCTGGCGGTATCGGTGCCGAAGTGCACTGACGCTGTGTCGCAGGCCAGTGCTGCCTGTAAGAACTGGCGTATTTTCCTGGTGACCCAGAAGAGCCACAAGCTCAACAAGTTCGCCAGGAAGTGCCGCCAGGCCCACCCCTTAGCGTGGGACACCTGTACCAAAGTGGCGATCCGCCGCCAAATCCGCGAGTTGCGCCAGGATGTCATCAAGCGCTTCTACGCGCACGGCATCCTGAAGGTGAGGAATTGGCACAATTCCTCACGTACCTACCGCTTGTGGTCCGAGCGCCGTTACTGGCTCAAAAAGGACCGTATGGCCCGCCACTTGCCATCTGGACCGCGGGCGTTCGTCCGCTGGGATAACTGGATGTGCATCCACTCCCATGAGGGCGGCTGGACGATGACGCCGCCGGCCTCCGGCGGGCCCTACTGGGGCGGTCTGCAGATGGACCGGGATTTCATGAATACCTACGGTCCGGAATACGTACGGATGTGGGGCTATGCCAGTAACTGGCCGCCCTTCGTCCAGGTTCTGGTCGCCGAGCGCGCCTTCCGGACGCGCGGGTACAACCCGTGGCCGCAAACCGCCCGCATGTGCGGGTTGCTCTAGCAGTACGTTCTATCTGACTGATTGACCGTTGTTTGAAAGGGGCCCGGTGGGAGCCTTAATCCCACCAACACCTTGACTCAAAGCTTTCAGCTATCAATTTTCAACTTTCAACAAGCGATCAGCTTTCAATGGTTAGCAAATTTTTATTGAGAGTTGAAATTTGAAAATTGCTAATTTGTTGAGATTTGAAAGCTGTTAATTGAAAATTTTACATCTATAATCTATCCAATGGATGGATATTTGCTGGTGGATAAGCCTGTTGGCTGGACGTCTTTTGATGTGGTGGCCAAAATCCGCAATTTAATAAAATCCGAAGCCGGCAACAAAGTTAAAGTCGGCCATGCCGGCACACTCGACCCGTTCGCTACCGGGTTACTTATTATTCTTGTTGGTGGCTACTGCAAACGGGCCGCCGAGTTCAGCAAACTGGATAAAACTTATGAAGTTACCGCCAAACTGGGAGAAGCCAGCACAACCGGCGACCCGGAAGGTGAAATAACTATCCTTGGCGGCCAGCAACGCTCTGCAGAAGTGGTTAATGAAGTTATAAAGTCCTTTGTCGGTACCATTAGCCAAACGCCACCGGCTTACAGCGCCGTAAAAGTTAACGGCCAGCGGGCCTATAAACTGGCCCGGCAGGGAAAAGCGGTTGAAATTGAACCACGCCAGGTAACTATTCATTCCATAACAGATGTGAAGTATGATTATCCCGACCTGAAATTCGCCGTTGAAGTCAGCAGCGGCACCTACATACGCAGCTTAGTCGAAGATATCGGCCAAAAGCTGGGCACCGGCGCCTATACCACTGAACTCAGCCGGACTATAATTGGTGATTATTTTTTAAACACGGCGATTCCAGTGGAAGGCATCTCTTTAGAAGCAATAAAGCAACACTTACGGCAGTAGTTGTCAATAGCGCTACAGTGTGGTATACTGGTCGCCAGATGATAACCAGTGAGAAGAAGAAAAAGGTTGTTGCTGAGCTCGCTGCTCACAAAACCGATACCGGTTCTGCCGCTGTGCAGGTTGGAATAATGACAGCTCGCATTAAAGAGCTGACTGAGCATTTGAAGGTCAATAAAAAAGACTTTGCCGCCCGCCGCGGGTTATTGCAGCTGGTTGGCAAACGCCGCCGCCTGCTCAAATACATTGCCGCCCAAGACGGCCAGGCTTATCTGGACTTAATCCAAAAACTCGGCATCCGCCGCTAAGTGCTTAGACTATTGCTCTCGAACTTATCGAGAACAAAAGCTTGTGCACATTAATGAAAAAATTGAGGTAACAATTTAGCTTAAGGCAGTGCCCAGATATACCGTTTGCTCAAATAAGTAAACGCACAAGGAACGAGTATATTTGCACACTGCTTTAACGCCTACCTCACCAGAAAGGACCAGATTAAATGGCTACCACCATTAATCCGCTCGGCAAAGACATAATTAAAGTTAGTAAAGAGTTCTGCGGCAAAGAGCTCAGTTTAGAAGTTGGCCGCGTCGGTTTTAGGACAAGCGCGTCGGTGATTGCCAGGTATGGCGATACCGTTGTACTCGGTACGGCTATGGTCAGTCCTAAAAGCATCGAAGGCATGGACTACTTTCCGCTTAGTATCGATTACGAAGAACGGTTTTACGCCGCCGGTAAAATCAGCGGCAGCCGCTTTATTAAAAGGGAAGGCCGCCCCAGCGACGATGCAGTTTTAATCGGCCGTTTGATCGACCGCCCGATCCGCCCGCTGTGGCCCAAAGGCTACCGCAACGAAGTGCAGGGCGTAGCTACTGTTTTGAGCATGGACCCCGATTTCCGCCCCGATATGATCGCCATGATCGCCATGAGCGCCGCCTTTATGCTTACCGGCGCCCCGTTTGAGGGGCCAGTGGCCGGCGTGCGCGTAGGGCTTAAAAACGGCAAGCCGCAAGCGTTTATGAGCGCCGAAGAACTCAACGATGGCGTTTTAGACCTGGTTGTAGCCGGTACTAATGACGGCGTAATGATGGTGGAAGCCGGCGCCGACGACGCCACCGAAGAACAAGTTGTGGCCGCCCTGGAATTCGCCCAAAAGGCCATACAGCCGGCCATCACTCTGCAACAGGACCTTATTAAAAAAGTCGGCGTTACCAAGCAGGAATTCAAATTACTACTGCCGGACGAAGACATCCAGAAAAACGTAGATAAATGGCTGGATGGCAAATTGGGCAAGAACCTGCACGCGCCGTACCCCGAGAGAAATGCCTTAGTACAGAGCCTGCGCGACGCCATGCACGAGGAACTTACCAAGAAAATCGGCGAAGAAGAGTACAAGCACGCCGAATATGACGAAGCGTTTACCAGCGCCCTGCATAAAGACGTGCGCAAGCACATTTTGGCCGACGGTGTCCGCCCCGACGGCCGCAAACTGACCGAAATCCGCCAGCTAAGCAGCGAAGTCGGCTTTTTGCCCCGGGCCCACGGCTCCAGCCTGTTTACCCGCGGCGTAACCCAGGCCATGAACATCATTACCCTGGCTCCGTTAAGCTACGCCCAGATGATGGACAGCATGGAACGCCACGATTACGAGAAACGCTTTATGCACCACTATAACGCCCCCGGCTACACCGTTGGTGAAGTCCGCCGCTTAGGTTCGCCCGGCCGCCGCGAAATCGGCCACAGCTACCTGGCCGAGCGCGCTTTGCAATCGGTTATTCCCGCCGAAGAAACTTTCCCGTACGCTATCCGATCAGTAACAGAAATCATGAGCCAAAACGGCAGTACCAGTATGGCCGCCACTTGCTCCAGCTGCTTAGCGCTGATGGACGCCGGCGTTCCGCTGAAGAACCCGGTAAGCGGCATCGCCATGGGCTTAATGACGGACGGCAAAAAAACCGCTGTGTTAAGCGACATTGCCGACGCCGAAGATTTTGCCGGCGACATGGACTTTAAAGTAGCCGGCACTAAAAACGGCATCACCGCTTTGCAAATGGATATGAAAGTCCACGGCCTGCCTATCGACGTGCTTAAAAAAGCGCTGGAGCAGGGTAAAACCGGCCGGGCCGAGATTCTCAAACACATGCTGACAACTTTGGACGGCCCGCGCAAAGAAATGAGCGCTTACGCACCGCGCGTTGAAGCCATCCAGATCAACCCCGACAAAATCCGCGAAGTGATTGGCAAGGGCGGCGAAACCATCCAGAAGATCACCGGCGAAACCGGCACCGAAATCGACATTAAAGATGATGGCACGATTATGATTGCCAGCCCCGACCTGGCCAAAATCCAGGCCGCCAAGGATATGATTAATATGATTACCGCCGAGCCGGAAGTCGGCAAGATTTACGAGAATGTTCCGGTAGTAAACGTCATGGACTTCGGCGCTTTCGTCCAAATCATGCCCGGCAAAGACGGCCTGGTACACGTTTCGGAAATGGCTGAAGAGCGGGTCGAAAAGCCCAGCGACGTCGTTAAAGAAGGCGACATAGTTACAGTAAAGCTGGTTTCGATTGACGAGCGCGGCCGCCTCCAGCTTTCGATGAAGCAAGCCGCCCGCGAAAATGGTGGAAAAGCAAAATAGTCTTGAACAGATAAAGGCAGATATTTTAAAACAGAATATCTGCCCGGATTTGGCCAAGACGGCCACGCAACTTGTATTTGGCGATGGTAACCCTAATGCGGATTTAGTTTTTATTGGCGAAGCGCCGGGTAAAAACGAAGACCTGCAAGGATTGCCGTTCGTGGGTGCGGCCGGCAAGTTTTTGAATGAAATGCTGGCAAGTATAAGTTTGGAGCGGTCCGATATTTACATAACCAATATCGTTAAATACCGGCCGCCTAACAACCGTGACCCTCTGCCAGAAGAAAAAGCCGACTTTCTGCCGTTTTTAAAGAAGCAGTTGGAAGTGATTAAGCCAAAACTGGTTATCACTCTCGGCCGGCACAGTATGGACAGCCTGATTCCCGGATTAAAAATCAGCGAAGTCCACGGCCAGCCCAAACGGCTGAACGGCCAGGTTTACCTGCCGTTGTTCCATCCGGCGGCCGCGCTGTACAACGGTGGCCTGCGCCAGACTTTAATCGACGATTTCAGCCGGATACCGGCCATATTGAAAAAGATTGATAAAGAAAATTAATTAATAACTAAATTTTTTAGAAAGGACTACATACATTTATGGATGCTAGACCAAAAAAAGATAATAATAATCAGCCGGCGGCCCAACCGCGGCAGAAGGCGGCCCCTAAATCCGCTGGCCAGCGGACTGCTCCCGCTAATAAGCGGAACAATAACTCCCAGTCCCAATCCAAACAGGTTAAAGGGCGGGCCTTCGTAACCAGCACCGGGCGCAACGTCAGTCGCGGCGCGGCTATCCGCGCCCAGAAAATGGCAGTCGAAGACGCTACCCGCGTAGCTAACCAATACCTCGATGCCGCCTCTAAACAAGGTGAGCGCCCGCGGGCTAACTTTATAGATGACAGCCCGCGCCTGAAAGTCATCGGCCTTGGCGGCCAGGACGGCGGCGGCAGTAAAAACATGATGGTTATCGAATACCAAAATGACGCCATCGTAATTGACTGCGGCAACGACTTAAGCGTCGATTTGCCTGGCATTAATTACGGCATATCCGACTCGAGCTACCTCGATGGAATTAAGAATAAGCTCAAGGCTTTTGTAATTACCCACGGCCACCTAGACCACATGGGCGGCCTGCCGCACATTTTGCCCAAGTACAACGTGCCGGTTTACGGCAGCCGCTTTACTATCGGCCGGGTAGAAGAAATATTCCAAAATTTCGGCCTGCCGATGCCGGAAGGCTTCGAACTTAAAACGGTTGTAATGAACGAAGACAACCACGAGCGCCTGAAAGTCGGCGAGTTCTTTATTGAACTAATCCGCGTAACGCACTCGATCCCCGGTAGCACCATGGTTGTCGTTGATACCCCGGTTGGCCGGTTGATTAACACCGGAGATTTTCGCCTCGACCCTAACCCCTTGGACCACGAACGGACCGACGCCGAGCGGCTCAATGAGCTAAGTAAAGAAGGCGTGCTGCTACTTATGAGCGAAAGTACTACTACCGAGCGCCCTGGCCGCACGCCCAGCGAAAGTACCATCGAACAGAGCTTTAAAGATATTATGGACCGCGCCCCGGGCCGGATTTTTATCGGCCTGTTCAGCACCAATATGAACCGCGTACAGATGATCATCAATGCCGCTGTCCACCACGGAAAGAACGTGACCATGGATGGCCGGAGCATGATCAGCACCTTAGAAATGGCCGTGCGCAACGGCTTCGTTAAGATTCCTAAGGGCACTTTCGTACCGATTGCCAACGTAGCAAATATGAAAGACAACGACGTGGTAGTCGTTTGTACCGGCAGCCAGGGCGAGCCCAACTCCGCCTTGGTGCGGATGAGCGCCGGCGACCATAAGCACGTCAAACTTAAAGAGCAAGATACCGTAATTCTATCCAGCACGCCTATTCCGGAGTCGGGCAACGACTCGCTAATTGGCGCCATGGTCGACGACCTGATGCGCAAAGGCGTGCACGTATTCCGCCACGAAACTTACGTAATTGACGGTTGCGGCCCGCTGCACGTCAGCGGCCATGCCAGCATGGACGAGTACGCCGAGATGATCGAAATGGTCAAACCCAAATTCTTTATGCCCATTTACGGCCCTTACCGCAGCAAAAAACGGCATATCGATATCGCTATTGAACACGGCGTACCGCGCAAAGATACGATCAACGCTGAAAATGGCGATATAGTTGCTTTAACTAAAGACAAGATGGAAATCGTCGGCAATGTGCCGCACGGTACGGTATTAGTCGACCAGACCGGCGCCATTGTAAGCAGCGTTGTCGTTAAAGACCGCGTGCTATTGGCCGAAGAAGGCCTGGTGGCAGTTGTGCTAACCGTCGATAAACGCACCGGCATGCTATTGACCAGCCCGGATATTATCAGCCGCGGCTTCATTTACATGAAAGATTCCGAAGAGCTGATGAACTTATTCCGAGCCGAATTGCGCCGGGCAGTGCAGCAGCGCTTCAAGCGCGTCGAGCTGGACCGCTTTAAAGCCGAACTCAAAGATTACATTACCCACTTCTTGTACGAACAGACCCAGCGCAGCCCGATTGTCATACCGGTAGTTAATGTAATAGGTGGCCGGCCGGAGAAGATGAACGGCACTAACGGCAACCAGCAAAACGGCAAGGCAGCCGGCCCTCCAAAGAGCCCCGAAGACGTCGCGCTGGAGCAGCAAAAACGCTTCGCCCAGCTGCGCCAGCAACTCCTCAACCAAGACGCGCGCGTTGACTAAGCTCAACGCAATTCATCGCAGCCAGCTCCGCTCACTAGATATTGCTGCAGTAAAACCAGTCTTTACCTTCGGAACTCCTCGACTCCGGTAAACCAAAAAACCGGAGTCTCGTCAGACAACCGAAGGGATCCGACTTCGTCGGACCAGACTGTTTTACTACATCAATTCAGGTTCGCTGCGCAGTGGCTTCGAGCGAATTGCGCTTCGCTTTTCTATCCGGCATTTGTCATCACACTCTATGTTTAAATAAATTTGCTGGGCAGCGGGCTTCAAAAAAATGAAAATAGTATTAAACTAGTTGATTATGGCAGGGGAAGCCCAATTTGGCCGCGGCGAACGCGGCAGTTCGCGGCGCAGTTTAGACATTAAAGACCATTTGCGCGCCGAACCTTACAACCAAGTCCAAATCCAAGCAGAAATGCTGGAATTTTTTACTGATGCCGAAGATGAGCAAAAAAATCCTATATACCAGGGATTTTCTGAATGCGCCCATTACTTAATTGAGCAGCTGCAGATTCCTCTCAATGATGACAAAGATAAATTTGACTCGGTAAAACTTATGCTAACCCCGAACCGCTACCCGTTCGCAAAGGGTAAAAATGCCGGCGTGGTAGTCGACCATATGACTAAACCCAGTAGCGAACTGCTTGAATATGCCTATGATCTGGTCGGCTCGCCAGCATATGTAAGGAATGACAGCCGGGACGGAGAGTTATCCGGTTGCCGCTTGAGCGTCGGAAGTTACCAAGGGCGCGCCGTGTATCTTGTTGAAAACTTCAAAGACAAGGACGGAACGGTGCAGCTGGAATGGGTTTTGGTTAACAGGGCTCTCGCCCAACATTTCTTTACTGTCTTAGGCACCAATGAAAGGGCGCAGCTGGCCAGGCAATTATATGAACAATCGATTATTGAAATACCCGAGGTACCGCCAGAAGTTAACCGTGCGAATAAAGTATTCTATATCGCCGGCTGCATTGGGCTTAAAGATATACCGGTAAAAGAGATGCCGTTACTGCCGCCAGGCGGGGAATCTTAAACATTAGCTTGATAACTAAGCACTATTGTGTTATAATTACAACGTTGTATCAAACAAGCTACCAAATATCAAAATAAGCGTATAAAGTATACTAACCTTATGGCTAAGAAGAAAACAAAGAAGGGCCGCAAGCCCGCCCCCGAACCAAAAGAGCCGTCGATGTTCTGGCGCGGCGCGCTGGCCGTAACCCTTATAGTTGTGGCCATAGTTTTAATATTTGGCGCTTTTACTTCCGCGCCATTACCAAAAAGTATCTGGAACGGCGACTGGAGCGCGTTGGGCGCGGCTGCCGTTTTAACTCCGATAATTTTAATGTATTTTGGCGTGCTTAAATTCGGCAACGAAGACCACAAAGTACCGCGCGGCAAATTCTTTGGCGCTATCGGCTCAGTTATACTGGCAGCCGCATTATTCGACGCCTTATTTATGACAACCGATCCCAGCACTGGCGCAACCAGCGGCGGCCACGGCGGGGCGCTGGGCAGCGGCCTGGGTAATTTTTTAGTTAGCCTAATGGGCAAACCGCTGGCTGTAATTATTTTATTGCTGCTGCTGGCCGCCTTGACCATGCTGACCCTTGGCATTGCGCCTAACGACCTGTTAGATAAGCTAAAGAGGCAAAAGCCGGAAGGCGAAGAAGACCTGGGGGCGTTAAAGTCGCGGATGCCCGGCTTTAAGCTTAACGAAGGCGTGCCGGTAGAACACCACGACGAAAGCCCCGAGCCGCAACCGGTGCCGCGCCTGGCCAGCTTGCGCAATACCGCCCAAAAAATGACTACGCAAGAAGACCACGCCGCCCTAACCACTACTAGCGACGCCGACTGGCAATTTCCTCCATTGGACTTATTGAGCCAAAAACAGGAAAAAGCCGATGCCGGCAACGTCCAAGCCAATGCCGAAACCATTAAAGAAACTTTCAATAATTTCAATATCGAAGTTGACGTCGATGGCGCCAACGTAGGCCCGCGGGTAACGCAATTTACCCTTAAGCCGCCGACCGGGGTAAAGCTGACTAAACTTACTGCCCTAGAAAATAACCTGGCCCTCGACCTGGCCGCCCATAGTATCCGCATGGAAGCGCCGATTCCCGGCAAACGGCAGGTGGGTATTGAAGTGCCTAATGTAAAGCCGGCCAATGTAACAGTCCATAGCTTATTAACCAGCCGCGAGTGGCGCGATATTAAGAGCCCGCTGGGCTTTGCCATCGGCAAAGATATATCCGGCGTTCCGGTTGCCGGCAACCTCGAAACCATGCCGCATTTGCTGATTGCCGGCCAGACCGGTTCGGGTAAATCGGTAATGATCAATACTTTGCTGACAAGCTTGTTGTACCGCAATTCGCCGTCGGATATGAAACTTATATTGGTCGACCCCAAGCAAGTAGAAATGGCCCTTTATAGCGATATCCCGCACTTGCTGGCACCGGTAATTAACGAACCCGAAAAATGTATTAGCGCCCTGAAGTGGGCGGTAGCAGAAATGGAACGCCGGCTTAAAGCTTTCGCCGAAGTTAAAAAGCGTAACATTGCCGAATATAACACCCTCAAAAAAGACGAGGGCATGCCTTATATCGTTATTGTTATTGATGAGTTGGCCGACCTGATGATGATGGCCGCCCGCGACGTAGAAGCTTTAGTTGTGCGCCTGGCCCAAAAAGCCCGGGCTGCCGGCATCCACTTAGTACTGGCCACCCAGCGCCCGAGTGTTGACGTCATTACCGGCTTAATTAAAGCCAACGTGCCGGCCCGCATCGCCTTTACCGTGGTTAGCCAGGTAGACAGCCGCACTATTATCGACCAAATTGGAGCCGAAAAACTGCTGGGCCGCGGCGATGCGCTTTATAACATTCCGGAGTTCATCAAGCCCAAGCGCGTCCAGGGCGCATTCATATCTGACGGCGAAACTACTAAAGTTTGCGACTTCTTGCGGATGCAGCGCCCGCCGCAGTATGACGACGAAGTTATCAGCCAGCCGGTACAGCTTAACGGCCGCGGCGGCGTGGTTGCGCCGACCGACGGCGGCGACGAGCCGATGGACGACATGTGGCGCGAGGCCGTTGCCGTAGTTATCCAAAACCGCAAAGCCAGCACTAGTTTACTGCAGCGCAAGTTGCGCCTCGGTTATGGCCGGGCCAGCCGCATAATCGACCTCATGGAAGAGCAGGGCATAATTAGCCACGCCGACGGCAGCAAGCCGCGCGAAGTATTGGTGCGCAGCATCGACGACGTATTCGCCGCCGAACCGGCCGAAGTTGCCGTCGCCAGCCAAGGTGACGTTTACGACGACATGCCCGACGAGCCCGAAGACACCGTTAATATATAAGACATAACTAAATTGACTTTTTAGCATAAGCATGCTACAATACTTGTATTGTCAATTTAAAATAAAAAAAGCAAAATATGAGTGAAGTTACTCCAACACCAGAAAAACGCATTAAAACCGATAAGCAAATAGCCAAGCAAATTGCCCGGATTTCCAAGAAACTTGGCGACCGCGCAATGATTGCTGGAGCAGTCCCATACAATAATCGTAGTAATTCCAATACTGAGCCTACGGTAAAGGTTAGTTATGACGCCGGTTATCACGAAGATTCGGGTTGGTTTAAGCATGTCGAAGTAGGACACGAGACTGAAACTAGGCAAGGTCCTTCAGGAGTACACTTTCAACATCGAGAAAATCAGGATCCCATTAAGGATCATGGCAGCGAAGAAGTAAGTGTAAGCACTTATGATTACAAAAAACATAAGTATCCTGCAGGTGCAGGTAGAAATACCGTTATTGGCGCTATGATTGATGGGCCGAATATACCAAAAGGAACACGAGTTGGTGGCCGGGAATACAAAGCTGCCGGTTATGAAGATGAACACGGCAGTGATGTTCGGTTAACGAACGATCAACTTGTATCCCAGGCTGCTGGTGCCTTAAATGATATACGCGGTAAGATTAATGAAGGTAATGTGGTAAGGGAACACGTTAGAATTAACCCTAACCACCCGGATTTTAAGCGAAAATAATTAGCCGCTTCGCTTGTTGTTAATTAAACGCTTGTATAAAACGCCCAAGCTTTTATATTGAAGACAGAACACAAAAAAGGAGGGTAAGTTGGCGGAAAAACTATTCTCACCCGGAAGCTGGATGGAAGTGCCAGCTGCCTTTGCCTCTCAACTAGAGTCTCCAACGGAGACTCTTTTTTTAAACCCTGATACAGAAAATGATTACGCGCCTGTAGATGAATTAACCGGTTTGCCGCTACCCATAGCCCCTATTCGGAACTTACCTGAAAACACAAGGCACCACGCGTTTTGGCTGCCTCCGCTGGAAAATAGTTATTTCACTGCTACGCTGGGCGGCAGGGCTATCAAACATTGCCGAATTCAAATGGTAAACGCCAAGCTACATAACGACCGTGATTTTGGAGTGCATGCCAACTACATCGGGACACCAGTACCCGAAACCGAACCTATGCAGTTCAAAACAGGACTGTTTGGACGCGCCGTGTATATTCCAGAAGTAGGACTGCACTTTACAGAAGATGGATACGTAGAAGCTCCATTAGAAGCTTGGCAGTTAAACAGGTTAAGAAGACCGCGGGGGACGGGTGCATACCGGGATATAAGGTTTGGCTCGCAGGATGTACAGGCCTTTTTTGCCGAATATGTCACAAGTTTCAACTTTGCACATCTAAATAGGAAGTTGTTGAGCGACATGCTAAGCAAGAACGATGCGCAATCGGTCAATAAAATTACCCAAGAAGGAATTGATATGGCTACACAAGAAATTAACCCCACTTACGCTGAATTGTACGCTGCCGGCCTATTGCATCCCGAGGCGCCGGCTAGCGCCAGCCAATTTGTAGATATTGTGCTAGGCTCGCCAGACAAATCAGATAACAGATACACCCGATTAGCGCCATTAATAAGACAGAGTGTAATGAAGACTTTACAAATAATACCGGTCGCCAGTTGAGTTAAAAATGAATTGCTATATTGCTTAATATGAAAGAAGTTATATAGTTTGGTGTATGGATAGGCCTAAGCTATTTGACGGAAGCGAACATCCGGATTGGGAACCATCCGCAGAAATCAAGCCGGACGTGCCAATAGACGAGCAGCGCCATATCCTAACTTTTTTACAAGACGAATTAGTTGCGAAGTTAGCCGAAACCGGCGCGGTGGAAAAAATTTATAGCAAGTCAAAAATTGAGAGAAGCAAGAACACCCGCATTTTTCCACGGTTTGTAAGGCTTAGGGGCCCTACCGAGAAGGACGGCATTATCCAAATGATAATAGACGTAAGCGCAGATGGTTTGAGTCCTGAACGTGATTACATCGATATCGCCAAGGTACAAGAAAATGGCGGCGCGCTTGCCGAGGGAATAACCGAGCATGAAGCCATAACCATCTGGAAACTAATAAGCGAATTAGATGAACTCAAAGCTGAATTTATTCTTTCACATTTAGATGACGATCTAGGTGAAATTATTGACTAACAGGGGTCAATAGTATACAGTAGCTTAGTTACAAACTAACTTCAGCCCCGGACAAACTCAACAGGTGCCGCGGCCGATACCAAAGGAAGGAAGTCATTTTGGCTAATCAGTATGAGATTGCCGTGCTTTACCATCCCGATTTAGAAATCGACCTGGAAAAAGCCACTAAAAAAGTCGAAAAGATTATTGCCGACAACAAAGGCAAAATCACCAACTCCGATAATTGGGGCAAGCGCAAGCTGGCCTATAAAATCAATGCTAGTGACTACGCGATTTACGTTTTTTATACGGTAGAATTGCCGCCCGAAAACGTCCGCAAAGTTGAGCAAACGATGAACATTACCGACGAAGTGGTCCGCTTTTTGATCACCCGTCCGGACCTCAAAGCCATCGCCAAAGCCGAAGCCCTGAAGGCCGAAAAAGCCAAGCGGGCAGCCGAGCGCGGCGACGACGAAAAGTCCGACTCCGATGCCGAAGACGAAGACAGCGGCAGCGAGGAATAGTATACTTAGAACATACTAATAGACATATGTCTTATAAGGAGAAATGACATGGCAAGAAGCTTTAACCAAGTAACTTTAATGGGCAACTTAACCCGCGACCCGGAACTGCGCACAACGCCCAGCGGCCAAAGCGTTTGCAGCTTTAGCCTGGCACTTAACCGCAGCTACAAGGGCAGCGACGGCAACTGGCAGGAAGCCACCGACTTTATAGATATAGTCGCGTGGGGCCCGCTAGGCGAAAGGGTAGCCCAATATTTGAGCAAAGGCCGCCCGGCCTTAGTCAGCGGCCGGCTGCAAAGCCGCAGCTGGGAACAAGACGGCCAAAAACGCAGCAAAGTAGAAGTGGTCGCCCAGGACGTAACGTTCTTAGGCAGCCCCGGCGGCCAAAGTGGCAGCACCGGCCAGGCGCCAGTGAGCGAACCGGCTCCGGTAGCGGCCAGCAAGAGTAAAAAAGAAGACGACGTCGTAATTGAAGACATCGGCGACGAACCTATAAACCTAGACGACATCCCATTCTAGAACCTTCACAACGCGAACTACTTATCCGGCAAAGCCGTATATGTAGCTCGCTCTTGGCGCATCGCGGTGTTAGCTTCGTGCGCGGCTCGCTCTCCGTACATTAAAGTACGGTTCGCTCGCTGCTCCTCGCTGCCTAGCGCTGCATCCAAGTGTGAAGGTCTAGACAAAGAAATTTAAGGAGACATAACAATGGCTAAGATTTTTAAACATAAGACTGACGTAGCATATTTTGACTACAAGGACTTTAAGACCTTGCAGCGCTACATTAACCAGTTCGGCCAAATCGAACAGCGCAAAAAAACCGGTTTAACCGAAAGCAAGCAGCGCCAGCTGGCCCGCGCCATCAAGCGCGCCCGCCACATCGGCTTGCTGCCTTTTGTCGCCAGCAATTAAGATGATCGAAACCGCCGGCGCCTTGTTTAAGTTGCCCGACAGCCGTTTGGTGCTGCAGCGCCGCGACGGCCACGGCAAAAGCCCGCACAAACTAGGTGTTTTCGGCGGCCGGTTAGAAGGGGGCGAGGGGCCGCTTAACGGCGTAATGCGCGAAATCAGCGAAGAAACTAACCTGGATGTTAGCCGGCTGCATTTCAAGCCTTTGACAATAATCGAGACTTCCAACCAAGGGTTGAGCGATGAAGAAGTCCGGGTGCATATTTACGAAGTTGACCTGACGGACGCCGATTTTGAAGTTTACGAAGGCGTAGGTTCCGAAATCCACCAGTTGGCGGATTTAATGAACCGCGACGACCTGGATTATTACTTTCAAATTTTAGTAACGCAGCTAGTTGAAGCGCAAAAGGTAAAAGTTTAAATGGCTTTCGGAATTACAGACCTTAAAAAAGGCGTAGTCTTTCAGATGGACGGCGAGCCGTTCCGGGTAGTTGAATACCGCCAAAAAGTCATGGGCCGCGGCGGTTCAATCGTTTCGGTGCGCATCAAAAGCTTAACCGACGGCCGGGTATACGAGCGGACATTTAAAGGCAACGAGGCTATCGAACCAGCTGATGTCACTTTAAAAACCGTCCAATTTTTATACGCCGACGGCAATAATTTCTATTTTATGGATAACGCCAATTACGAACAGTTCCAGGTTGCGGCGGCCGACATGGAGGATAAAAAAGGCTTTATGAAGGAAGGCGACGACGTCAGCGCCCAGCTATTCGACGGCCGGGTGATAAATATCGAATTACCCAAAAATGTTTGGCTCAAAGTGGAGCACACCGAAAATGTGGTGCGCGGTGACACCGCCAACGCTTTTAACAAAGATGCCACGCTCGAAACCGGCATCAGCATCAAGGTGCCGGCTTTTATTAAAACCGGCGACGTAATTAGCGTCGACACGTCCACCGGCGCCTACCGCGAACGCCAAAAGTAAAACTATTATGAGTAAAAACCGGCTTGATACGGAATTAGTGCGGCGCCAGTTAGTTTCTACCCGGTCACAGGCCGAAAGCTATATTAAGATGGGCAAAGTCAAAGTAGACGGGCAGGCAGCTTCTAAACCGGGCCAGCCGGTATCTGCCAGCTCCAAAATTCAATTAGACGTTGAGGAGCAATTCGTTAACCGGGCGGCGCTTAAGCTGGCCGGCGTAGCTGAAAATTTACGGCTTAGCTTTAAAGATAAAACCGTTTTGGATGTCGGCAGCAGCACCGGCGGCTTTACCGATTTCGCCCTGCGCCGCGGCGCCAAAAAAGTAATTGCCGTAGACGTTGGCAAAGGCCAGCTGCACCCCAGCTTGCATAGCGACCCGAGGATTGAGCTCCACGAGCAAACCGATATCCGCGATTTTGAAACTCCAGAAAAAATTGATTTCGTTTTAATAGATACCAGCTTTATCAGCCTGCGGCAGGTGTTGCCGGCTTGCCAAAAATTTTTGGCTGCCGATACCCAGGTTGCCGCTTTGCTAAAGCCGCAGTTCGAAGCCGGGCCGCAAGACGTTAACAAGGGAATCATTAAAAACGATACTATTCGCCGCCGGATTATGAAAGATTTCGAACACTGGCTGCAAGGCAGATACGTGCTGCTGGATAAAGCCGACAGCCCGGTGGCCGGCGAAAAGGGCAACCGCGAACGTTTTTACCTATTGCGTTTAGTTTAAGAACTGTTATCATAGCCATAAGCTTTACGCTCAAATAAATAATAAGCAAATACAAAACTGGGAGATGTCAAAACACCTTAGGAGGTGGCCTAAGCCATCGTCGTATAAACATACGACTGGCGTTATTGAAAAACGCAAGTCGTCTTTAAGGTATATCCTGCCGCTAATAATTATTGTAAACGGCGCGGTACTGTTGGCATTTATGCAGCTAAGCCGCCAATATGACGCTTCGGCGGCCAGTACCGGCCTCAATGACCAGCCCGTTAAAGTCGAAAAACTGCCCGACCCTAAAACTCCGGCTGCATCCGCCCCAATCCAGGAGAAGGTTGCTTACCAGGATGCCGGCTTACAGCAAATATTGGATGACTGGAGTGCCCAGCACCCGGGAACTGATTGGTCGGTTGTAGTCCGCGGTATGGACGGCGACAACCGCAGCGCTTCGGTGCGCGCCAAATCCTGGTATAACCCGGCTAGCCTATATAAGTTGCTGCTGACATACAACTTTTTTCAGCGCTACGGCCTTGATGATTTAGACAGCCACAACTTATACCTAAACGGCAATAAACGCACCTATCGTTCTTGTTTTGAAGCGATGATTAAAATATCAGATAACCCCTGCGGCGAAGCTTTCGGTAACCAATTGGGATGGGGCAGGCTGGATGCCAGCTTGCGAACCGTGGGCTTAAAAGAAACCCAGCTAAACCGCAAAGATACGATATTCACCAATGCGTCGGATGTTTCACTTTATCTTGAAAAGTTATATAACGGCACGCTGCTGAGCAAAGAAAAACGCGATTACCTTATTGGCTTGATGCAGCAGCAAAAATTCCGCTCCGGCATTCCAGCTGGTTGCCAAAGCTGTATTATCGCCGACAAAACCGGTGACTTAACTAATGTGCGCCACGATGCCGCTATAGTTAACAGCAAAGGCCATACTTATATTTTGGTAATCATGACTTCCGGTGCCCAGTATAAGCAAATAGCCGAGTTGACCCAGCTGATAAACAACTACATGACCACCAACCCTTAAACGTTGAATTTAAATTCGACGACGTCGTTGGGCTGCATCACGTAAGTCTTGCCTTCGGTGCGCATTTTGCCGGCCGCCTTAGCGGCCGTTTCCGAACCGGCCGCCACTAAATCTTCATACGAAACGACCTGGGCGGCAATAAAGCCGCGTTCGAAATCGGTATGGATAACCCCGGCGGCCTGCGGGGCGGTGGCGCCTTTGGCAACTGTCCAGGCCCGCACTTCTTTTTCGCCGGCGGTTAAATAGCTTTGCAAACCCAACGTGTCATATGCTTCGCGGATTAATATAACCAGGCCGCTTTCGGCCTGGCCGTAGCTGTCCAGCATTTCTTGCCGCTCAAATTCGTCGAGCACCCGCAGTTCGTTTTCCAGTTTGGCAGTAATGCAAATTGATTGGGCGGGCGAAACCATAACGGCCAGCTTTTGTTGGGCAGGCCGGTCGGCCAGGGTTTCTTCATCGACATTAAAAACATAAATTACCGGTTTCATCGTTATCAGCTGTAATTCCTGCTTAAGCCACGACCAGCTTTCTTCATCGAATTCTGCCTGGCGGGCGACCAGCGTCTGGCCGCTGTCCAGCAAATCTTTGGCTTGGTTAAAGGCATCGGAAAAAGCTTTAAGTTTTGGGTTAGCCCTAGCTTCTTTTTCCAGGATTGGCTGGCGTTTAGTAACCGTTTGCAAATCGGCTAGCACCAGCTCGGTATTAATTACTTCTATATCCTTTTCCGGGTTATGATTGTCGTCCACATGCTGGACGTTCGGGTCGCCGAAAGCCCTGACGACATGGGCGATGGCGTTGGCCGTGCGGATATTTGCCAAGAACTGGTTGCCCAGGCCTTCGCCCTTGCTGGCGCCGGCAACTAAGCCGGCAATATCTACGAACTCCACCGTAGCCGGCACGATTTTTTGGGTGTTATACATTTTAGCCAGCACGTCCAGCCGCTCATCGGGAATCGGCACCACGCCAGTATTCGGCTCGATCGTCGCAAACGGGTAGTTGGCCGCCAGAGCATTATTGTCGGTTAAAGCGTTAAACAGGGTAGACTTGCCAACGTTAGGTAGGCCCACTATTCCGATAGATAAAGACATGCGGCTATTTTAACAGAGGTAATAATAAAATAAGTATTTTTAAGGTTGAATTGGCGAACTGCTAGTGCTACGGTGTAAGTAACGTTTGTTTATTAAGCAAACTCGCAATCTCAAAAAACCAAAGACAAAAGGAATGGTCGAATGTCTCCTTATAAACTTCCATCAGAAGGCTTTTCTGGCGGTGAATTAATTTGTGGTCCCTGTGAATTTGAACGCCATTACGTCAAAAGAATAGGTGTGAATCAATTATTGCCTAACCCAGATGCCCATCCGCATTTTGATCCGCAAGACGTGCCGGTTCTATATGAAAAAAGCCGCGAGTTAGTGAAAGGCCTTGAAAACCCGGTTTTGCATATAGATCTTAACGGCCAATTCCCTTGGGAACAAACCGCCACTTTAATGGCGGCCCGCCAGGCCGGCGCCGAAGTAGTATTTGATAATCAACCGGAACGCACAAGGGTATTTAGTATGAACTGCCATCGCTTCAGCCGACAAACCGAAGTATACCCAAGTAATGGCTTACTTTTTGTTTATGAGGAGAGTATTGATATCGAAAGTTTAAGGCACGCTACTTTAGACATTAGCCTGCTGTCAGGTACTGATCTCGATCTGGCTAATTTAGAATTGCCTCATGTAAATGCCGACGTATTGAGCATTACTACCCATCCTGAGACTGAGCATATTTTGCCGTCGATGGTACGCTCTTACGTAGAAGGCAATCAATTACAAGCAGTTAGCGCCGGGATAAAAGGCCTATCCGATAGTATCGGAAGAAAAAATGATGATCGCTGTATTGTAGTTTGGGCCCAACCTGGCCAAGAAGTACTGCTAGGCGCCCAGCTTTACTAAGCATAAACGGCTTGCGGCTATCTTAAACCGCCTCTATAATGCTTAATCATGCAACCCGGACCGGCGGTGGGATCTGCCTCTTTTTGGCAAAAAAATAAGCATTTAATTATGTACGCGGCCATATTAATTGTTTTTTTAAGCGCGGCCGCGGTAGTAGCGGTAAATTACCGAAACTCCCATAAATCATCAGATATCACCGATGCCGACCGGCGGACTAATGCCGACAAGCAATTACAAGACATCAAAAACGAAGGCAGCTCCACCCAGAACAAGCGCGAATACGCCGCGGTATTAGCTGACGAAGGCCGCTACAACGATGCTAAAGACGCTTACCTGGCAATCATCGCCGCCGGCCAAGGTAACCAGGACGACGCCGTTGGCGTCATGAACATCTGCACGTTGCGGCAGGTAAGCGGCCAGGTGGCATGCCTTACTACTGCCGAGCAGCAGGTACTTAAATTTAAAGACAGCCTGACTTTTAATAACGCTTATGCCGCCGGCCAATTGCTGGAACAAAACGGGCGAAAAGCTTCGGCCAAACAAATGTTTATGAGGGCACTGGCAGTTTACCCCAACCCTAATAACGACGAGTACATTATGACCCAACAGCAGTTAACGGATCACGCTAATGGGCTTTAGTAAGAAGAAGCTTTTAATGGCCGGCGGAATGTTTTTGTTTGCTTTGGTGTTGTTTGGCCGTGGCCAGCCGGCCAGCGCGGCGACCTTAACCTGGCCCAACCCCAGTGACTTCACCCGCAATGACGTGCAGATGGTGGTGGCCAATATAGGCCCTACTTATCTTTTAGACGCCCCCGAATCGCGCATCCATATTTTTACCCAAAACCGCAGCGGATCGGTAGTTATTAAAAATGCTGGTTATTGCGACCCTAACGATAGGGGCGGGGTGCAAACCGAATTTATCTTATATTCTACCGGCCCGCAAGAAATCGGCTTGGTTAAAAGGCTGGATGCCGCTAACGCCAGCTGCAACTCCGGCACTCTTCAGCTTAACTGGAGGGGCCTTAACCCCAATTCGAAATCGGCCGTTCCCGGCCACGAAGCTTACTACGTGCTGGAATTCGCAGCCCTGGCCAAAAGCTCCAACCAAGGCTGGAACATGTTTTATTTACAAATGGATGACAGCGGCGGTCCCGATTTTTACGGCCGTCCGATCCAGGCGTTCAGTTTTTACGCCGGCGCGCCCGATAAATTCGCCCTTAAAGAGCCGGGAAATGGAATCCCCGGCACAAAAGAGAACTTTAGAATTAAATTCGCGCCGACTTGCGATGTATCGGCGGCGTCGCGGAAAAATAAAACCATTAGCTGGTTCGACGCCGATGCCGGCCAGGCCAACCAGAATTTTGAAAACCCGGTTGTAACCAGGTTTATAGAATCGCCCAATGACAGTATCGGTACCATCGATCCTTTGAATATCAGGACTGGTAATAACGTGGGCGGCTCCCAACAGGTAAAGCTTCACGGCAAGCATACATATACTTGGACCTGGTACGACATTTATAGCGCTAACGGCATCCAGTTCCATATACCGTATGACAGTTTTAACGCCGAGCTGCCGTGTTTGCCGCCGGATAATGCCGTATGCACCACCGCTAACAATAACTTAACTTTGGCCCTAAATACTTCCCGGCCAGTTAACCTGAACATCCAAAATACCGGCGGCATTAGATGGGACAATGCCGCCTGGCAATGGCGCCAATACCTGCCAACGGCCGGGCCTTTTAATAATTACCCGCTCAATAAGTTCCCGGTATTTCCCAACCAGACCCGAACCGTTACATACGTGATTCCCGCCAGGGGAGCGCCGGCTAACAATGTGGTTTACGAAGTTTGGCCCACCTATAACGGTGCCAAATTGGGCAGTTCGCCGTGCCGGATTACGGTTAATTACGCCAACACGCCAAGCGGCGGTTTCGTGGCCAGTCAAACTCCTTGTACGGCAGTAAATGTCCGGTTGTTTTTCCGGGATGCCGCCGGCCGGCCGACTAACGCTTCGGCCAATGCCAGGATTACTTACGCTTCAAAAAATAATGCCGGGGCGGTTGTAAAAACATACGCCCCGGTAACTTTTGTGGTAACTTCGGCTAACAACCACGTAGTATCCAGGAACCCTTATGTGGACGTAGCGGGGCTATCGAGGAACGGCAAGGTTACTGCTTCGCTGGAAGGCCAGGGCAGTGACGGGTCATGGTCACCGCTGCCGCCCAGCTTTACCTTTGGCCCGTGCATTGACATAACGCCAACCTGCCAATCGGATGCCACGGCGCCCGAGCCCGAAGAGCCGGTTACCGGCTCAACATTTAGCGCCTACGCTAAATTTACCAACCGTACGTCGGTAGATACCCCGGCAGGGCAGTATACGGTCCACGTCAGTTGGGACCCGCAAATAAACATTGCCGCGCCAAACCCCAGTGATTTTAGCGCGGTAGTACCAAAGCTTAATTCACCGGCGGCATCGTTTGGCTTTACCGGCAATACTGCCTTTACCGTAACCGGAACCGGCGGATCTATTACGCTTACGGTTGTTTATGTCGGCGACCCGGCAGATATCAGCCCTACCAGCAAAACCTGTAAAATCCAGATTAAACCGGCTAGCCGGCCTTATATCTGGGTACAGGGCGACGACGCCAATGCCGGCGGTGAGTGGCCTTATGTTTTACCTAAAAATTGTGTGCGCAGCGCCAATATAAATACTTACGGCCGGATTTCCGTGCCCGGCGGCGGGCCCAACGGCCGCTACGGATCCAGCACCGATTTCGCGGCCCTGGCCACGGGTGATATTTTCGGCAGCGTAACTGATGGCAACGCCAGGGTGGCGTTTTATAGCGGTAACGCTATTGGCGACCCGGCGCCGACAACTAATCTTAATTTTGCTAATGTCGGGTCATTTATGAACTCCACGGTATTTGGCGGCCATTTTGGCGCCAATGATTGCCTGACGGATTACTTTAGCGATTACGACAACGCTGTTAAAAACGGAACGGTGCCTGTGTTGCCTCCCCCAACGGGCATCAGCGACACCAGCGGCATCCACTACTACGACACTAACGGAGGTACGGCCGTTATTAACGGCATGACCTTGTCGGAAGGCGATGTAGCCACCATATACATTAATGGCGACGCTATTATTGCCGGGGACATCCGCTACAATACCACCGCCGGCTTAACCACCAATATTGCCAACTGGCCCTATTTTAAACTGGTCGTTAAAGGCAATATTTATATCGACCAAAACGCCGTAAAAGAATTGAACGGGCTGTATGTGGCCCAGCCCACAACTACCGTGAACCCGCCCGACGACGGGGTTATTTATGATTGCGCCAACGCTAACGCGCCGGTGCCATTGGCTACGCTTACGGCCGACCAGTGCTTTAACCAGCTAAAAGTAAACGGCGCGTTTATCGCCCAAAAAATCGCCATGGCCCGCACCGGCGTCGATGGCGCCCGTAAAACCTCAACTGTATCCGAAACCAGGGCGGGGCGCCAGTTCAACTCCAGCCGCGGCGTCGGCGAACCGACCGAAATATTTAACCTTAGCCCGGAGTTAGTGATAGGCATACCAAATGTGTCGGGCGGCAATAATAACGGCTGCCAATTCTGCTACGACAATTTAGTAAGCTTGCCGCCCATCTTTTAGAGGTAACATGAAATTGCTAATTACAGCATTAGCGATATAATTTAATTAAGCTTATATTGGCAGGAATATATTGTTGCTCGCGAAACTCAAGAACCATAAACCATTAGGCATAATCGCCATTATCATCGCGGTAGTTTGTTTAGGCGCGGCGGTATTCGGCGGCTATAAGTTGTTTAAAAACCACCGGGATAGCCAGGCCCGGAAAGTTAGCAATTCGTTTAAACAAGAAAACAGCCCTAACGCCCCGGCATCAGTTCAGGAACAAGCTTTAAACAAAGGCCAGATCCAAAGCACGGACGGGGGTGGCAACCTCGCCGTCGCCGAAGATTATTTAAGAGAAAAAAATTATGACAAAGCCGCCGAAGTAGTAAAACCGCTAGCCAACGACCCAACCAAGAAACGCCCTTATACCTGCGAAATAATGATAAAAGTTTATGTCGGCAAAGGGCAAACGTCCGAAAAAAACGCCGCCGCCAGTTACTGTGCCGGGCAGTGCCTGCAAGACGTATATCCTGGCAACGACGGCAAAGTTTACCAATACTACTGCGCCGCCAAAGTTTACAAGTTCGTGGGCGATACCGCTAACGCCAAAAAATACTTTAAAATGCTAGTTGACTATGTCGATGCCAACCCCGATTTAAAAAATAATGAATCAATACCGGAAATTTACGGCAATGCTAAAGCTAACTCATAATCGGCTGCTAATAGTAATAGGTATTTTTGTATTGGCCGGCGCGTTATTCGCCATGTTGAGCGGCGGCAAAGCCGCGGCCTTAAATAATACATACCCGGATACAGTACATGACACCAGCTTTACGGGTCAACCGGGCAATGTAAACGCCCAAATTATAATGTCTGACGTCGGCCAGTTGAATGCCCCGACATCCGAGGTTGCGGTATATACCACCGATCCGAAAGCAAGCTTTTATATCGAAGGCGGGGCAAACGACTGCGGAAATTCGGACAGCGGCAATGTTACGGTGCGCTGGTCGTTTATAACTGATACTAAAACCAGCGGTTGGGTAGTTACTAAAGTAGTCCAGTCAGCGCGCCAAGGCGCTGTAGGCGGCGCTAACACAGACAATTCATGCCTGCCGTATTTGGTTACATTAACTTTGCCGCCTGATAGCACTGGCTCGAAGCAAATTGGTGACCGGTGGTACTACGTTTGGCGGGTGCAGACGAATTTGGTCGCCAGTTCCGGGGGTTTAAACGCTTTCCATTACCTGGTTAATGAAAACTTATTACCCGGAGCGCCGGCCGGTATAATTGCTCCATTCTCGCTTGGCGTCTATAACAGTGATTACGCAAATTACGGAGTAAACGACCAGGAAGTGCCTTTGAAAAACCGGGGTATACTAGCCTGTTTGCCGGGCGCCAAACTACCGCCCTGCACAAATTCCGGCGTGTACCGCCTTAAATTCGCCCCCCCTTGCAACCAGGCCTGGGACGGCAGGACCCAGCGGGCCTACCTGCAATGGTTTGACGACGATTATGGCAGCCCCGAAGAACCGCCCAGCTCGCCGATTCGTTTGCAGCTGCTGGACGAAACCACCGGCGCTTTGGTGCCGTTAACCCACTATTTGCCTGCCACCCCGGCCGGCACGGCCACTACCATCGCGGCCGATGCCGGCAACCAGATTCCCGGAGCGGCTTATTTCTTCCCGCAAACCGAACATAAATATACTTGGATCGTATCCAATGTGCACCCCAATAATGGCTGGGAATTCCGCCAGCCATTCGATGGCATCAACCACGAAACAAACTGCCAGCATATTAGTTGCACAGTAACCGGCCCGGCGACGGTTTTTCCAAACTCGTCATATACTGCGGTAGTACATGTTAAGAACAGTGGGAAAGGCGGCCTCGATACCAGATTTGGTGTTACTGATTCCGCTACGCCGCTGAGCCAAACTAACATTTCACCGACCATCCCGCCCGGAGGTACGGGTAACATCCCTATTGCCATGACATCAGGAACACCACCGGGGAGTTATACTGTCGGCTTCACCGTGTATAACCACATTCCGCCGCTAAACATGCCCGGGCAAGTAGCTGCCCAATGCTCGCTGCCTATCCAAATCATTCCGCAGCCTAAACCGAGGTTTACGGCCGCGCCTACTGCTACCTGTACTTTAGTGCAGTTTAGGGCCCAGTATGACCCGCCCAACAACAACATTCCGCTCAAAGTCCATTTACAAATTTCGGATTTGTCAAACGGAAGTGTCGTTGTAGATAATCCTAATTGGGTTATTCCGCCGCCATATTCTGCTGCCGCAGAACAATTTGACCCATTTGGCAATTTGCCGGGAACTGCAACAAAAATATACCCGCATAAAACTTATTCGGTAACCCTGTCGCTATTTGATCCCAGCGGCGCGCCAGTAGCCGGATCGGATAATACCGTAAATATTAATGGCGGGCAGCCGTGTATAACTCCCAGTTGCAGCATTAGCGGCAATCCCGAGCCCGGCGAAGTATCGCAAGGCATAAGCTATAAAGTCGACAACAACACCGACCAAACTTACAACCAGCCAAACTATTTCTTCACTTTCGACGTATCGCCAGGGCCTCTCCCGGTAGATGTACCGGCCGGGCCGCCGTTTCCTAGGTCTTCGAATCCGGTCCAGCCTACTTTACCGCCATTCGGCAGCGCGGGGCTTACGGTTAACGCCACTCTTAACCATATTTTAGGAGGGTCCCTGGCCGTAACCCCTTGTAGAATCACCGCTTCAACCCGCCCGTACCTCAAAGTGTTCGGCGATAACGCCGCGGCCGGCGGCGACTGGCAAAATGTGTCGCCTGGCAAATGCGACAAAGCCAGCAGCAACATCAACACCTACGGCCGCTTTACTATACCGGGAGTTGCCGGCCCGCCTTCCGGCGGATATGGATCCACCGGTGAGTTCGCCGCCCTGGCTTCGGGCAGCATTTTCGGCAGCCTAACCGACGAGTCGCCGCCCATGGCAGCTTTTTACTCCGGCATAAACCGAAACATTGTAGTCCCGCCCGATGCATCACTTAACTTTTCCAATACAGGGCCGTTCGCCGCCGGAATTTTTGGCGGCAAATTCGGCCAAACCAGTTGTTTTGTTGATTATTTTGCCGGATACACCAACGCCGTTAAAGCCGGTGCGCCAACTATTACCGGTGATTTGCCTGGCAATCCGGCCAACGGAAACTACTACTTTAACAACGGCGGATCCGGCCCGGTAAACATTGGCGGCTTGGACTTAAAAGAAGGCCAGCAAATAACCGTTTACGTTAACGGCGACGTTACAATAAGCGGCGACATCACTTTTAACCCTGGCAGCGGATACAGCCCCAAAACTAACGACTGGCCATATTTCAAATTGGTAGTAATGGGTAATATATATGTTAAAGATTCGGTAACTAAACTGGCCGGTTTTTACATTGCCCAGCCGCAAAATGATGGCAGCGCCGGCAGGTTTTACGATTGCGCCAATGGCACTACGCCGGTATCACTGAGTTCAATGACGCTTAACGACTGCTTTAACCAACTGACAATAAACGGGGCGCTGTTAGCCCAGCGGCTGGCGCCGGGCCGTACCGGCGTCAGCAGTACCCTCAAAGCTTCTACCCTAAGCGATACCGACCTGGCTAACCGTTTTAACAAAGAACCAACCGAAGTCTTTAGCTTAACGCCCGAAATTATCGTTGGTACGCCATTTACCTCCGGCGGATCCGGCTGTGGCAATATTTGCCTGGACAGCATAAGCAGCTTGCCGCCAACCTTTTAGGGGAACTATGGTGGTAATTAATAAAATGCTTATGATATAATCGGAATCAATTATGAGTCTCGCACGACCCTCAGTGGCAAACTATACCTGTTGGGCAAAAGGGCGCCGGGACAGTAAGGTTACAAATATGCAAAAGGAAAAACCAAAAAGGGCCTAATAGAATGAGCATACTGAGTGGGGTATCAGATTTCTTTGGCCTGGATCTTGGCACATCGGCAGTCCGCATCGTCCAATTAAGGGGCGGGGGGCCGGTTAAAGCATACGACCGGCATTACCAGGAAGCCGTCGACAGTAAGCTGGCCATGAGCGATTCCAAAGCCGACCAGCAGCGCCTGGCCCAGTCGGTGCGCGAAATTATCGGCAAGGCCGGCATCACTACGCGCAACGTTGCCGTAGGTATTCCGTCATCCCGGGTTTTTACCGCTGTTGTGGATTTTGATAACCTGCCGGTCGAAGAGCTGGCAAAAACCATTAAATACCAGGCCGACTCGCTTATACCTACACCATTATCGGAGTCCAAATTAGACTGGGCCAAATTAGGCCAGTCGCCCAAAGACCCGGCCAAAATAGAAGTTTTACTATCAAGTGTGACTAATTCTTACGTAGAGAGCCGCCTGGACATGCTCGAATCCATCGGGCTCAATGTTATAGCTTTCGAACCGGACAGCATGGCGCTGATGCGGGCCATTATTCCTATTGATGCGGCCGCGCCGCAAATGGTAATTGATATGGGCAATAAATCCACCGATTTGGTTATTTCCATGGGCGGGGCACCGCGGCTGGTGCGCTCCATACCCACCGGTACCGAAGCCATCGTAAAGGCCGCCATCCAAAACCTTAACATCGACGAAAAGCAGGCCGAACAGTTCGTATTTAAATTCGGGCTCAGCAAAGACAAGCTGGAAGGGCAGATATATAACGCCGTTATCAGCACCGTAGACATACTTATGGGTGAAATCGAAAAGTCCATTAAGTTTTTCCAGACCCGCTACGTAAACAACAAACTGGACCGCATAATTGTTACCGGCGGGGCTTCGGCCTTACCGGAGTTTCCGCTGTACGTGGCCAATAAGTTTGCCATTAGCGTCGAAATCGGCAATGCCTGGCGCAATGTCGGTTTCCCGGCCAGCAAACAAAATGAACTGCTGGCTGTGTCTAACCACTTTGGCGTGGCAGTTGGTTTGGCGGAGAGGCTCGAATGATCCAGTTTAACCTTTTGCCCGATATCAAGCTCGATTACATAAAAGCCGAGCGCACCAAAAAGATGGTGATCTTAATCGCTTTGGCTGCAACCGGGGCGGCGCTAGCAATCTTAGTGCTTTTGGTCCTGCAAGTTTACGTGGTTCAAAAAGCCCAGATGTCCAGCGTAGATAAATCGATTAAAACCAGCAGCGATACGCTTAAAAACACCAAGGATGTAGATAAAATATTGACCGTCCAAAACCAATTGAATGCCTTAGGCAACTTGCATCAAAAAAAGCCGCAAATTTCCCGCCTGTTTGGCTTTTTATCGCAGCTAACTCCTTCGCAAGTTAAAATCAGCAATCTTAAATTAGACAATACAGCGGCTACCATCAATTTGAGCGGTACTGCTGACAACCAGCCTACAATCAATAAATTTATCGATACCCTAAAGTTCACTACCTATAAATTTGACGGTTCTACCACAACGTCAAAAGCATTCAGCAATGTAGTGCAGCAGTCGTATGCGCCAAGCGACAAGGGGCCGACTTTTACGCTGCAATTCAGCTATGACCCGACTATTTTTGACATCACCAAGAAAAACCTGGCCTTAAGCATACCCAACACTTACACGACACGCTCAATTACCGAACAGCCCGATAACAGCTTGTTTAACAGCAGCCAGTCAAATGTAGATACAAGCGAGGAGCACCAGTAATATGGCAAACATGCACTTTACCTCTAAACGCTTACAGCTTGATAAAACTAATTCATCGGTAGTTATAGTAGCCGCAATAACCACTGTAGTTTTCGTATTTTCCCTGGTAGCCGCCCACGCCCTTTACAACCAAAGCCGCTACCAAAGCAAAGTATTATCGGCCAAGCATAAAGCCGACAAGCAGCTTAAAGATAATGTTACGGCGCTGTCGCAACTGGAGAATGAGTACACGATTTTTGATAAAGCCGACACCAATGTTATCGGCGGAAACGGCAGCCCGGCAGCTACCGGTGACCGCGACGGTAATAACGCCCGCATTGTTCTGGACGCCTTACCGAGCCGTTACGATTACCCGGCCTTAATAAGCAGCGTCGAAAAAATGATGCAAGCCCGCCAGATTAAAATCGCTTCAATTACCGGTACGGACGACGAAATCAACCAGGAAACCAAATCCAGCGAAACGTCGCCGGCCGTCCAGACCATGGGCTTTAGCATTGCCGGGGATGCCAGCTATACTTCCGTAAAAGCCCTTATCGGCGACTTCGAATCTTCTATCCGGCCATTCAGCTTAAAAACCCTCACTTTAACGGGCAGCGACGCCGATATGAACGTATCTTCGGATGTCGAAACCTACTTCCAGCCAGCTAAAAACCTTAACTTAACTACCGAGGTGGTCAAGTAATGAAACAAAAAGATTTATTGTTAATTATCGTTATCGCTATTTTTGCCGGTGTATTTTCATTGCTGTTATCCAACTTAATATTTGGCGGGCCCAAAAAGCATAACGCCCAGGTGCCGGTAGTAGATAAAATAACTTCTGATTTCGTCGATACCAAAGACCCTAAATACAGTTTCTTTAACAGCAACGCGTTGAACCCGACGGTTCTGATTAAAATCGACAATAATTCCAACACATCTCCTATAGGCACATCACAGGGCAGGTAGGCTTGCCCGATGAATGTCATTTCGCCGACAATCCAGCGCCACGTAGAAGAAGAGCTGGTTAAAAGCGGCTTGCTGACCCAGGAAAAACTGGACGGCCTGGTAGATAAAGCCGCCAAAGGCGGCCACCCCGTGCTGCAGATGATGGTCCAAGAAGGCCACTTAACCGACGAAGACCTCACCAAAACCATCGCCCACGTCATTAAAGTGCCGTACGTAAATTTAACCAGCGCCCGGGTAGACCCTAAAACGCTCGATTTGCTGCCTCGTGAGCTGGCCGAGCACTATATGGCCGTGCCGCTGGGCGAAATGCAAAATAAGCTGGTGGTGGCCATGCTGGAGGCCGATAACGTCCAAGCCGTAGACTTCTTAAGCAATAAGATCGGCCGGCCGCTCAAAGTTTATGCCGCTTCCGAAGCCGGCATTAAATACGTTTTAGGCCAGTACCAACACGCGCTGGAAACCGGCGTGGAATCTATATTAGGCACCGAAGACGAAGAAACCCCCGACGAGCTCAAAGCCGCTTCCGACTTAAAAGAAGGCGACAACGGCGGTACGAAAGACCAGGGCAAAGACAAGGCCAAAGATAAAGACAAAGACGTAAAAGTCATCGTCCAGGATTCGCCAATCAGCAAAGCTTTGGCAGCCATCATGGATTACGCCGCCAAAAACCGGGCCAGCGATATCCACATGGAACCCAGCGAAAGGGAATTTATGATCCGCTGCCGCATAGATGGCGTGCTGCGCGAAGTTATGAAACTGCCCAAAAGCGTCGAGCCGGCCCTCGTTAGCCGCGTTAAAATTTTATCTAACTTAAAAATCGACGAACACCGCGTGCCGCAAGACGGCCAATTCACCATTCAGGTCGACAAGCGGCCGATTGATTTGCGTATAGCCATCAGCCCGGTAGTTTGGGGCGAACAAGTGGTAATGCGTTTGCTGGATAAGACCGGCACCAGTTTGAAACTCGAAGACATGGGTTATGCCGGACGGGCCCTGCGGACCATCCGACGTGGCCTAGAGAGGCCCAACGGCATGATTTTAACTTCCGGGCCTACCGGGTCCGGTAAATCGACCTCGATGTACGCCTTAATCCAGGAGATTAAGGACGAATCGATAAATATCGTTACGCTAGAAGACCCGGTGGAATATAAAATCGGCGGCATCAACCAGATCCAGGTTAACCCCGAAGTCGGCTTAACTTTTGCCACGGGCTTGCGCTCAATCCTGCGCCAGGACCCCGACGTGATTATGGTTGGTGAAATACGCGATAAAGAAACGGCAACTTTAGCGGTACAGGCCGCTTTAACCGGCCACTTAGTTTTCAGCACCTTGCACACCAACAGCGCGGCCGGTATTTTGCCGCGTTTGCTCGATATGGATATCGAACCGTTTTTGATTGCCAGCACCGTGCATACCGTCATCGGCCAAAGGCTGGTGCGGCGGATTGTGCCGGGCGGCGACACTTACCAAAGCGATAAGGCCGAGACCGAAGCAATACAAGCTACGCTGGGAGATTTGCTGCCGAAAACCAAAGATGAAATGTCGGAGGTGGCCAACGACTTGGGGTACAAGAGCTTGCCACTGGCTACCCAAAATGCTTATACTTTAGCCAAGGGTAAGGAAACACCGGATAACCCTACCGGTTTTAAAGGGCGCATGGGCTTATACGAAGTCTTTGAAGTCACAGAAGAAGTCCAAGACTTAATTCTTAAGCGTTCAACCAGTGGCCAAATACAGGATATGGCGATTTCGCAGGGCATGGTAAGCATGCGCCAGGACGGCTATTTGAAAGCCCTGGCCGGCTTAACTTCCTTGACCGAAGTAAACAGAGTAGCGGCAGTTGATAATGCATAGAAACAAAAGATAAAGGACGGTGGGAAAATGGCGGCACAACCAAGAATCGAAATCTTACTGGAAGAAGTAGTAAAGCGCAAAGCGTCAGACTTGCACTTGCAAGTCGGCCTGCCTCCTATGTTGCGTGTAGATGGCTCTTTAGTTCCGGTTACCGGCGCTGAGGCTTTAACCGAAGAATCCATCGAAGTCCTGATTTTTGCCATTTTAGACGAAGACCAAAAGCAAATCCTGCTCAAAGACAAAGAATTCGACTTTAGCTTCGCGTTTGGCGACTTGGGCCGATTTAGGGTCAACGCTTTCCACGAGCGGGGCAACCTGGCCGCCGCCCTGCGTTTAATTCCCAACGAAATTGTCAGTATCGAACAACTGGGGTTGCCACAGGTAGTTAATAAGTTCGCCGATTATCCCAGGGGTTTGGTTTTGGTAACCGGGCCCACCGGCTCCGGTAAATCTACCACTCTGGCCTCCTTGGTTAAAAAGATTAACCTCGAACGCGCCGCCCATATTATCACCATCGAAGATCCTATCGAGTACACCCACACGTCGAAGCGCTCAGTTATTGTCCAGCGCGAAGTGCATTACGACACCTATAGCTTCTCTGCCGCGCTGCGGTCCAGCTTGCGCGAAGACCCGGATGTTGTCTTAATTGGCGAAATGCGCGACCTCGAAACTATCGCCGCGGCCATTACCATTGCCGAAACCGGCCACCTGGTGTTCGCCACGCTGCACACCAACAGTGCCGCCCAGAGTATCGACCGTATGATCGACGTATTCCCGCCCCACCAGCAGCCGCAGGTCAGGGCCCAGCTAAGCAACATCTTAATGGCGATTTGCTCGCAGCGCCTGATACCGGCCATTGGCGGCGGGCGGGTAGCTGCAGCCGAAATCCTGATAGCCACGCCGGCCGTGCGCAATATCGTGCGCGAAGGCAAAAGCCACCAGCTGGACGCCGTAATCCAAACCGGCGCCGAATACGGCATGCAAAGCATGGACAAAACTTTGGTTAACCTGATCCACAGCGGCGTAATATCGTACGACGAAGCCCGCAATTATGCCGTTGACTTGCAAGAAATAGACCGGTTGATGAGGGGCTAATTAGGTGCTGACTTATACTTATACGGCCCGCGACCCGGCTACCGGCCAAAAAATTACCGCTAACCTGGAGGCCGACAGCGAAAAGGGAGCCGCCAAACTAATAAAAGACCAGGGCTACGCGCCGCTGGAAATTACCCTCAAAAGAGAGGGCAGCGCGATTTTTGGCAACTTTTTTAAGCGCATCCCTACAAAAGATAAGGTAGTTTTTTCGCGCCAGCTGTCTACTTTAATTAATGCCGGCTTACCCTTAGTCCAAAGCTTACGCACCGTAGCCACCCAAACCAATAACAAAAACCTCAAACTTGTTATCAATTCGGTTATTACGGATGTCGAAGGCGGCGCTTCATTTTCTAAATCGCTCGAGAAATTTCCAAATGTTTTCAGCCAGGTATTTACCAGTTTGGTAGCGGCCGGCGAAGCTTCCGGAACGCTGGATAAAGCGCTGGAAAGGCTGGCCAACCAGCAAGAAAAAGACGCCGAAATTATGGCGAAAGTGCGCGGGGCCATGGTTTATCCGGCAATCGTCCTGTTAGTTATGCTGTGTGTTGGACTGTTTATGATCGTTAAAGTTCTGCCGCAAGTCCAGTCAATTTATAAGGGCTTGCCGGGCGTAAGTTTACCGCTTTTAACCCGGGTCCTGCTGGCGGTTTCGCATTTTATATCCCACTATTGGTGGCTATGCATTATCGGCATAATTATTATCGGCTTTTTTACCACCAGGTGGGCCCGCAGCGGACCCGGCAAAATATTTGTCGATAGGGCTAAAATGCGCATGCCGCCGTTCGGGCCGTTGTTTATGAAATTATATATGGCCCGCTTTTCGCGCACGGCAACTACTTTAGTCGGCAGCGGCGTGCCGCTTTTGCAGATGTTAAGCATTACGGCCGAGGCCGTCGATAACTATCACATATCCAAATCCATAAATACGGCCGCCGAAAAAGTTAAGGGCGGCAAAGCCCTGTCCGACTGTTTAGAAGGCGACCCGAACTTCTTAACGCTGGTACCGCAAATGCTCCGTATCGGCGAGCAATCCGGCGCCATGGAAACCATGCTGGCCAAAACGGCTGATTACTATGAAAAAGAAGTAGATAACCAGATTAAAACAATCCAAACCATCATCGAGCCGGTACTAATGATAGTTATGGGTTTAATGGCCCTGATGATAGTCGGCGCCATATTGCTGCCGATTTATGGGCTGGCCGGCAAAAACATTATCCACTAGATATCCACTAGTGGGCATCAGGGGTATTGCAAAAACGAAGCGATAGGGCTATTATTTTAGCCATAAGCATAATAAAACCGTATAAGGGGGCAAAGGGCTTAACAATGAAAAAAGAATATCAACAAAAGCGGGCAGCAGGCTTCACCATCATCGAAGTCCTGATCGTGTTGGCTATTGCCGGATTGATCCTTCTGATCGTCTTCCTGGCCGTTCCTGCTTTGCAGCGTAACCAAAGAAACACCGCTCGTAAAAACGATGTAGCACGCATCGGCGGGGCAGCAACCGAGTTCGTATCAAATAACAACGGTACAATGCCGGTAGGTACTGACAACACTACTATCAGCAACTCAGCAGGTACGTTGGCGCAGTATGACTTCAAAGCTAACCCAGCTAAGCTGATAATCGTTACCCAGGCAACTGCTGGAGCGACTACCATTACCGCCATAGATACAATGCGTATTGTAACTGCAGCGCAATGTGGCGCATCCGGTGTAACATCAACAGGAAGCCCACGGCAATTGGCTATCCAGTACGCGGTTGAAAACTCAACCTCGGCTACTACTGGTACACCAGCTTGCGTAGCTCTGTAATATAGCTTAAACAGAAAATCGATTTAGAGCGGCCAACCGGCCGCTCTTTATTTTTATGCTTGGCGCGTGCTAGGCTGGTGTCAATGGTTCTTTTTATTCTCTTAGTTTTCGGTATTGCTTTGGGTAGTTTTATAAATGCCCTGGTTTGGCGCCTGCATGAGCAAACTAAAAAATCGTCAAAAAGCCGTAAAAAAAGCCAGAATTTATCTATTATTAACGGCCGGTCAATGTGCCCGGACTGCAAACACCAGCTATCAGCCAAAGACCTGGTACCAGTATTTAGTTGGCTGTGGCTAAAGGGTAGGTGCCGTTATTGCCATAAGCCCATCTCAGCCGTTTACCCGGCAATTGAACTTCTAACCGGCATAATATTCGCCTTAAGCTATATTTTCTGGCCAGTAGGGCTTAATACCGCCCATAACCAGGCCATTTTCATTACCTTTTTGCTTTGCGCCGTCGGCTTAATCGCCATGGCAATTTACGACATCAAATGGATGCTGCTGCCGGACCGTATATTATTCCCAACGGCTTACATTGCCTGGGCTGGAACCTTGCTTGCCTTAATACTGGCCCATGGCAGCCGCTGGCATGAGCTTAAGCTGCTTCTTGCCGGTGTGGCCGTAGCCAGCGGCGTATTCTTAGCGTTGTATCTGTTATCAAGTGGCGAATGGATCGGCTTTGGCGATGTTAAGTTAGGTTTAGTTACCGGAGTATTATTGGCTACGCCGGCCAAAGCCTTGATGATGATCTTCGCCGCCTCGGTGTTGGGCTGCCTGGTAATAATCCCGGCCCTAATTGCCGGCAAAAGCAAACTTACCAGTAAAATACCGTTCGGCCCATATCTGATAGCCGCCACGTGGCTGGTGGTGCTGTTTGGCGATAAATTAATTCATTGGTATACCGGTTACCTCCAACTCTAAGCTATTCCTTCTAAACTGCTTGTGCTATATACTTAAGGGATGAAAATCGACAAGGGTGGATATACTATTGTCGAAGTGCTGATAGTACTGGCCGTCAGTAGCTTGATATTCCTGTCTGCCGTATTGGCCGTCCAGGGGCGTTCGGCCCGCACCGGTTTCGATACCGGCATGCGCGAAATAGACTCCAAACTGCAGGATTGGCTCAACGATACTACTACCGGATATTACCCGGGCGCCGGCCAAAACGGCTGCCAAAGCAAGCCTCCTTCTAACCGGCCCAGCGTTGACCCTAAATACTCTAAACCAAGCGACCCTAATTATGTGCCCGAATGTGTATTTTTAGGCAAAGCTATCCACGCGCCCGCCGACAGCCGTAAGATTTTTGCCTATACCGTTCTTGGCAACCGGCTATTTACTTCGTCCACAGGCTCCGTTTCTTTAGTAAACAGTATGCTCGAAGCCAAACCCGAACCAATCGCCGAACCGGTAAACCTAACCGACACTTACGAATTGCCGGAAGGCATTACCGTAAAAAGAATCGTTGACCCCAGCGGCAGCAAGTACATGGCCGGTTATTACATCAAATTTGACGGCGGCTCCAGCGGCGGCACCAACTCTACGGCGGTAGACACCTACCTTTATAACGCTGACGGTTTCGGCACCATGGAAAATGGCAAAGACGACAGTGTGGTTAAATGCATCGAAGATACGGGTTTACCATCAGGCGGAAAGTGCATTGGTGATGACGCGCCAGTACCGGCAAATACCAAATGGACAATTTGCTTCGACTCTAACTCCGGCCGTACCGCCCAAATTAGCATTCTTAATAATGGTGTTTCGCTAACGACAAAATTGGATTATGATAATGCTTGTTAGTAGGTGGTTAAAATGCTAAAACCGGTAAAGTTTAACTCCCAGCGCGGCGATACTATCATCGAAGTGCTGATCTGCCTGGCGATTTTAGGCCTTGTGCTGGGCAGCTCTTATTCTTTGGCCAACCGCAGTTTGCAGCAAACATTGCTGGCCAGGGAGCATACCGAAGTTATTAAGATCTTATCGGGGCAAATAGAACGGTTTAAAGCCGACGCCGCTGACCGCCAAAATACCACTAAATATTGTTATAACCCCGGGCCGTTCGACAATAGCGACCCGTCCAAGTGTTTATTCAATAATTTATACCGGGTAAGTATAAAGTGGACCCCAGGCGATGCGACCGCTATACCGCCAGCCCCGGAAGTTTATACTTTCCAGGCCCAATGGGACTCGCTAGGCAGCGATAGTTCCACGCAACAGGAGCAGATATTTTACCGCCCATGAGTAACCACAGCTTAAAATTAAACCCCAGCGGCGGATTTACTATCGTCGAGCTGATGATTGCCACCCTTATATTCTCCATGATGCTGATTATAACTATGACTGCCTTTATCCAAATCGGCCGGATATTCTATAAAACGCTTATTATTTCGCGTACCAACGAGGTAGCCCGTAATATAAGCGATGACGTTGCCGAAAACCTTAGGACTTTAAACTATAAGGCGCCGGATGCGCCCCAAGGCAGCATAAATTCGACAGTCCGCTACGTTTGCATCAATAATAACTTTTACTTCTTCGAAATCGGCTCGCAGTACATTTCTACTTCATCCGATCCGCATGCCCAAGTTGGCTTGCGCAAATTCACAGCCACCGATTGCTCCGCCAGCCAGGCGCCCAATTATTACGCCCAAGCCTCCCAGCTGCTTGGCGAGCGCATGCGGGTTAGCAAATTCCAGCTAGGCGACACCGCCGTAGCTTCTAACGCCGCGCCTGGCAGCTGCCCGGCGGCTTCTGCCTGCCAGTTAAATATTAGAATTGCTTATGGTGACAACGACCTGCTGGCTAGCCGCAGTGGTGATCCGGCCGGGCCGGGGGCACAGGATGCTACTTGCCAGGGCTTGCCGAGCGGTTCGGAATTTTGTGCGGTAAGCGAACTTCAAACAGCGGTGTTAGGAAGGTAATATGATAAGCAAACCAATTTTTTATACTAAAACCAGCCGCCAATCCGGCTTCGCGTCTATTGTAATTGTAATGGCGTTTACGCTAATATTGGCGCTTATAACCCTTGGTATGACCCGAATTGCCGGCCGCGAAACCCGCCAGGCACTGGACCGCCAGCTCAGCGCCCAGGCATACTATTCGGCGGAGACCGGCATTAACGATGCTCGTAACGCCATAAATAAAGATCCCACCAACATTCCTACTAATATCCATTGCGACGACGCCACGGCCGACCCTAATTTTTATAAGGACAATCATATCTTAAACGCCGGCTACGCCGAATATACCTGCCTATTGATTAATGCCCAAACCGGCGATGTACTTAAAGATATTACAGTTGATGGTTCGCCAACCGTATTTACCGTTAAGTACGCCAAACCTATCCAAACCCTGGTGTTCAACTGGAAGTCATCCCCGTTAAACAAGCAGGCTTCCAGCGCCGCGCCCAGTAACCCGTTCCGCACCGATTTTAAAAACCCCGTTGATACCCTTGGCAACTGGTCTACCCAAAATAATAACTATACGAATACACCGCTGCTTAAAGTGTCGATTTATCCGGTCAGCGGAAACGCGGGCAATAACATGCCCAGCGGGCCTCCGGGCGCCAATACCTTGCAAAGCCGGGCTAGAACTTTCTTTTTGTATCCTACCGCCAGTTCGGTAGGCGGCGGCGGTACTGCCGACTGGGCCCTGGCCAACAACGGTTCACAGTTAAACGGCAAATGCTTCAACACTTCACCGCCGCCTACCTATAACACCTATAGCTGCAGCGTAAGCATCAAAACCGTAGGTGTCGACGGCTTGACGCCTCCGGACATCGATAGCTACGTAATTAGGGTATCAACACTTTACTCATCAGCCAGCCTGGACTTGGAAGGTTTAACCGGCAGTAATGTAACCGATACTACCGGCACCCAGGCCGTCATAGATTCCACCGGCAAGGGCGCGGACGTTTATAAACGGCTAAAGGTAAGCATACCGCTGGGCACTAACGCCAACCGCGATGTACTGGTTTACCCGGATGCGGCTATTAGGACGTCCGATTCTATCTGTAAGCGGTTCAGGGTTCCGCTGGATGGATCTACCGTCGGCGGCCCAGAAGCCGGGGTCACCGACTCAGCCTGTAACTTTTAATAATAATTAATCGGATTTTCGATGGAACCTGCTATGAACTTCTTTTAAGTGCGGGTCGGTTACATGCGTGTAAATCTGGGTGGTAGATATATTGCTATGGCCCAGCATCGATTGCACCGACCTTAGATCGGCGCCGTTCATTAAGAGGTCGGTAGCGAATGAGTGGCGCAGGGTATGGGGGCTGACATGTTTGGTAATTCCGGCCAGCAGGGCATAACGGCCAACCATCCGTTGTACGCTGCGGGCAGTTAGCCGGTGGTAATTGCCCGATGTATCGACTTTCTTATTGCCGGCGTATCTAATAAACAGTGGTTTAGTATTATCTTCGCGCTTGGCCAAGTATAGCTCAATCCATTTGGCGGCATCCGGGCTGATAAATATCGGCCGGTCTTTTTGGCCTTTGCCGCGCACCATAAATTCGCGCCTTTTCAAATTAATGTGTTCACGGTCCAAACCAACTAGTTCAGACACCCGTAACCCACTGCTAAATAATAGTTCGAGTATGGCCCGGTCGCGCATGCCCGGTACCGTGTCTACTTTTGGTTGTTCAAAAAGCCGGGCCAGTTCATCCTGGTTCAAAAAAGTCACTTGGGTCCGTGTAGTCCGCGCCAATTCGATCTTATCCGGGGCCAGGGCAGGAATATTGGACTTCGCACAATATCGTAAAAAACTCCTTAAGGCTATCAAATGGTAATTTTGTGTCGTCTTCGATAGCTCATCGCTGGTGTTGGTTCCCAACCGGTTTAGCCACAGCCGCCATTTCCTTATAAGTTCGGCGTCTATATCCTTAACTTTAATGTCGCCGGCAAAGTCAGACAACCTTATCAGGTAGTGGTGGTAGTTCTCGATGGTTTTTTGTGAGCGGTTCTGTTCGATCTCCATGTATTCTAAAAATCGGCTAACCGCGGCTTCGTAATCCATACATGTATTTTAACAAATGCTAATTTTAAACTGTTTTTAAGCAATTGAATAAAAAAGTAGTGCAAAAATTACAGCTAATATATTTGCTATAATAGGGGTAAATTTGAAAGGTATGATATGGAACGAACACTAATTATCCTCAAACCCGATGCCGTACAACGCGGCATCGTTGGCGAAGTACTCAGCCGCTTCGAAAAAGCCGGCCTTAAAATTGTAGCCATGAAAATGGTCGCTCCGGACAAAGAGCATTTTCACGCTCACTATGAAGGCATTAGCAAATTGATCAGCCGGTGGGGCGAAGACATTTACAATATAACGTTGTCGCATATGACCGAATCGCCGGTAATCGCGGCCGTACTAGAGGGAATTGACAGTGTAGAGCATGTCCGAAAGATGGTTGGAACCACAGACCCTAAAGAATCAGCTCCGGGCACTATCAGGGGTGACTATACTCATGTGCCTCGGGCAGATACTAACAAGCGGGGCAGCACGCTTCCGAATATAATCCACGCTTCAGGGAATGCCGAAGAAGCGGCTGAAGAGATAAAATTATGGTTTGGGGATAATGAAATTTACGGGTACCAAACGGCCCACGAAGAGACTGTAAAAGGCCGCATTCCTAGTTAAGAAGTAATATTATCTGTAAAAGCCAGTTCGGGTCCTTCGACTCATTGTCTTTCGGCTATTCGATCTGGATCATTCGACTCGGCTTGGTTTACCATGAGCGAGGCTCGAGTAATCGAGCCGAGTCGAATGGTGCCCCCACCACGATTCGAACGTAGAGCTTCTCCTTAGGACGGAGCTGTTTTATCCATTGAACTATGGGGGCCTGAACAGGTATACTTTACCATATTTTTATAGCTCTACCTCTGGACTGGCAAGCATAAAAGCATTACCCTAATATCATGGCAACAAAGTACTTTAAAGAACAGTTTGACGACGAAGACGTGCTTTTAGTATTCCGTAAACACCCGGTGGTTATGCGGCGCGGCCTGGTATACGCGATGTTCGGCTTATTATTAGGGGTTATTCCAGCCTTGGTAAAACCCGAGTATACCTATTTCTTTGGCGGGCTAGGCGCCGGTTTTCTATTAGCCATGATAATCTTTTTTCCTTATTGGGTGCGTTGGCACTTCAGCGTATATATAATGACCAACAAGCGCCTAATACAACAAACCAGGAGCCTTTTACAGGTTAGCGTAGTCGATATAAGCCTCGACCAAATCCAAATGGTAAATTACCAGGTATCAGGTTTGCAGGAAACTTTGCTGGGATTTGGTACAATAATGGTGCAAACTTACGTGGGCGATCTTGTAATTCGCGATGTCCATCATCCAGCGAAACTGCAAAAACAAATGATCCATATATTAAGGGACCTGGGTATCCACGCCTCAACCAAACCGGGGCTGGCCAGCGAATAAATTGCTATGAAAAAACATATTTATAAAGTACTGCCTAAAAAAACCAAAGCCCATAAAGTGGCTGCGGCTGACGACGCCGAACCGGAAGTTGTCCCGCGCATTACCAACGAAACGGTCGCTGTCCACCGCGAAGAAGTGTTAAAGGGCGCCCGCAAGTATATTTATCCGCTGCAGCACTCCAAGCACCGCATAGTTTTAATTACTACCGGTATCGTAATCGTTACTCTTCTTTCGTTCATGGCATATTGCGTCGTAGCCCTATACAAGGTTCAAAGCAGCAATGCCTTCCTTTACCGGGTCACCCAGGTTATCCCGTTTCCGGTAGCCCGCAGCGGTAGCAGCCTGGTTTATTACGAGAACTATCTATTCGAATTGCGCCATTATACCCACTATTACGAGCGTCAACTTCAGCAAGACTTAAACAGCGAAACCGGTAAACCGCAGTTGGTCCAGTACAAGCAAAAAGCCCTGCAGCAAGTTATAGACGATGCCTATGTAAAAAAGTTAGCCGCCCAAAATGGCGTTACGGTCAGCGATAAAGAAGTGCAGGAGCGTATACGCCTGGTGCGCGACCAAAACCGCCTGGGCAGCAACAACAAGGTATTCGAAGACGTACTGAAAGACTTCTGGGGCTGGTCGGTTAAAGACTTCGAGCGCAGCTTAAAGCAGGAAATATTAGCCGAAAAGGTCATAGCTAAGCTGGATACGGCAACCGACGCCAAGGCGGTTGCCGCCCAGGCCCAGATTAAAAATGGCGCTAACTTTAGTGACTTGGCAAAGAAAGTATCGGAAGACCCAACCTCAAAATCTACGGGTGGTGACTACGGCTTTTTGATCGATAAATCCAGCCGCGACGTCGCGCCACAGGTGGTAGACGAGCTATATAAGCTTAAAAAAGGCGAAACCTCCGACGTTATAAATACCGGCACCACCCTCGAAATCGTTAAAGTAATTGATATCAAGGATAACAAAATCCAGGCCTCGCATATTAGCTTCCAGCTCCAGGATATTTCCAAATATATTAACGACCTCAAAGAAAAACAAAAGACGACAACCTATATCAAAGTGTGACAGGTTGCTAATTTAACTCCTTACTGCTAGTATTTAACCTGTTATTTGGCTATGGGCTCGTGGTGTAGAGGCCTAACATGCCTCCCTGTCACGGAGGAGATCGCCGGTTCGAATCCGGTCGGGCCCGCCAAGTATGTTTCCCGCTTTGGTAGCGGGCTTTTTTATTCAGGTCCGAATAATCAAGCACCGCAATGCGTTATCCGGCCAGGCAAAGCTTATCACTAGACCAAACGTAAAAATTATGTTATAGTAACTTAGCTCAAGAACCCCTACAACCGATTGAGGTGAAACGATTAAGAGCAAGTTGGCCACCATCCGCGAAGCTCTTGGTTCGAACCGTGACGTCATCATGTTCGAACCTAAGCCGAGCCTGCAGCTGCCGAACCCCAACGGGTACTGGTTGCAGACCATCGACATCCGGGTCGCGCCCGACTACGGACTGTTCACGGTCAATGAGCTGCAGGCCTTCATGATGGGCCTGGTGAAGCTCGACCCAACATCGAAGGTAGACTTCCGAAGCAGGGGTGAATTCCTCCGCATCGGACAGCTGCACTTCGACGAGTCCATCGGTACCGAAACCGTGACGGGCAGCCGGACAATCCACATCACCGACCCCGACGTGCCGCTCCCGGACTTCTTCGAGAACGGCAAGACGGTCTTCGACGCCAGCAGGACTAACGACCTGACGCGCCGAACATCCATCTGGGTCTATCCGGACCGCGACCACGCGGTGCGGGCGATGAAAGGAGAGGACGTATACAGCACCAGCAGCTTCCCTCGCATCAGGGGCAGCTACCGCCGGGCTAACATCGAACTGGGCCGCTAGGGCACCCGTAAGGGCCGCCCCGGCGGCCCTTACTAATTTATAACCATTTTTCCAGAGGCGCACAGGCGAGGCAATAAGGATTATCCAGAGGCTCAGATTTGATTTCTAAGTAGGAAAAATAAGTACCAATATTATAATTTTCCGCTAACGCAGCAGTTCGGACCCTTCGACGCGCCGCCTCCCGGCGGCTTGCTCAGGATCATTTGACTCGATTAGCTTACAATTCATGACTCTCCAGAGGCGCACAGGCGGGATAAGCTTGGTATTTCTTTCGAGGAGCGCCAAAATTATAAAACCGCTAACACGCCAGTACGGGTCCTTCGACGCGAAGCCTTCCGGCTTCTTGCTCAGGATCATTCGACTCGCTTAGTCCATGCATGGTTTACCATGAGCGAACGAAGTGAGTCGAATGGTGCGGGTGGCGGGAGTCGAACCCGCGTTTCAGCCTTGGGAAGGCTACATAATAGCCGTTATAAGACACCCGCATTACTGGAGCCACCAAGCGGGGTCGAACCGCTGACCTACGCTTTACGAAAGCGCCGCTCTACCAACTGAGCTATGGTGGCATTTTTGAACTAAAATCGAGTATAACAGAGCAGGTTGCTTTAGCTAAGCCTTCTGGCTTGCCTTTGTAAAACCAGTAAATAGGCGCCCAGTTCTTTCTGGCCGACCGATTTCAAGTAAAGTCTCAACTCACTGCGCAGCTGGCCTTCAATTGAGCTCACCAGCCTCAATCCTTTTGGCGTAATGACGGCGTATATAATACGGCTGTCCTCCTCGTCATTTTGGCGACGGACATAATCGTTGCGCTCCAGCTCATTTAATAGCCTGGTGGCAATCGGCAGTTTAATATTCAGCACCCGGGCAATTTGGGTTGGGGTTAGGCTTTGGGCCTCATTTAAAAAGCCCAAGAGCTTCCATTCCGAAAGGTTAATATGAAAGATCTTTAGTTGGTCCGTCATGTACTTTTCGAAGGCCCGGTGGGCTTGGGACTCCAGCGCAGCCATAGCATATGAGGTCAATGAATTGGCCAAAGACTTAGTCATGGCTTAATATTACGCCCGCTAAAAATAACTAGCAATGATAATAAAATTATATCTCTAAAACCAGTTGAAAATTTTTACTAAAACATGTCATTTAACGGATAAAAGAGTACAATAGAGCAAAAGCATGAACGTACCGAGAAAATATTTACACAATCGGTTAATTTTGGGGCTGCTAACCATTTTAGCGGTCCTGCTGGTTATTGGCGTGGCGTCGGTTTTTTTGCGTTTTGACGCTTCTAAAAATCCAACGACTATCAGCACATACCGGCCTAATGTTTCCGGCAGCGGCCTGGTTAGCGGCAAGGCAATTGATATATATGAGCTGGCAATTTTTATGATCGGCATCACGGCAGCTAACATCGTTTTAAGTATTAAGGTTTTTAATGTCCGCCATTATTTATCGGTATTCATCCTGGCTTCAACGGCTCTGCTGCTGGTTATTAGCATCATTGTTACAAATTCATTAATTTCTTTGCAGTAAACCCATGAAATCCATCGAAATTCCGACTAAAGCCGAGAAGGACTGGCGCTACCGCCTGTTCGAAATTCTGCCCGGCACTTTAAGTTGGACAATCTTATTCTTGCCGCTGATTCTAAGCCAAATCAGCACCCGGATAATCGCATACTTCGTTATCGCCTATCTGCTGCTGTGGTTCGTTAAGGCAGTGGGGTTGTCCTACCGGGCAATCCAGGGCGCCAGGGTATTGGATTTTCACCGCAAACTGGACTGGTCGCGCCTCAATAATGACCTCGAAAGCTTGCATACGACGCTGCGCAAACCAGACTGGCACACCCACAACATCGCCCGCGTCAGCAATTTCGAGCCTGAAAGGATTATTAAACCAAGCGAAGTAATCCATATCGCCATGGTAGCTAACTATTCTGAAAAGCTCGAAGTAATGGAACCAACTATCCAATCGATACTGGCCAGCGATTATGACCCCAAGAAGATAATTTTGGTAATTGCCTACGAAGAGCGCGGCGGGCCAGAGATTGAAAAGCAGGACAATTATTTGATTAAGAAATATGGCAATAAATTCCTGTACGCCGCGGCTTATAAGCACCCCCGCGATACGCCAGGCGAGGTAAAAGGCAAGGGCGGCAACGTAACATATGCCGGCCGACAAATCGAGAAATGGCTTAAAAAAGCTAAAATCGACCCGGCTAAAGTCCTGATTACCACTCTGGATTCAGATAACCGGCCCGATAAAAAATACTTCGCGGCCCTTACGTACACTTTTTGCGTTACGGAATATCCAAAATATGTTTCCTACCAGCCGATTCCCATGTATCTAAATAATATCTGGGACGCCCCGGCGCCGATGAGGGTGATTGCTACCGGTAACTCGTTTTGGAATATCGTTTTGGCGCTCAGGCCCCACATGCTTCGCAATTTTTCGGCCCATGCCCAGCCAATGAACGCGCTAATCGAAACGGACTACTGGAGTGTCCGTACTATCGTAGAAGACGGCCACCAGTTCTGGCGTACTTATTTCCGGTTTGACGGCCGCCACGATGTTTACCCCATATACGTGCCGATATACCAGGACGCCGTTCTGGCTACCGGGTACGTTCGGACTTTAAAGGCCCAGTTTATACAACTTCGCCGCTGGGCATATGGCGCGTCAGATATACCTTATGTTTTTTGCACCGGCTTTTTTAAGAAGAATAAAGTGCCCAAAATAGATTTAACGATGAAGTTTTTGCGCTTACTGGAAGGCCACTTGAGCTGGGCTACAGCGCCGTTAGTGCTGCTCATAGCGGCCTATATACCGCTTTTGATCCATCCCCGCAATTACGAAGCTAATCAGCTGCCGTATATAGCCAGCAGCCTGCAGCGGGTAGCGATGGCCGGTATTTTGGTAACTTTGTACTTGAGTTTACGCTTTTTGCCGCCTAAACCGGTACGTTACCGCCGCCACCGCACTTTATTTATGGTTATCCAGTGGATTTATCTGCCTATAACCACTATCGTTTATAACTCGTTTTCCGCTCTTTACTCCCAAACCAGGTTGATGCTGGGCAAATACCTGGAAAAATTCGACGTAACCGAAAAAGCCGTTAAGCGCTAAGTTTTATCTGGCGGTCCAGAAGTTCTTCGTGGGCCAATACATATCTTAAATGTGCCGCGCGGTTATATTGCTTTAATACTTTTGCAGCCGTTATGGCAATCTGTTGGGAAGTTACAGATGCTTGTTTACCAATAAGGCATTTATTTACTACCGTATGAGCTAACTCAGAAGCCGCCAGGCAGCTTTTAACGTCTTTTTTGGCCAATGACCCAAGTAAACTGGCTTCCAGTTTTAAGCGGCTGAAAGGGGCTAACTGGTTGTCTTGGCCGGCAACTAAATAACTGGCCTGGGAATCTATGGCTTCAACAGAGGTAAATACGGCCTGGCAAACCAGACAGGCCCGGCGTCGCCAAACGCTGTTGCTCCGGCTTTGCTTCCGGGAGTTGGTTACCTTTGTGCGGCCCGCACAATATGCACATACCATGTCAATATATTGACATGACGCTAAACAAAAAGCTAGTGGATAAAAATTTCGGAAAGTGGATAACCGGCAACATAAAAGTCCCGCAACAGAGCTGCGGGACCTTATGTAAACTTCTTTCTAAGCTGCTTGCCTTAGCCGCTTGATGCGGCCGGGGCGAGACTTGGAAGAGGCAACCTCTTCATAAAACAACTTGAAAGTAGCAAGTGAACTGCCTTTTGTAGTACTCACTTATTACCTCACGTTAACCCGGTTATGTTAACAGAAAATAGTAAAAAAGTCAAGGTTACTGTTACAATACTATGAATGTCCGACCCCTGTTATGAATTGATTAAACAGCTTAACGGCCACCGTAGTGGCCGCCTTCGCACCCGCGCCGGAACGGTTAATACGCCGGTATTTATGCCGGTGGGTACCCGGGGCGCGGTAAAAAGCCTGGACCCCGAGTACCTTAGCCAAGTTAAATCGCAGATTATCCTGGGTAACACCTATCATTTACACCTGCAGCCTGGCGAAGCGACTATCCGGAAGCTAGGCGGGCTACACCGCTTTATGAATTGGGCGGGCCCGATATTAACCGACTCAGGCGGCTTCCAGGTATTTTCGCTGGCTAATATCCGGACTATTACCGAAGAAGGTGTAACCTTTAAAGACCCGATATCCGGCGCTAAAATTCTAATTACTCCCGAGATATCGGTGCAAATCCAAATTAAATTGGATTCAGATATTATTATGGCCTTTGACGATTTGACGGGCTTAGGCGAAAAAGATAAGGCCCGTACTAAAGAGGCAGTCGAAAGGACTCACCGCTGGCTGGAGCGGTCCGTCGCCGAATTTAAAAGGTTAACCAAAAAAACAAACAAAGCACAGCGGCCGTTGATATTTGGAATAGCCCAGGGCGGTTTAGATATTGGTTTACGCCAAAAAAGCATAGAATACGTGGCGCAGCAGCCAGTAGACGGCCTGGCGATTGGCGGCTTATCGGTAGGTGAGACCCGCGGCGAAATGCATCATGTTTTAAGGGAGCTTGCCCCCTTATATCCGAATCATTTACCAAGGTACCTAATGGGCGTAGGTGAGCCCGCTGATATGAGGTTTGCTATGGAGCACGGTATAGATATGATGGATTGCGTTCTGCCTACCCGTAATGCCCGCCACGCTACAGCCTGGATAACAGGTGACAAGAAGATCCATTTAACTAATGCCAAGTATATTTCTGATAAAAGCCCGGTTGATAAAGCCTGCGATTGCCAAACTTGCGTAAGAGGGTTTAGCAAAGGGTACTTGAGGCACTTATTTAAGGTGAATGATCCGCTGGCCGGCAGTCTGGTGTCGGTACACAATATCAGGTATTTGAATAGGATAACGGAAGAGTATAGGGGCTAGTTCGGGCCCTTCGACTCGCAGCCTTCCGGCTGCTCAAATTAAATAGAATTAGCCAGTTTTGGGCGAACCATAAATTTGACCCACGAGTATTTTGACTGACGTAAAAATCTCGCGGGCCCGCCTCGCGGCGCTCGCCTTTCGCCCCTGTTAGGGGCTCAAACTCGCGCAACGCTGCGGCTGTTCAAATCCCACGCGAGCCAAGCAGTTGGCTCGCTTCCGCGCCCAGCCAAGAAAATAGCCCACTTTATGAGTGAGCTATTTTCTTGGTGGGCGCGGAGGGATTTGAACCCCCGACTTTCACAACGTCAATGTGACGCTCTAGCCAACTGAGCTACGCGCCCATAAAGGCGGGCTAGAGCTATACTAAACCACCATAAGTTAAATCGCAAATAACTCATATGCGGTATATACCAAATAGACCACAAAAACCAATAAAAAACTACTAGCATTTTAATACTAGTCTATATATACTCATGTGCAAGGTAGAGTTTTGCGATGTGTTATACTTATCGCTAGTAAGCGATGAAGTGGATTCACCAACCATTGAGCTTCGTTGGCGGTGGTAGCGTACGAAAACGCGGCCTCACGAGTGTCCTCAAAAAACGACAGGGGAAAGTCCGGTGGAACCGCCCGTGCGGCCGCACATTGTGCGACACGGGTCCGAGACGCGCCAGAAAAGACATTTGATAATGTTTTTTCTAGCGCGTTTTTTGTTAGATGAGCAGGAGTAACCATATGGCAGACACAAGTGACCCATTATATAAGCAGCGCCACAGCCTGGCGCACTTAACTGCCGCTGCGGTGCAGCGATTGTGGCCGCAGGCTAAGTTTGGCGTCGGTCCGGTCATTGATAACGGCTTTTATTACGACATCGATTTAGGTGATAAAACCCTTTCGGAAGAGGATTTGCCAGCCATAGAATCTGAAATCCAAAAGCTTATCCAGGATAATATAACTGTCGAGCAGTTTGATAAGCCCATTGATGAAGCGATCGAGTGGGCAAAAGCCTCAAACCAGCCCTATAAGCAGGAGCTATTAAATGATTTAAAACGGTCCGGCACCACAGCCGCCAAAGACATTAACCCAGACGATTTAGGAGTAGCCAGCCAGGGCGAGGGCCAAATAGCTAGTGTAAGTTTTTATAAAATTGGTGAATTTACAGATTTATGCCGCGGCCCGCATGTTAGCAATAGTAGAGATGCGGGGGTATTTAAGCTCACCAAAGTAGCTGGTGCATATTGGCGGGGCAACGAAAAGAATCCGCAAATGCAGCGCATTTACGGCGTCGGTTTCGCCAGCCAGCAAGACTTAGATAATTATTTACACCTACAAGAAGAGGCCAAAGCCCGTGACCACCGTAAAGTGGGCCGCGAGCTGGATCTTTTTACTTTTTCAGACCTGGTTGGCTCTGGCTTGCCATTATGGACGCCGCGCGGCACGATACTTAAAGACAAGCTAAACGGCCTGTCCCAACAACTGCGCCGGGATGTCGGCTACCAAGCTGTAACCATCCCATATTTAACTAAGCCGGACCTCTATAAAACCTCCGGGCACTGGGATAAGTTCGGCGACGAATTATTCCTGGTTGAGAGCCAGGAAACTTCCGACAGCTTCGTGCTTAAACCGATGAATTGCCCGCATCATACCCAAATTTACGCTTCCCAGCCACGCAGCTATAAGGAACTTCCTATCCGTTATATGGAAACTACCGGGCAGTACCGCGACGAAAAAACCGGTGAACTGCACGGGTTGTCGCGAGTTCGGTCGATTACGATTGATGATTGCCATGCTTTTTGCCGGGAAGAACAGATAGAGCAGGTCGCCAACGAATTAATCGAAAAAGCGCTATATATATATGAACAAGTCGGTATGAAGCTTCGCTTTAGGCTTTCATTCCGGGACGACGGCGAAGGCTATCTGGGCGACAAGGCCCTTTGGGATAAAGCCCAGGCTATTATTGAGCAATTAGCCAAAGACAATAAGCTGGATTATTTCGTTGCCCCAGGCGAAGCGGCATTTTATGGCCCAAAAATAGACTATATTGCAGAAGATTCTTTGGGCCGCGAATGGCAGCTGGCCACCGTCCAAGTAGATTTTGTACAGCCCGAGCGCTTTGGGTTGGAATATACCGACGAAAATGGCCAAGCCAAGCGACCGGTAATGATTCATTCGGCATTGCTTGGTTCGGCTGAGCGCTTTTTAAGTGTTTATATCGAGCATACTTCTGGCTGGTTCCCGTTTTGGATGGCGCCCGAACAGGTACGGATATTAAGCATCAACGACTCTGTCGAGGGCTATATCGATGAAATCGAAGCGGTGTTGCGGGGTATCGTACTCGATAAACCCCTTAAATATAATGAATTGCGCTATAGTATCGACAGCCGCAACGAATCTCTAGGTAAAAAAATCAAGGAAGCATCAGCTTATAAAATTCCGGTCCAGCTGATTATTGGCCCTAAAGATGTCGAAGCCCGACAAATTAGTATACGCTTAAAAGATAAAGAAGAAAAAATACCTTTCGACGAGCTGAAAAGCTATATTGAGAACCACCAGTAATGCCGCGCGTCGATGAAGATTTTAAGGATAAGGTATATAGTTTTGTGGCCCAAATTCCCAAGGGCAGGCTAATGACTTACGGACAGCTGGCAGCCCTGGCCGGGGCCGCCTGGGCGGCTTGGGAAGTCGGGCAAATCGCCCATACCGGGCCGGCGGATTTGCCATGGCAGCGGGTAGTTAATAAAAAAGGCGGGCTGGCCAGCGGCTATCCCGGCGGGCGTGAAGGCCACCGCCAAGCCCTTTTAAAGGAAGGGATACAGGTAGGCGAGGACGACACCGTAGAAGTTGAGAGGTTATTATGGTGGCCAGAAAGTCACGGACCCAACAAGTTATTGTAATAGCCGGCCCCACGGCCAGCGGAAAGTCGGCAGTCGCTATGCGGCTGGCCCAACAGATGCCGGCCGAAATAATTTGCGCCGACTCGCGTACAATTTACCAGGGAATGGATATTGGAACGGCCAAACCAAGCCGGTTAGACCGGCAACTTACACCTCACTGGGGGCTGGACTTGGTAAAACCCGGGCAAAGGTTTACGGCCCACGATTTTAAAGAGTATTCTAACAAGCTGTTACCAGAGATAGCCAGCCGGCATAATATCCCAATTATTGTTGGCGGCAGTGGTTTATATATAGATGCAGTAGCCTACAATTTTAGTTTTCGCCCAGGTTACGACCCGGATAAACGGTCCGAATTAGAAAATAAAAGCATCGAAGAACTAACACAAATGATAAGTCAGGCATCGTTAATTATGCCGGCTAATTATAAGAACAAACGACACTTAATCAGGACTATTGAAGCGGAAGGGGCAAGTATAAAAAAATCTGCCCTGCGCGACGGATTTCATATATTCGGTATTATGCCAAGGGATGAATTAATAAAAGCAGCAATTAAAAAGCGGATAGACGCCATGTATACGAAGGGTTTTTTAGACGAAGTTAAAAGCCTGGCTGAAACGTATGGCGATGACTTTGGCGGGGTAGGCGGCATTGGATATGGCAGCGCGCTTCGGCATATTCGCGGCCAAATTTCCGAAGATCAAGCCAAGCAAGAATTTTCCAGCGGCGACTGGCAATACGCCCGCCGGCAAAAAACCTGGTTTAAAAGGAACAAAGATATAGAGTGGTTTCATTCGCCTGAACAAGCTTTTGATAAGATTCAGTTGTTCATGGCAAAACATCAATAGCTACAGCTATTAACTATCTGATACAATACTTGCAAGCAGGTACACATGATCGAGCAACTTTTTGGATCGAAAACCAGGGTAAAATTATTACAGCTTTTTTACGGTAACCCAAACCGGGCATTTTATGTGCGCGAAATTACCCGCAAGATTAACGAACAAATAAATTCGGTCCGACGTGAGCTATCCAACTTACTAAGCATTGGCATAATTACCTCTGAAACTAACAACAATAAACTCTATTACGAGGTTAACCAACAATTTGCCCATTACCAGGCCTTATCGGCCATGTTCGGCGGCAAAGCGGCAACTGTGCCTGTGTCTTCTTCGTTGAAGCCAAAACAGCAAAGCGGTGAAGAATCAGAAATCGTCAAAGATATAAAAGCATTGGGCAGGATAGACCTGGCAATATTGCTGGGCCAGTTTACCAGGGATGATTTTAGCAGCATCGACTTGCTTGTTGTAGGCGATATAAACCAAACTAAAGTTAACCATTTTATTTCTGACCTGGAAGATAAGGAGAATAAAGAAATCCGCTATGCAATTATGTCTCCGTCCGAATATAAGTACCGGCTTCAAATTAATGACCGTTTCATTAACAGCGTACTTTCCGCCAAAAAACAGGTCTTAATTAATGAGCAAGATTTGCAAGTAAGCCGCTAACCGGGAGAATTAGATGGATATTCAATTTTATGGAGCCAACTGTTTACGTATCAGCACGAAAAAAGCTTCGATAGTAGTAGACGACAACCTGGCTGACTTGGGCGCCAAATCTATAACAAAATCAGACGATATCGCGCTGCACACCTCGCCCCATATAAAAGAAACTGAAAGCCGGTTTTTAGCGGCAATGCCAGGCGAATATGAGATATCCGGGGTGGTAATCCAAGGTATAGCCGCCAGGGCTTTTACGGATCATGAACACGAAAAATCGGCGGTTATTTTTAAAATTAACGCCGATGATAATAAACTGGTTGTGCTTGGACATATAGACCCAGGCCTATCCGAAGAACAGTTAGAGGCAATTGGTACGGTTGATATATTGATAATTCCAGTAGGTAACGGAGGCTATACCATTGGCGGTGACGGAGCTCTTAAATTAATACGCAAGATAGAGCCAAAACTAGTAGTGCCTACCCATTACGCCGATAGCAAATTGAAATTCGAAGTACCCCAGCAGCCGCTGGATGCGGCCATAAAAGACATGGGCATGGAAATATCCGAAACTGTCCCTAGATTAAAACCAAAAACAACAGAATATACAGATGTTACCCGTTTAGTAGTTATAGAAAAGCAATAATTAAAGCAAACCGCGTTTTTTCAGCGTGCGGATAGCATGGGTGCTGAGTTGTAACTTAACTTTGCGCCCATCAACAATAACAGTTTTGGACTGCAGGTTTGGCTTCCAAACTTTTTTAGTATGGCGCTGCGAAAAACTAACATTGCTGCCATACTGCTTGCCTTTACCGGTTAAATCACACTTTTGCATAGTATATAAGTATAAGTTTCAAGGGTTTATTGTACGTTTTTTAAGGTGTAGCGTCAAGAGTAAACAATTACGCTATACTAAATGTTGATGAGCGATACCGTCTATACTTTAATATTAGCTATTCCCGCAATTCTTGTGGCAATAACCATTCATGAAGCGATGCATGCTGTCGTTAGTGATAGGCTAGGTGATGATACTGCGCGGTTGGACGGCCGGATTACATTAAACCCAATCCATCATATTGATCCGTTTGGAAGTGTTTTGTTGCCCCTAATTCTAATTTTATTGCACTTACCAGTAATCGGTGCTGCCAAACCGGTTCAGATAAACAAACTTCGCTTAAAATATGATGATTTCGGCGCGGCGATTGTTGCCGCGGCCGGCCCGGCGTCCAATCTGGTTTTAGCTTTATTGGGTGCCGTACTTTTTAGAGTAATGAACGTTCACAGCGGGGCTGCGGCTGATTTTCTTACCCTTTTTGTATCTATTAATGTCGGTTTCTTCGTGTTTAACCTTATTCCGTTCCCGCCATTAGATGGTTCGCGGATTTTATATGCTTTAGCTCCCGAGCCGGTGCAGGAATTCATGGATATGATTGAAGCCTACGGGATAACAGCCTTTTTAATATTTTTCATTCTTTTTTACCAATTCTTCAGCCCGGTTATCGGCAATATTATTAATCACATTTTGAATGTTTTACTGCCAGTTAACCTCTAAGCTATAATACAAGTGTCGGTCTTGGTACGATTGATTTTCTGAATACATAAATTGAGGGAGTCCAATATGCGTAGCCGCTTGTGGGCAGCACGTGCGGACACCCACTTTGCTAACAAGCAGAGTGAATCAAGTGCCAAACCGACCCTTGTTATATTTAGAGCATTTCTAATTCTTTGCGTCGCATGAGAATATAACGATAGGGAAAAAGAGCAGCGAGCTTGGTCCCGAAGTTTACGAGGGACTCGGCAATGCCGACGAGCGATGAGAAAAAACCGTCAGGTTTTGTCTCATTTCTCTTTCGGGGATTGGCGCAGTTGGCTAGCGCGTACGGCTGGGGGCCGTGAGGTCGCAGGTTCAAGTCCTGTATCCCCGACCAATTAACACAGATCGGCAGCAAATAAATGTGGCAGGAAATAGACAACCAACTTTACAAAAAATTTCATTTTTCTAATTATCAAATGGCGGTTAAATTTTTAAGTCAAATGGCGGTTGCCGCTGAAAAAGCAAACCATCATCCGGTCATGCGCCTTAGCTATGACAGCGTTGAAGTTTGGTTTACGACGCATGACCAAAATAATAAAGTTACTAGTCTGGACCATGAAATGTCCAAAGCAGCGGATACTCTATACAGTAATAATAATTCCCAAAATGATACAAAACTGGCAGCTTCAGTTGCTAATAAGACAACATCAAAAGATATTAAATTTACAGAGGTAAAAATCTATACTGACGGCGGATCCAGGGGCAATCCCGGGCCTTCGGCAGCAGCTTTTGTTGTAGAGGATATGGATGGAAACGTTGTAGAAAAATCAGGTGACTATATTGGCATTACTACCAATAACCAAGCCGAATACCAGGCCCTTAAAAAGGCTTTGGACCGGGCTATTAGCTTAGGCGTAAAAAAGGTTCATATATATATGGATAGCCTGCTTGTGGTTAACCAAATTAATGGATTATTCAAAGTTAAGAACCGTGACTTGTGGCCAATATATGAAAAAGTAAATGAGCTTAAAGGCAAATTTTCGGTAATTACATTCCAGCAAGTGCCGCGACAGTTAAATAAAATTGCCGATGCTGAAGTAAACCGGATTTTAGACGAGCAAGTAAAAAGTGTATAATATAGCGCGCAGGATTATTGGCTGATCGCCCCGCTTTAGCGGGGAGGAAAGTCCGGGCAGCTAAGGGCAGGACAGTTGCTAACGGCAACCGGGGGTAACCCTAGGGAAAGTGCCACAGAAACAATACAACCAGGTAGAAATACCGGGAAATGGTGAAACGAGTGGGGTAAAAGCCCACAGTTCCTCACGGTGACGTCAGGAAAAGGTAAACCCTGTCTGCTGCAAGGGATGGACATGCCGCTTTAAAACGGATGGTGCGCCCGCCAAGTCCATCAAATATCCGCTTGAGCTACATGGCAACATGAGGTCTAGATAGATGATTGGCTAAAACAGAACCCGGCTTACGGATAATCCCGCACATAAAAATACCGCTTAAAAGCGGTATTTTTATACTTTAAAATTAAATTTATTTTTTAACTGTAGATACGATTTCTTTAAAAGCTTGAGGCTCATTGGTAGCCAGTTCGCTCAAAATTTTGCGATTCAAAGAAACGCCGGACTGTTTCAGTTGGGAGATTAACCGGCTGTAAGTTGTACCATTCAGGCGGGCAGCAGCATTTATGCGGGCATTCCATAAGCTGCGGAAAGACCGCTTACGATTACGGCGGTCGCGATAGGCGAACTGTAACGAACGGGTGGCGGCCTGCTTGCCGCGCCTAATACTGCTGCGGTTCGGCCGGCTCATTCCTTTAGTGGTTCTGCGGATTTTATTATGACGGCGTGAAGTTGCTACGCCTCGCTTAACTCTCACTTTTTATACTCCTAATTTCATCTTCAAATTTTTAGCTTGCTGGCCGGAAATGGTTTCTACACCGGCGTATTTACGTTTACGGGCAGCACTTTTCTTTTGCAGAAAATGAGTGCCTGTAGCATGGCGCCTCATAACTTTACCAGTTTTTGTAATGGTAATTTTTTTCTTAACGCTTCTATGTGGTTTTAACTTTGGCATTGTTGCTCCTAATAACGAAATTTAGTTGTTTTCCAGTAAGTTGGGGCGGTTGGTCGGCGATAACAGTATCTCCCAACATCTGCTGGACTTTATCAGCTAAGGTAAAGCCAATTTCTTTATGGGCCAGTTCTCGGCCGCGGTAAACAATTGTTACACGTACTTTATGGCCGGCTTCCAGGAAGGCGTTGATCTTTTTAATCTTAACCCCGAGGTCGTGCTCGCCGATTTTTAAACCCATTCTTATTTGCTTAAGGTCCAGTTGTTTGCTGCTCTTCCGGTTTTTTTGAAGTTGTTTGGTGCGCTGGTAGTTATACTTGCCCCAATTAACCATTTTGACGACCGGAGGTTTAGCATCTGGCGAAACTTCAACTAAATCTAACCCGGCTTCCTCGGCGGCACTTATGGCTTCGGCGCGTGTCAGCACACCTAATTGTTTGCCGTCGTCGGTGATAACTCTAAGTTGAGGCGCCTGAATTGCATCATTCAGGCGTGGTAGTTTGCTAATACTTTTACTCCTTGCACTTTTTAGATCATAACAGATAAGCGCCAAAAGTTCAATAATGCTATTAGTTACTTTTCGCGGTACTGCAATGCTTCGCCAATATGGGCTTGGTTTATAGCCTCGGACAGCTCCAAATCAGCGATGGTTCGGGCAACTTTGATCGTTTTCATGTAGGCCCTGGCCGACATTTTAAGCCGGGCTGCTGCTGCATCCAAGTATTCCTTGGCCTCGCTGCTTAAATGTGCAAGTTGTTTTATCTCGTCATTTGATATTGTCGAGTTAAAGCGTTTACATCCAAACCGGCTATTTTGCATATCTTCGGCGCGGCGTACCATGCTCATGTAACTATCATTAACGCTAGTAGGCTGGTTTTGCAGTAGCTTGTCATGCTCGACTTCTTCCACCGCTACATGTATATCTATGCGGTCTTTAATCGGTCCTGAAAGCCGAGCCTGGTATGCCCTGATTGCCGCTGCACTACAGCTGCATTCTTTTAGCGAACCGTAATATCCGCAGGGGCACGAATTCTGTGTTGCAATTAGCATGAAGTTGGCAGGGTACTCTACGCTGCTTTTGATACGAGTTACGGAAATACGTCTTTCTTCTAGCGGTTGGCGCAGCGCTTCGATGCTGGATCGGTTGAATTCCGGCAGTTCATCCAGAAATAGAACGCCGCAATGTGCCAGGCTTATTTCGCCGGGCTTTGGCGAAGCGCTGCCCCCGGTTAAAGAGATGGTACTGGCGCTATGGTGGGGCGCCCTGAAAGGAGGATTTGTAACTATCGAATTATAATTTGCATTTCCGAGGCTATGAAGATGGGTAACTTCTATCATCTCTTGCTTGTCTAAAGGGGGCAATAAGCTGCGCAGGGCTTTCGCCAGCATAGTCTTACCCGTGCCGGGTGGCCCGTATAACAAAATATTGTGCCGGCCGGCTGCAGCGATTATAAGGGCCCTTTTAGCAAGTTCCTGGCCGGCAATGGATGCCAGCGTAACTTCGCCAGGCACTCTTACGCCTTTAGCCGCAGCACTAAACTCGCTAGAATGGACGTTTTTTGCGGGCTTTAAGCCAGTAAGATCCAAATATATATCGTTTAAGCTATTAAAAGTCGTAATATTAATATCAGGAACTAAGCTAGCTTGCGTTAAATTATCATAAGGAATATAAAAGTCTTTTATACCAAATTGTTTAGCAGCCAGTAACTTGCCTATAATTCCTCGTATCGGCCTGATCTTTCCATCTAGGCTCAACTCGCCTAAGAAGATTTTATTAACGGTCCGGCCGGCTTCTACTTGTTTGGACGCTAATAAAATACTTACTGCCATAGCCAGATCCATGGAAGTACCTTCTTTTGGAATATCACCCGGAGCCAAATTAATAACTATTCTTTTGCGCGGAAAGTTAAGACCCGAAGCATTAAAGCTGGCCCTTAGCCGGTCTTTGGCTTCTCCAACCGCGCGCGAAGCTATGCCAATAATATTAACGCTGGGCAAGCCCGAAGTAATATGGCACTCAACATCAATTAAACTGCCACCATCCAAGTTATCAACGATACTTTTTATGCCTTTTGACATATTTAATTAATTATTGCACTTTATCCCAACAATTAAAATACCCCGGTTTGTCCGGGGTATTTTGTTTTTGTTAGGGTGTGTATTGAGGTGTTACGACGTATCTTTGTTTGTGTACTTCTTGGCTGGAACAACGGCTTGCGAGAAGCCGTTGTTACGATACGGTTTTTGTTTTGAGCACTTTTTTTATTCAAGTGCCGTTTTCATCTTATAAATTAGTCTTTTTACTGTCAATACGATTATGTTAAAAAGCATAAAAAAGCTGTGTATAACTATCAATCGGAATAATTAATTTAATAAGGGCAGGGGGATGTTGCATAGGCAAATTGCTGCGAATTCTGGGTATATTTAGAACTTAGCCGTTTATATGACAATGGGATAATACTAAATTAAACGGCAGTTCATATATATAAGTAATTGGATAATTTAGTTAACTTGCAGCCCAATCATATAAATTAATGACTGTTAGCAGAACTTGGCTATAGCCCGAAAATATATGTAACATCTGATGTTTTTTAGGGCATTGCTCCGGCAGCCTCTATTTAGGTTAAAGATATTTTTACTAGCAAATGTAGATGCGACTAGATAACTTAGGTACAAAGAGTATGCGTGTATGAATGTTTATAGTCGACAGCCCGTAGGCGCAAACAAACATAATAATGAACGTACATCGCAAAACATTTTTCTATATTCCATTGCAAACATTTTAAAGCCGATAAATAAATGCTAGATGGATAAAAACAACCGCTATTTAATTAAGCAATTTAAGACTAAAGGCTGTATACAACATATAAATATTAAGCCGATAGGCTGTTAACAATTTGTTCAGAATAATGATTTGATAATAATATATCGAATTTACAACTTGCCTAAATCCACCGCTTTTATTGTTGACTAATTATGGCACAGTATATTTAAGCAACTGTTACGTTGTAAATTAACCGTCTAATGATATATGGCCCAAAGCACAATAATTAACTAAACACTTTACATTACTTACAACGTAAATATATTTAGTGGGGCATGATTATAACAACACTTATAAGATATAGGTAGTAAATAACACAACTATAATTGTTGACTAATAGTGAATCAGGTGCTAATTTAAGTGCATGAAGCCAAAATAAATAAATGTCTTCTTTACAGCATAGCTGGATAACGCTCTCTAACGAGAGCGGTCAGTCTGCCAAACGGCGGTAAGCGCTAAATAGTTTTAACAAATAGGGCGCATTTACCGCCTTGGCACCAAGCTTATAAAATGGAAATATGGACGACACAAAGCCCACTATAAATAAAAAGCCAGCCGCAATTGCGGTTGGTTGTTTTTTAATTTTGTTGCTAATAACTTTTGCTTACAACCCGAATAATAACGTCACCGCGATAATAATTTTTTTTCCACTTATGTTTGGACTATTACTAAGCAGCTCAATATATGTCGTCAGCCATTTTAAGCCGCTCGGGCACCGCAGGCTTATATATAAATTGGCAGTCGTAGAGGGCGCGGCGATATTAGCGTTAATGTTTTATTCTGTAAAATCACTACATTTAATAGACGTTACAGTTATAATATTAATAACGTTTGGACTGATCTTTTATATAGACAGACGTTTTTAGGCAACTTTTATCACCAGTAAGTATTTGGGCAGGGTATAATTTGCATATGAATCCTAGTAGTAGCGAAGCTCAACATAGCTTGGAGCTGCCAAATCCAGAGCAGGGCCAAGAAGTAGACAATAATAAGATAGAAGCTGCCGGGGCTGCAGCTGAAGCCGGCAAGGCCGAAGCTGCTAACCAGGGTTCTCCGTCTGCAACTTCCGCACCAGCTACCGATCAGGCATCAGCCGATGCGTCGAGCTTAGCATTACCAGCAGCGCCAATAAAAGATAAATCATCCACTTCTAGCAAGGCTTCTTCGGTAGCTGATGATGTCGATCTGATAGAAAAAGAATGGGTCGACCGGGCTAAACATATAGTTGAAAAAACTAAAGACGACCCATATTTGCAGAATAAGGAAATGAATAAAGCTAAAGCCGAATATATCGAGACACGGTGGAATAAGAAAATAAAATTAGCTGATGAACAGCCGAGGTAATGAACTTTCTTGTTTTTATATTAATTACGTTTCTGGCTATCGCTGTTATTGGCGTTAGCATTGCCTACTTTTATATAAGGAAAATTAACCGGGAACAGAAAAACTATGAGCGGGGCTTAAAAATGGTGCCCTTACTTATACATTTGCCACCCCCAAGTGACGACACTGACTCGCAGGGACGCGACAAAAGGGATGTAGTAGATGAAAACGTTTCGAAAGCCCAGATCTTATATAATATCCTGTCCAGTACTTTTAAGAAGGGTTTTAAGTCCAAATATTACGGTCAGCGGCATATTGCTTTTGAAATAGTCGCCCAAAAAGGTTTTGTTCAGTTTTATACAGCCGTACCTGTTACGTTATTAGATGTTGTACAACAAGCTATCCTAAGCGCCTATCCTTCGGCTCGGCTGGAAGAAGTAGCAGAGCACAATGTATTTAGCCCTGTGGGGCGCATAAGCGGTACTCTAGGCGGCGAACTAGTACTAAAAGAAAACTACGCCTATCCGATCGCTACTTTCCAAGATTTAAAGCGCGATGCCATGCAATCGTTGTTAAGTGCCTTGTCGACACTCGAAAAAGACGATGGGGTAGGCATACAGATATTGATCAGGCCGGCAGACCCTGGCTGGCGTAAGCGGGCCACTTCGGTGAGTGATAAAAAACGTAAAGGCGGCAAAAATTCCAGTTCATTACCAGCTGCCATTGGTGTATTCGGCCAGGCTGTTACCGCTTTAAACAAGCCGCCGGAAAGCAAGAATGATAAGGATAGCACTCCGGATAAGCCTTTATCTTCGCTGGACCAATCGATAGTTGATGCTATAGACGATAAAACCAGGCATCCCGGATACGAAGTATTGATAAGGGTTGTAGCTTCGTCAAACCTTACCCAGCGCTCACAGAGCATTCTTAATAATATTATCGCAACGTTTTCTTTGTTTGACGCTCCGGGTAGAAACGGCTTTAAGTTCATCCCGGCCAAAGACATAGACAGCTTCGTAACGGCTTACATATTAAGGTTCTTCCCCCAGGAAAATAAAAATACGATCTTAAACAGCGTGGAACTTTCAACTCTATTCCATTTTCCGGATCAGAGTAATATCCCGACGACCCAGCTTGAGAGGCAAGCTTCCAAGCAAGTTGACGGGCCCCGAAATATTTCTGAAGACGGCTTGCTGTTGGGATATAACGTTTTTAGGGGTGCTAAGAAGGCCATAAGGCTAAGCCTTAACGACCGCCGGCGGCATATGTACGTTGTTGGCCAAACGGGTACGGGTAAATCGACCTTCCTGGAAAACCTGGCGCTGCAGGATATGTTAGAAGGCCGGGGTTTCGCGTTCGTCGACCCCCATGGTGATACCGTAGAAAAGCTTATGGCTATGGTTCCTAAAGAGAGAACAGAAGATGTAATTTATTTTTCGCCGGCCGATATGGAATACCCGATGGGCTTAAATATGTTTGAGTTCCACAGCCCTGAGCAAAAGGACTTTTTAATCCAAGAAGCTATAAATATGCTCTACAAGCTGTACGACCCGCAGCACCAGGGAATTATCGGTCCAAGGTATGAGCACTGGTTCAGGAACGCTGCACTTACACTGATGGCTGATCCCGAAGGATCGACTTTTATCGATATCCCTAATGTATTCCAGGATTCGAAGTATTTAAAGCAGAAACTACAATACGTAAAAGACCAGACCGTCCTGGACTTTTGGAATAAAGAGATGGCCCAAACCAGCGACTTCCATAAAAGTGAAGTTATGGGTTGGTTTGTCAGCAAGTTCGGCGCTTTCCGCAGCAACGAAATGATGCGTAATATTATCGGCCAAACGAAAAGTTCATACAATTTACGCACTATCATGGACGAAGGCAAAATACTTTTCGTTAACTTAAGCAAAGGACGGACTGGCGAACTAAATTCTAAACTTTTGGGCATGATTTTCGTAATGAAAATACAAGCCGCCGCTATGAGCCGGGCCAGCATAACCGAAGAAGAGCGAAACGATTTTTGTTTGTATGTAGACGAGTTCCAGAACTTCTCTACCGACTCTATCGCCGATATCTTAAGCGAGGCCAGGAAATACCGACTTAATCTCGCAGTAGCCAACCAGTTCACCACCCAATTAACTGATCAAATCCGCGATGCAGTTTTTGGAAATGTTGGTACTATCGTATCCCATCGCGTAGGTACGGCAGACGCTGAAGCTTTAGCCAAAGTTTTCCAGCCGATATTTGATATAGAAGATTTGCAGCGCATACCTAATGCAAATAGTATCGTACGAATGTTAATTGGCGGTGTACCGACGCAGCCGTTTAGCATGGCGAACTTACCACCGCTAGGCAAACCGAATATGCAGCTAGCAGATGCCTTAAAACAGCTCTCTGCAGCCAAATACGGCCGCCCTAAGGCTGTCGTAGAAGCTGAAATATTTAAGCGACTGGCCGTTAAAGAAGACGCTACCAAAGCAGCAGGGGCCGCATTTGACGCGTTTAACGTTCCTGGCAGGCCGGCACCTACAATACCAGGATCACCCACAACCCCCAGTGCCCCCGGATCAGGCTCGTCTTTTCTGGACGAATGGCTGGCAAAGCGTAAAGCCCAGCTCAAACAGCAGGAATCCATTTATGCCACACCGTACGGCACTAAAAGTAACGAAGATCCGGCAGCTGAATTAAAAGGAGTGGCTAACGCCCAGGTTGAACCACCTACCGTTAAAAAAGTCGATCCAATTGAACAACCACCAGCTAAAGTGGAAGCTAAACCAGCCGGATTAGTGGAAAGGGCTGAGACTGCCCAACCAACTACTGCCAATAAGCCGGCAAAAATGGCGTTGCCGGCAATCGACTTGAGTAAAACTGAGCACGAAGTCCATTTAGGCTCGGCGCCTACTGACGAAGTGCAAACGATCTATATCGATAAAGACGGCAATTTAGTTTACGACGAAGGCGTGGCGCCGGCTGCCCCAAACCCCCAAAAATAGATTACTGGCTCTGCGGCTTTATATAATGCCAAATAAATTCCATAGCCAAGCCGATAATAAACCCGCCCAGTAAAAACATCAGGTACCACGATGTATTGTAGGTGTAACCGAAGTGCTTTGTAATGTAAAAATATGCTGACGTACCCAATAAGGCCATCAAGCCGCCGCCCAATAAACCGGAGGGCCGGGCAACTGTTTTTGAACTTACTTCGCTAATACTATCTATTACCGGTTGATGGATAACCGAACTAAACATTTTTTGGTAGGCCGGCAAGCGCCGCCTGATCCTTGACATGTTCCTTTGATAAGCCGAATCTTTCAACTCCCTTGTTATATAAGTATGTCCGGTAGCAGGCTCTTTTTCTCCATGGACATGATGTTCTTTGCCGCTGACCGCCTCTTTTTTGGCGGCATGGTGTAATTGTTCTATTTGATGCTGGGCATTATGCTCACGCTCCACTTTTGCAGCGTGTTGCAGCTTTTCGGCCAATAATTCCTGTGAACGGTGGTCGTTATGTGTTTCGGCCGGCGCGTGCCTCTCGTGGTGATTGTGGTGGATGGTTTCGCTCATATTATAAATCCTAACTGTCAGAACCAGCTTGGTCCGCCTTAATAATATCTAGCTCTTTTGCGATTAACCGGCTTCGGGCAAAGAAGTAGCCCGCAGCCAGGGCAACAATGAAACCGCACATTACTCCTAAGCCGGGCCCGGTATTGGGTAATTCATTGGAGGCAGTTTCTATATTCTTAACTAGCGGGCAGCTAACACTCATCTTTACTTCATTACCATATAAGTTCGAAATCGTGCAGTTGTAGTCCGCTGAAACATTAGAGGGCCGGTTAGTGCTGGGAATTACTGCCTTAACTTTAACGGTTATTACTTTAATGTCACTGCTGTTACCTTTGATAACGGCTGTATTCCACCTTAGGAACTTATCGCTTGTTAATGTAATACCTTGTTTCTCCAAGCTGGAAGGGTCAACTATATCGGCGTATTGCAAAACATTGCCAAAGAAGTCCTCGCCTTTATAGTTTTTAAAATCGGATGAAGTAACATTTTGGGTATTAAGGGTAAACTTCAGAACGTCATTGTTTTTAACTTTGGTACCGGAAGCATTCGACAAGTTCTCGGTCACATTAGCTACCGATTTGCTTTGAACTAATCGGGGCTCTTCACTGACATTCAGGCTTACAGGGCAGTTAACGGTATTAAAAAGTTTGCCGGTTGGTGATTTTAGCTGCGCGGTAACGTTTATCGTATGATTACCGGGCTTAAAGTTATTAAATGTCTTAGTGTGGGTTGTTTGGCCAGTTTTATCCGAAGTGTCTAGCTTGGAGTTATTATCAATGCCATAGTTATATGCCTGGACCATAGCCCCGCCGCTTACAAAAGTTTCTGTTTTTACACTAAAGTCATTATTTGATTTTGGCAGGAAAGCGCTGGAAGAAACACAATATCCGCTGGCAGTTACAGGCGGCGGGGTGCAAGCGGCCCCGGAACAAGGCGGATTTATAACAACAACGCAAGGTTGCTCAGAATCAGAAGAGCCAGTTTCCTTCGAACTTACTGTGGCCTGGTTGCAAATTACAGTACCGCTTTTGAGCCGTGGTTTAACCTTAACGGTTAATATCCGGGAGCGGTTTATAGTTGTAAAGCCTAAGCTGTCCTTCTGGATAGTTAAAATTCCGCCGTTATTGCTGCTGATGCCTTCCAGGCTTACATAATCAAAGTTGGCGGCTACCCGGTCGGTCAGCTTAAAATTAGTGGCCAATGAATCTTCAACAGTATTACGAAACTCCAACCTGAATTTAACGGTATCGCCGGGCTTTACCTTATTAGGGGTTAACAGTGTTTTATGTACGGTAAGCTTCGGTTTTGGAGGCTTGGGCAAGTAAGGGCCGTGAAACGTAGCGTTACCGCAATCCTGAAGTATCCAAAAACCTACGCCAAACTGGTTAACTCCATGAAATGCTTTATAACTGCTGGACGGGCCCGTATCCCAGGCATGCAGCGGTCGTTGGTAAACGTTTAAGCTGCCGGATATTTTTACCGTACGCTCTCCCCAGTGGGTACTGCTTATACCAAAATCCGACAAAGGCAAACGTCCAATGCTCCACCAATCTGAACTGGTTGAAACAACTGTAGAGTTAGGGCTTTGGCCCGGTATATTGGCAATATTCTGACGGGTTATACCAAACTTACCGTATATTTCCCGGACATTGCCGGTGTTTGCGTCCCAGGCCCTTAGGATACTTTGCTTATTGCTAATGCCATCCAGTATATGATTGGGCGATGCCGCCAGGGATTTTTGGGCGGGGTAGAGGGCGGCTAAAGTTTGTACTACCAAGGCCATCGCTATCAAAATAAAACCTAGTCGTCTAACGCCGGCTTCTTGGCGCAGCCGTTTACTATAAAAATTAACCTGGTGGATTAACCCCGGGTTATAGGGTAAGTTTGCGAGTAACTTTTTGAACATACGTACCTTTATTTTTTGTATGCGATATGCTAATGCTATTTAAACATAAAAAAATGTGTTCATACAAGGGTATGAGCATTGTTATTTGAGGCCATTTCTTCTATAATATAAGGAAGAGTAATAGCTAATTTATTTTAATTGAGGGGATTCTTGGGTGAGTAAACAAAAACCACAAGACTATGATGCTAGTCAGATACAAGTTTTAGAAGGTTTAGAGGCCGTACGCAAACGGCCAGGTATGTATATAGGCAGTACCGGTTATGACGGCCTTCACCATATGATCAAGGAAATAGCCGATAACTGCATTGACGAGGTTATTGCCGGCTTTGCCAGTAATTTACAGGTTACTTTACTGGAAGACGGCGGAATAACTGTATCAGACGATGGCCGCGGTATTCCCGTAGACACCCACCCTAAAACCGGCAAAAGTACCCTTGAAACGGTTTTAACTGTACTCCACGCCGGCGGTAAATTCGGCGGCGGCGCTTATAAAGTTTCCAGCGGTTTGCACGGTGTCGGCTCAAGCGTAGTTAACGCCTTATCGACCAAACTAATTGCCGAAGTCCGCACCGGCGGTAAGCTATACCGCCAGGAATTCGAAAGGGGAGTACCAAAATCTGACGTAAAAGCAGTTGGGCCCAGCCGCGCTACCGGCACAACAATAACTTTTTATCCTGATGCTGATGTGTTTGAAACAGTAGGCATAGATTACGACTGGGTAGTTAATTATTTGCGCCACCAAGCTTATTTAACTAAAGGTGTTAAAGCTTCTGTAAGCGACGAGCGTACAGGAAACCGCTACGCGTTTTATTTCGAAGGCGGCATCCAATCTTACGTACGGCATTTAAACTTGGGCAAAGAGCCAGTTGACGATGATATTTTCTATATAGAAAAAGAAGTTGACGGCTCGATGGTAGAAATTGCCATGCAATACAGCGATGCTTTTTCCGAAACTGTTAAGGCTTTTGCTAACAACGTTTTCAATCCGGATGGCGGCATGCACTTAACAGGCTTTAGATCTGCCCTTACAAGGGTAATAAATGACTATGCCCGCAAAGCCGGCCTGCTTAAAGAAAAAGAAGAGAACCTTAGCGGCGAAGATTGCCGAGAAGGGTTAACCGCGGTTATTTTGGTTAAATTGCCAGACCCCCAGTTTGAAGGCCAGACCAAAAATAAACTGGGTAACCCCGAAGTTAGAGGATACGTTGAGCAGGTAATGACCGAATGGTTCAATTATTACTTGGAAGAGCATCCAGCAGTAGCCCGTAGAATAGTAGGTAAAGCTCTATTGGCCGCCCGGGCCCGCAAAGCAGCCAGGGCAGCCAGAGACAACATAATCCGTAAAGGTGTACTTGATGGCTTGTCTTTGCCGGGCAAACTGGCCGACTGTTCTAATAAAGACCCTAAAGATTCAGAGCTATATATAGTAGAAGGCGACTCAGCCGGCGGATCGGCTAAAAACGGCCGCGACAGTAAATCGCAGGCAATCTTGCCTGTCAGGGGTAAAGTACTAAACGTTGAGCGCCACCGCTTAGATAAAATGTTGGCAAACAACGAGATTATCAGCCTGATTAAGGCAATGGGTGTGGGTATTGATGAGCAGTTTGATCTGAGCGGCTTGCGCTATGACCGGATAATAATCATGACCGACGCCGATATTGACGGCAGCCACATCGCCACACTTCTAATGACATTCTTTTTCCGCTATATGTTGCCGGTAATTGAGGGCGGCCATATCTATTTGGCAAAACCGCCGTTGTTTGTCCTTAAAGCCAGCGGTAATCGAAAATGGTATGCCTACAGTGACCAGGAAAGGGACGATACCATCGAAAAACTTATTAAAGACCGTAAAGAGCGCGGTACTAAAGTAAGCAAAGATGATGACCGTACCAAACAAGCCGGCTTAACGGATATCCAGCGTTATAAGGGCTTAGGCGAAATGGATGCCGACCAGCTGTGGGAGACAACCATGAACCCCGAAAACCGGGTTCTTATTCAGGTTAGGGTCGCCGATGCTGAAAAAGCTGACGCAATATTTAATAAATTAATGGGGAATGAAGTAGAGCTGCGCAAAAACTTTATACAATCCCATGCGAAATTCGTTAAGGACTTGGACGTTTAAATTATGGATGAGCAATTGCCCTTTGAACCTGCTAGCGGCGAAGCCGAAATCATAACGCCAACGCATTCTAAAAGTTTAGAATTGCGAACTGTTGAAAACGTAATGGAGGATAATTACCTCCGTTATTCGATGAGCGTTATTGTTCAGCGGGCTTTGCCGGATGTTAGAGACGGCATGAAGCCGGTACACCGCCGCATTTTATATGTAATGAGCCTAAATAACCTTACGCACAGCGCTAAGTACCGTAAAAGTGCTACTGTTGTGGGCGACGTGATGGGTAACTACCACCCCCATGGTGACGTAGCAATCTATGATGCCATGGTTCGTTTAGCCCAGGACTTTTCTACCAGATATATGCTTGTCGACGGGCAAGGCAATTATGGGTCAATGGACGGCGACCCGCCGGCAGCCATGCGTTATACCGAAGCCAGGATGACCCGTATTTCAGAAGAAATGCTGGCAGATATTGATAAGGAAACCGTAGACTTCCGCGGCAACTATGACGATTCCAAGAAGGAGCCAACTGTATTACCAGCAAAACTGCCAAACCTATTACTTAACGGCCAAATGGGTATAGCTGTCGGCATGGCTACAAATATTCCGCCGCATAACATCTCTGAACTAATCGATGCCACTATAATGCTGGTCGATAAGCCGAATGCTACTGTAGATGACCTTATGGAGCACATCCAAGGCCCCGATTTTCCAACAGGGGGCATTGTATATGGCAAAGAGTCAATTAGGACTTGCTTTGCGACCGGCAGGGGCGGGGTTATCGTCAGGGGTGTTGCCGATATAGAAGAAACCGGCAAAGGCGGACGTCACCGCATTGTTATTACGGAAATACCTTACGCCCTGAATAAGGCGTCTTTAATTGAAAAAATAGCCGAACTGGTAAATCATAAAGACCGTAAGATCACCGGCATCAGTGATATCCGAGACGAAAGCTCCCGCGGTACTGTCAGGATTGTAATCGACCTTAAAAAAGACGCTTATCCTAAGAAGTTACTGAACCAGTTATATAAACTGACACCGCTGCAGACAACCTTTCACTATAATATGCTGGCCCTGATAGACGGTATTCAACCGCGGATATTGGGACTGCAGGATATTCTTCTGGAGTTTATCAAGCATCGCCAATCAGTAGTCCGGCGCCGGACCGAATTCGAACTGCGGAAAGCCAAGGATCGCGCTCATATTCTTGAAGGCCTTAAAATCGCTTTAGACAATATTGATGAAGTTATCGCTACCATCCGGGCAAGTCAAACAACCGAAGAAGCCCAAGCTAATTTAATGAAAAAATTCAAACTGACCGACATCCAGGCTAGGGCCATACTTGGTATGCAGCTGCGCCAATTAGCCGGATTGGAGCGCAAAAAGATCGAAGACGAATTAGCTGAATTAATTAAGCTGATAACTGAGCTGGAAGCAGTATTAGCTGATGAACGTCGTATTCTTGACATCATTAAGCAAGAGCTTAAAGAGATGAAAAAACTCTACGGTGATGAGCGCCGAACTAAGATAATCGCACAGGAATTGAACAAACTAACAGAGGAAGATCTAGTTCCCGATGAACAAGTAGTTGTAACTATAACATCAGCCAATTATATAAAAAGGAGCTCGATTGTAGATTACAAGAAACAAGGCCGGGGCGGTAAAGGCAAGCGTGGCATGACCACCCGCGAAGAAGATATGATCGAACATTTGGTTAACGCCAGTACCCATGACTTCTTACTTTTCTTTACCAACAAAGGGCGGGTGTTCCGGCTTAAGACTTACGAAGTTCCATCAACCGGCTTAAATGCCAAAGGCGTAGCGCTGGTTAACTTATTGCAGTTGCAGCCAGAAGAGATCGTTACATCAGTAATCAATGTTTCTAAGCAAGACGCAGCTACTCACTTATTTATGTGTACCAAGCGCGGAGTAGTAAAGAAAACACCTTTTGAGCAATACCAAAATGTACGCAACTCGGGTCTAATAGCAATTAACCTAGACGACGGTGATGAACTTAAATGGATACGCATGACAACCGGCGACAACGAAGTAATCATATCTACTGCCCAGGGGCAGGCCAATAGGTTCCATGAAAAGAATGTACGTCCGATGGGCCGTGTATCTAGGGGCGTAAGGGGAATACGCTTAAGGGCTGGCGATGAAGTTATCGGAATGGATATTGTAGAAGATGATTCGTCCTTATTCGTGATTAGCGAATTGGGCTACGGCAAGCGTACTAAGGTAAAACAATTTACCCCTCATTCCCGGGGTGGAGTTGGCATCCGTTCCGCAGTGGTAAACAGTAAGACCGGCAAATTGGTTGGCGTAAAGTCGTTAGTCGGCACCGAACAAGAAGTAATAATTATTTCGGCCATGGGCCAATCTATCCGTTTAGGTATGAAAAACATCCCGGAATTAGGCCGGGCAACGCAAGGCGTAAGAATTATGCGCTTAAACGATAGCGATACAGTAGTGTCCTTAGCCTTATTGGAAAAACAAGAAGATATCATCGATGAGGCAGACGCCGAAACACCTTTGGAGAACGTAGTTGTAGTACCTTAGCTATGAGCGACTATATTTACCTGATTGCACCGCTTACCGCCTGGATACTGGCCCAGCTTATTAAAATTGGTCTCTCCATCCGTAAAAAAGGCTTTAGCTTATCTGAAACCTGGGAGTCCGGCGGTATGCCCAGCGCCCATACGGCCGGTATTATCGCGCTGCTAACAGTTATTGGGATTAGGTTTAGCGTTACCGACCCTCTATTTGCCATATGTTTTACGGTGGCAGGGATAGTGATATATGACGCTATAGGCGTTAGGCGAACAGCGGGTGAAAACGCCTTAGCTATCAAACAAATAGAACGTAAATTAAAAGACCACCCCACTGTTAAGCTGCATGTTGCCCTGGGACATACTCCGCTAGAGGTTATCGGCGGGGCACTTTTAGGCATATTAATAGGTGTTAGCTTGACTAACGCGTTGTAAATTACTAAACATTCTTAATTAGTATATTTATTACGTTGACACTTGCAGCGCCTGTCTAGTAGAATGATACAGGCCTTAAGAGAGCTGTATAGGAGTTTCTCTAAAAAGTTCGTTAAAAATTGAGTAGTGCAAATCAATCTTTTGATTTATTTCAAAAGACAACGTCAGTTCAACATTTGAACAAAGTTAAATACATTAAGTCAGATTCTGACTGAAGTAGGAAACAAGTTCTCTTTTATGGAGAGTTTGATCCTGGCTCAGGATGAACGCTGGCGGCGTGCCTAATACATGCAAGTCGTACGGTAAGGCCCTTCGGGGTACACGAGTGGCGGACGGCTGAGTAACGCGTAGGAACGTACCCCAAAGTGAGGAATAAGCTCTGGAAACAGAGTCTAATACCGCATGTGATCTTCGGATTAAAGCTTCGGCGCTTTGGGAACGGCCT
>CAYWQH010000009.1:0-66223 GCA_964460855.1 uncultured Candidatus Saccharibacteria bacterium
AGAGGTGACCGAGTGGTTGAAGGTGCTGCTCTCGAAAAGCAGTGTGCCGGAAACGGTACCGAGGGTTCGAATCCCTCCCTCTCCGCCATTAAATTCGCTAAAATAATTTAGCGAATTTAATGACCCTGAGCGAGCCGGCGATAGCCGGCGAGTCGAAGGGCCCCCACTGCTGCGTTAGCGGTTTTATTTTTCTAGCGAAAAAAAATGACCCTGAGCGAATCCGCGGGAGCGGATGAGTCGAAGGGCCCCTACTGCTTTACCTACTCGGCCTCTTCATTTGCTATCATTAAGCCATGAGCAATTTCGTGGTAGCGCTATTGGGCGCCGTGGGGGCCAGTACCTGGTTGTTTACCAAGCTGCAGCGCCGCAGCGGCGGCAATACCCAACAATCTTTGGTAATGTGCGCCATGATCGGCATAATAATATTAGCCGTTTTATGGACGGCGCTTCACTTTATAACTTCGAAATAATGCAAGACTCGGTATTTACTAAAATCATCAGGGGCGACATACCCTCCCATAAAATCTACGAAGACGACCTAACCCTCGCCATTTTAGACGTGCACCCCTTTACGCCGGGGCACGTGCTGGTTATTCCAAAAAAGCAGATCGACCACATCTGGGACTTGCCCGATGCCGATTTTATGGCTGTTATGGCCGTAGTTAAAGTGGTCGGCACCCGCATCCGCAATGTGCTGGAACCGCCCCGGGTCGGCGTTAAGGTCATCGGCACTGATGTGCCGCATGCCCATGTACACGTGTTCCCTTTTAGCGATATGACCGAATATAACAAAACCCAGGATACCCGCAGCGTGCCGGACTATTCTTCGCTCGAGCAAATGGCCCGCCGACTGACACTTATGTAGTTACTGGCTGTCCAGCCGCTTAACTAGCTTTATAATCACAACTCTTATAGCTATTTAGCGCTATAACTAGTATTATATGGCTATTGTGGGGTGGGGTTTTACTAAATTATGAACGAAAAGGTCCTGGGCAAACACTTACAGGCGGCCCGCCAAAAAGCCGGCTTGACCCAACAGGCCCTCTGTAACCAGGCCGGACTTTCTTATTCGACTTTAGCCAAAATCGAGCGCGGCGCCATTAAGGCGCCGTCTATTTTTACGGTGGCGGCCATATCGCGGGTAATCGGCGTTACACTGGAAGAGCTTTTAGGCGAAATTTTACCGTCGTCCCCGGCCGCCCAACGGGTCACCCGCAAATCGCGCTCCGGCATCAGCTTCGTTTATTTTGATATTAACGGCGTGCTGGTGCGGTTTTTCCAACGGGCTTTCGTTAAACTGGCCGAAGATACCGGGGCTACGCCGGATGCCATAGAGGCAACTTTTTGGCACTACAACGATTCGGTTTGCCGGGGGGCGATGAGTGTCGCCGAATTCGACGGCATCTTAGCTTCTGAGCTCAAACTGGATAAAGTGGATTGGGCCAGCTATTACTTCGCCGCCATTGACCCGATTCCAGAAATGCAGGAAACCCTGCAATGGGCCGCCAGCCATTATAAAGTCGGCTTGCTAAGTAACATCATGCCCGGTTTCGTAGGCGAGATGCTGACCCGCAAACTAATACCCCGGCTCCAATATGACGCGGTGGTCGATTCTTCTTCGGTGGGCGCCGTTAAACCGGAAGCTAAAATTTATGAGATCGCCCAGGAAAAAGCCGGCGTGCCGGCTAACGAAATTTTATTAATCGACGACGGCCGCACCAACCTGATGGCCGCCGACCAAAATGGCTGGCACGTTTTGTGGTTCGACGGCTACCGCCCGCGCGAGAATGCCGAGCGGGTCCGCGAAACGCTAGCTTTCTGATTCTGTTGCCGGCGCCGCGGCCTGGCTGAACTGGGCGATTTCGTTATCGAGGTTATGTAAAATCTGCAACTGCTCTTCCAGTTGCTGCTTGGACTGATGGACCATCTCTTTGGGCGCCTTATGCAGGTAATCTTGGTTATTTAGCCGGTGTTCTAAGCGGCGGATTACCAGCCGGCAGCCCAATTTTTGCTGCTGAAGTTCGGCAATGTAGCTTTCGGCGGTTTGGCGGTCGATATCGAGCCACACGGCGTGCGGCGAGCGGGTTAGGCGTAGCCCCTGCCCCTCTTTAAGCTCGCGGACTTCGCCCAGTTTGCCCAACGCGGCAACCAGGGCTGTATTCTTGCCGATAAAATCAGCGCCGCTGTAATACAGGTTAGGCTTAAAGCTTGGCTTTAGGTTGCGCAGAATATGGCGGCTTTCGGAAATGATAGTCTTTAGCTCTTCAAATTCCCGGGCCTCACCAATATGTGCTTTGGGCAAGTGCTGCCAGGTCTGGATGGCGAGAATATTTTCCTGGTCGGCAGCCAGCGTTTGCCAGATGGTTTCAGTAACAAACGGTGCAAATGGATGGGCTAGTTTGAGGGTTTCTTCGGTAACCAGCTTCAGCAACGGTAAATTCAGGTCAATTTTGCTGGCTTCTATATACCAGTCGGCCAAGTCGTCCCAAACAAAGCGGTACAAACTTTCGTAAGCCTCATTAAGCCGGTAATTATCCAAACTGTGGCTTATTTGATCTGTTGTATGTTGTAACTTCGACAATATCCAATGGTCGGCTATGCTATGCGGTTCGGGCTTGGCCTCGCCTATTTTCTGGTCGGCTAACTTTCCTTCGACGTAGCGGGCGATATTCCAGAGTTTATTGCAGAAATTGCGGCCACCCTCGAACTTGGTCCGGTCGAAGCTGCTGTTTAGCCCGGCGGTCCGGCCGGCTAAGATACCAAGGCGCAGCGCGTCTGAGCCGAATTGCTCAACTATTTCCATCGGATTGAGCACATTGCCTTTGCTTTTGCTCATTTTTTGGCCGGTTTCATCTTGGATTAAGCCGTGCAAGTAAACGTTTTTAAACGGCGGCTCCCCTGTTAAGTAAAGCCCCAGGCCAAGCATCCTGGTTACCCACTGGTTTAAGATGTCGTAGCCGGTTTCCATTAAGCTTAAGGGGTAAAATTTCCGGAAGTCTTCACTATCCGGGTAGTTGAGCGTGACCAACGGCCAGTGGCCACTGCTAAACCAGGTGTCGAAAACGTCGGGGTCGCGGTGGTAGGTTTTACCTTCGCGGTTCAAATACTCTTCGTTTACATCGGCGCTGAATACCCAATCTTCGGGGTCGTCGATGTTGCGGTAGGCGGGAATTGGAATGCCCCAGGCAATCTGGCGGCTGATATTCCAGTCGCGGATGCCTTCGAGGTAACGGATAGTTTCTTTGAGCTTGCTTTTGGGATACAGAGCTACTCTGCCCTCTTTGAGGGAGGCAATTGATAGCTTGGCCAGCGGCTGCATTTTAACGAACCACTGCTCGCGCAGCAGCGGCTCGATAACATTCTTACATTTGTAACAAACCCCAACGGTGTGGGTGTAAGGCTCGATTTTGCGCATCAATCCCTTTTTGTCGATGGCTTTGGCTACGGCTTCGCGGGCTTCGAGGACGCCCATGCCCCGGAACTGCTCCGGTACATTTTCGCTCATCTTGCCTTCGTGGGTGATTAGCTCCAGTACCGGCAAATTATGGCGCTGGGCGACTTCGAAATCGTTTATATCATGGCCCGGAGTAACTGTTACTACCCCAGTTCCGAACGCCGGGTCAACATAGTCATCGCCAATAATTTGGATGGGTACTTCCGGTACCAGCGGCTGGTGGACGATTTTGCCAATCAGGTGCTTATAACGCTCGTCTTTGGGGTTAACCATCAGGGCGGCCTGCCCCAGCTTGGTTTCCGGCCGGGTGGTGGCGATAACCACTTCCCCGCTGCCATCGGCCAGCGGGTAGGCGATATGCCACAACTTGGTTTTTTCCTCGACGTGTTCGACTTCGATATCAGAAAAGCTGGTGCCATGGAAAGTACAGAAATTAACTACCCGTTTACCCCTGTAAATGAGGCCTTCGTCCCACATTTTCTGGAAAGTCCCATAGGCGGCATCAACCACCTTTTGGTCGAGCGTAAAGGTATATCGGGACCAGTCGGCGCTGATGCCTAAGGCCCGCAGCTGCCTTTCGAAGTTTTCCTTGTTTTGCTGGACGAAATCCCAAACCTGGTCGTAAAGCTCCTGGCGGGTGTAGTCGAAGCGGCTTTTACCCTGCTCTTGCAGCTGGCGCTCATAAACCACCCAGGTTTCGAAACCGGCGTGGTCGGAGCCCGGTACATAAAGGGTCGGTTTGCCCTGCATGCGGTGGTAGCGTACCAGAGTGTCTTCGATGGCTACTGTTAAGGCATGGCCAAGGTGAAGGTCGCCGTTGGCGTTGGGCGGCGGCAAAACAGTACTGAAATAGCCTTCCCCGCCCCTGTTATGCGGCTGGAATACACCGCCCTGCTCCCACAGTGCGTATATGTTAGCTTCGTAGTGTCCCGGTTCGTAAACGCTAGGTAATTTCATGTCTAACCCGTTTTATAAGTGATTTGGCTTAAGTATAACAGAAAATTACCCCTGTCTTCACGTGAACAAAGGCCACATAAAACTAGAGATTTGTGGTTAAACCCCGGGTTTCATATGGCCTTACGGCTTTCTACTTTTTGCGAAACACGTTTTTGTTTTTGGTAAGCTTAAGTGTAATAAGGGTTGGCGGCGGTGTCAAATTACATCTGTAAATTTGGGGCGGGCGAGAGAGTGTAGGGGTCGGCGGCGGGCTGCTTATGGCTTGCCAGGTAATACCCCAGAGCGGCAACCATGGCGCCGTTATCGGTGCAGAGCTTTATGTCGGTATATAACACCTCTATCGGCAAGTTGTTAAGCTCCTGGCGCAGGGCCTGGTTGGCGGCCACGCCGCCGGCGACTACCAGGGAAGCTGGCTGGTACTTATCGATAGCTTTGCGGGCCGCGCGGAGCAGGGCATCAATGGCGGCGCGCTGGAAACTTGCGGCAATGTTATGCTTTTGGGCTTCGGAGAGCGCCTGTGGCAGCTTTTTGCTGGGGAAAGCATAATCTTTACCAATTGCTTGCTGGGCGGCCCGTAGCACAGCCGTTTTGAGCCCTGAGAAGCTAAAGTCGTACGGGTTATCCATTTTAGCCAGGGGCAGGGGAAAAGCGTTGGGGTCGCCCTGGGCGGCAGCCTGGCTGACGCTGGGGCCGCCGGGGTAGGGCAAGCCCAGCATTTTGGCGACTTTATCGAATGCTTCGCCAACAGCGTCGTCGGCAGTGCGGCCGATTACCTCGTAATCAAAATGGCCCCGGTAAAAAACCAACTGGCTGTGGCCGCCGGAGACAATTAGGGCTAAAAAGGGAAACTCCGGGACTTTTGCCGGTAGTTTATAACCCGCTAACCCTGTTTTAGTAATGAAATTGGCATAGGGGTGGGCAGCCACGTGGTTGACCGCGTACAGCGGTTTATCTTTGGCAATCGCTAAAGTGCGGGCGGTTAAAACGCCTATTAACAGGCTGCCGCCCAGGCCGGGGCCATAAGTTACAGCGATGGCGTCGATTTTAGCCCAGGCTTTTTCGCGCGGCAGGCCGGGGAAGGCGCCGGCCAGGGCCTGGTGGACAACCGGCAGGATAACTTCGATATGGCTGCGGGCGGCAATTTCTGGCACCACGCCCCCATATTCGGCATGAAGGTCAACGCTGCTGCTAACGGCGTTACTCAGCATTTCGCTGCCATCTTTTACTACGGCCGCAGCAGTTTCGTCGCAACTAGTTTCAATCCCAAGGATGTTCATAACTGGTTATTTTAGCAAACTATAAGTGATAAAATTTGAGCAATGAATCCCAGAAAAGTAGTCAAAAAGGTTATACCAACCAAACTGTTCAAGCAGGTTGAGCCATATGGGCACAAGGGTGAAACCATGCTGTGGCAGGCCAAATACGGTTATCCGGCCAAAGGGTTGAATGTTATCGGAATTACCGGCACTAACGGTAAGACCTCCACTGCCTTTTTGGCGCACAATATGCTTAATAAAGCCGGCTATAAGGTCGGCCTGATGACCACCGTAGCTTACGGGGTGGGCGACAATTTAACGCCCCAAGTGGCCCATATGACCACTGTTTCGCCAAGCACATTGCTGAGCCGCATTAAAGCCATGCGGGCCCAGGGAATGGAGTGGCTGGTATTAGAGACCACCAGCCATGCCTTGGCCCAGCACCGGGTGTGGGGCATACCTTATTCCATCGTTGCCATGACAAATTTAACCCACGAACACCTCGATTATCACGGCTCGTTTGAGAAATACCGCGATGCCAAGCTCCAACTGTTTAAATTGTGCAACGCCAATAAAAACGGCAGGCAAATCGGCATAGTTAATGCCGACGACCGCTACGGCGAGATGTTTGCCATGGCCATCGCCAACCCGGTTAGCTACGGCCTTAAGCACGGCGATTTACGGGTCGCAAATCTCAAGTTAACTCCTTCGGGCAGCACGTTTACCGCTAAAACTAACGGCGATGAGTACAATATTGTTTGCCACTTGCCGGGCAGCTTTAACGTCAGTAACGCGCTGGCGGCCATAGCTATCGGGCGGGCTGTTGGGCTAAACCGCCAACAGATAGAACAGGGCATTTCAACGCTTAAAGCGGTAGAGGGCCGGATGAACCGGGTAGACGAGGGGCAGCCGTTTGAAGTTATTATCGACTTTGCCCATACGCCGGACTCCTTCGAAAAGCTATTTAAAGATTTGCGGCCGGTAGTAAAGGGCAAATTGATCTGCGTGTTTGGCAGCGCCGGGCGCCGCGACCAGGCCAAGCGGCCAATCCAAGGCGGGCTGGCCGGCAAGTACTGTGATGTGGTTGTAGTTACCGAAGAAGACGACCGAGACATAGACGGCCACAAAATTATGAACGAAATCGCCTCTGGCTCCGAAAAAGCCGGAAAAAAGAAAGACAAAGATTTATTCCTGATCCTGGACCGCACCGAAGCTATTAAATTCGCTTTTAGCCAGGCTAAGGCAGGCGATACCGTACTGCTGCTTGGCAAAGGCCACGAAAAGACTATTGAGCGGGCCGACGGCACCCATGATTGGAACGAAACGGCCACCGCCACAGCCCTACTCAAAAAACTAAAAACATAAGAGTATTGACAGTTAATAAAGCTTATGGTTGAATAGGCGGCATTCGAATTGGTTAACCCCTGTTCGAGGTGGTTTTACAAGAAGAGGAAGCCAACTTTCGTGAATGCCAAGAAAGTTTCTTGATATTTACGACAACTGGAGAGTTAAACACTTAACCCCGCCGCCAGATTTTTGAAACTCGGTTATAGGGGTGGTTATAACATTCATGCCGCGGTTGCGGTATTCGCCAACCAAATTTTCGGCGCCCTGGGGTATGACTATATTGTGGCCGTCGCTCATGGCATTTAGCCCGTAAGCCATGGCGTCGCCGTAATTCGCTTCTATAACGTTCGGTACGATTTCCAGTACCGATTGGATACTGGCCGGGGTAAAAGCCGGCGGGTAAAGGGCGACAGTATCGTTAGATACGATGGTTAAAGCCGTATCTAGGTGGTAAAACCGCGGGTCAGTAAGTTGTAGGCTAACCGCCCGCACGCCTAAAAAGTCGCCCACTTCGCGGTGCGAGGGCTTATCGCTGCGCCAGGGAAAGCCGCTAAACAGGATGTCGTTAAAAAACAGGGCGTCGCCTTCGCCTTCAAAATCGTACTTTGGTTTATAAAACTCGGTAAAACCGTTACCGCGGAACCAGGTTTCAAACGCTTCGGTTTCCGGCTGGCGGTCGGGCTGGCGGAAATTGGGCAGCACAACTTTGCTGCCGCGCAATAAACCGCCATTGGCGGTAAACACCATGTCCGGCAACCCTTGCACTGGATCGACCAGTTTAACTTCCCAGCCTAACTGCTGAGTGTAAATATCGTATAAGCTTTGCCACTGGCGGCCGGCCTCATCCGGCTGAACCTGGTTGTCGGTATGCATCCAGGGATTGATTTCGTACTCGATATCAAAAAAGTCCGGCCGGCACATCAAAATGTTTTTTGCCATTGGCTTATTTTAACAGCATAAGGGTATTACATTGACAAAAAACTGCAATAAGTGTAAAGTATATCTGTTAACAATCCATTAAATCAGCAATGAAGCTTATCCCGTAACGGTTGGTCGCTTGGGATAAGTGGAGCCAGTAGCGAACCCACGGCTTAATGAGTCAGTAATTTTTTGATTTTGATAATCCCGGGTTTTCTGCCCGGGTTTTTTGTTGTTTTAAGCGGCCGATAATATTACTGTTCGAACCCGGGATTGGTAGCTTTCCTTACCAGCCCCGGATCCGAACGGTAATCCGGCTAAAATTGTCGAACCTTAACTTTCGCTGTCTTTTCACTACAGAAAGGAGTGCAGCGACTAGTTTCCTGAACGAGAAAGGTTTGCCCGAAGTACGTCCAATCCATTTAAGGAGCAGAACGTGTTCAAAAAGCGAAACCTGGCCATACTTGGCGCCTTGGTTGGCGTCTCGCTGGCCACGGTGCTGGCCATGTCGGCCACTGCCAGTTCGTCCACCAAGGCCGTCAACACCCCTATGGGGCAGATCATCCCGGCCTCCCAGGCCCTCAAGCTGGTCAAGGCCTCGCGCCTGAACCGCAAGGTGCCGGTCGGCTTCTGCGCCCGCAACGGCGTGATTCGCTGGCTCTTCGTCGGCGGCGACGCGCAGGACCCCCACATGACGAAGGCGATGTTCATCCGCGACTACGGCAACACCGCCGCGATCCCGGCCATGGAACGGGGCTTCGCCTGCATCAGCCATAACGCGGCGGCCATCGCGGCCGTTTCGCGTCAGCTGGTGTGGAACATCCACAAGGGCCACGTGTCGTCCTGCAAGGTGCTGTCCGGCACCTACCTGCCCGCGCTCGGCTACCACTACCTCCGCCATCCATCAATCAAGGCGGCGGTGTGGTCCGGCAAGGGCACGCTGGGCTGCGTGCAGTCGACCGTCAAGGGCGTGCCCTTCGGTCGTACCTGGGAGGCGATGTGCGGCCCGGCCGTTTGCACCTACCAGCGCGTCGCCGACGCCACGTTTGCGGCCGTCAACCGCAGGCCCGGCGGCCCCGATGGCAGCGGCTGCGGCAACATGATTCCGAAGATGATTCGGACTCGCATCGTGCTGGTGCGCAAGCGATTCCCGGTGGCGAACTTCGCTACCAAGGGCTGGAGCTTCGCGGGCCTGCCTTGGCAGATGCCGGCTGGCGCCGCGCACCTGCTGGTTAAGTTCCGGCCGCTCAACCCCATCAGCCACAAGTTCGGCGCCGTGACGTCCACGGTGGTCGCCACCCACAACGGCGCCATCTCGCTGGGCAATGCCTGGCCAGGGTCCCAGTACTGGGTCGCCGAGCTCCATCCCAAGCCCGGCACGGTCGTCATCGACCCGACCACCCACGTGTCCTACAACATGGACGCCTGGACGGTCGACCCGCGCGTGCTGACCTTCACCGTCGGCGCCCATCCCACCACGGTCCACTTCGGCAACACGGCCGCGCCATGCATGTGCGTGGAGTGCATGGGCCACGGCAACTTCGCGGCTGGCTACACCTACACCCGGGAGTTCATGATCACCAGCTGGCAGGGCCCGATGGACGCCCACGCCAAGAGCCTGATCAAGATCTCTTCGACAACGCCGGCTACGGTCCAGTTCGTCTCCTTCACCACGACCCAGCCGAACCAGTTCGGCGACGTCCTGGTCCAGGTGACCTTCAAGGCCCTCCAGGCCGGCGCCGGCAACTTGCACGTCGCGTTCGGCAGCGTCCACGATGACGCCCCGCTGACCGTCAAGTAGTCCGCTCGTTCGGGGAAGCACAACGTTCACCCATCCCTACGGGGATGGGTGAACAACCCCACCAACCGCCAAAGTATAGGCGGCTTTTTTATATCTATTGACAGCCAAATTGGCACTCGTATATTATGAGTGCTAGAAATCAGCAAAATAACGCTGGTAAAAAATTATCTTAGGAGGAAGCATGTCGGTGAAATTACAACCGTTAGCGGACTACGTCGTGGCCGAGCAAGAAGAAGCCGCCACCAAGACAGCCAGTGGGCTGTACTTGCCAGAAAAAGCCGCCGAGAAGCCAAAAGTCGCCAAAGTATTATCAGTAGGCAAAAACGTCAAAGAAATTAAAGCCGGCGACCGGATAGTTTACAAAAGCTATTCAACTACCGAAGTAAAAGTCGAGAACAAAGAGTACATTTTAGTTAAAGAAGAAGACGTCCTGGCGACGGTTAAATAAGCGAAAGGTATCACACAGTTATGGCTAAAAAAGTTTTTTATGACGACGACGCCCGCCGCCGCGTGTTGGGCGGGGCAAAAGTTTTATACGACGCTGTGAAAACCACTATGGGCCCCAAAGGCCGCAATGTGGTGATCAGCAAAAGTTACGGCAACCCAACTGTTACCCACGACGGCGTAACAGTTGCTAAGGGTGTAGACCTGGAAGACGTCGACGACGAAACCCTGGGCTACAAAGTCGGTGCCGAGCTGATCAAGCAGGCCGCCAGCAAAATGAATGATGTAGCCGGTGACGGCACAACTACCGTAACGGTTTTGACTTACCATATTTTAAGCGAAGCGAATAAGCTGATAGCCGCCGGCCACAGCCCGATGCTGCTGCGCAAAGGGCTGGAAGCCGCCTCGCACGAAGTATTAACCAAGCTTGGCGGCATGGCCGAAGATATTGCCGGCAATAACAAGCGGGTGGCCGAAGTTGCCACCATTAGCGCCGGCGACGCCGAAATCGGCAAGCTAATCGCCGACGTCATGGATAAAGTCGGCAAAGACGGCGTAGTTACCGTAGAAGAAGGCCAGGGCCTGGCCCTGGAGAGTGAAGTCGTCGAAGGTTTCACTTTCGACCGCGGTTACGTCAGCCCTTATATGGTTACCGACACGGCCCGCATGGAAGCCGTTTACGATAAACCAGCCATCTTAGTTACCGACGCTAAAATCAGCTCCATCCAGGACTTTTTGCCGATGCTCGAAAAACTGGCCCAGTCCGGCAAAAAAGACCTGGTTATCGTAGCCGAAGACGTCGACGGCGAAGCTTTAGGAACATTAATCCTTAACAAACTCAAAGGCGTTTTCAATACCGTCGCCATAAAAGCCCCAGCCTTTGGCGACCGCCGCAAAGAAATTTTAGAAGATATCGCCATATTAACGGGCGGCCAGGTCATCAGTGAAGAGCAGGGCACCACGTTCGAAAATGCCGAGCTGGATATGATCGGCACCGCCCGCCGGGTAATCGCCACTAAAGACGAAACGACGATTATCGAAGGCAATGGCAGCCAATCGGCCATCAAAGAGCGGATTGCCCAAATCGCCAAGCAAATCGAAGCCGCTACTAGCGAATACGACAAAGAAAACCTCGAAAAGCGCCGGGCCGCTTTGCAGGGCAAGGTTGCTGTAATTAAAGTCGGCGGCGCTACCGAAACCGAAATCGAAGAAAAGAAATTCCGCGTCGACGACGCCGTGCACGCCGTTAAAGCCGCATTGGACGAAGGTATTGTGCCGGGTGGCGGCGTCACGCTGGTAAACCTGATATTCGAAGTCACTCCGCTTACATCCGAACATACTTCGGTACTTGCCGGCCAAAGCTTACTGTTCAGAAGTTTCGAACAGCCATTCCGCATTTTGCTGGACAACGCCGGTATTAACCCCGACGAATGGTTGCCCCAGGTCCGCAAGGCCAAGCCGGGCCATGGCGTAGATGTCAGCAATCCGACCAAGCTTGTTGACCTTAAAGCTGCTGGAATTATTGACCCGGCCCGCGTCACTAAAGAAGCAATCCAAAACGCTGTGTCGATTGCCGGTACAGCTATGACCATGGGCGCTTTAGTTGCAGATGTGCCAGAGCCAAAATCCGCCCCGACTCCCGATATGGGCGCAATGGGCGGAATGATGTAAGAAAATGAGACACCCGCAAGCGGGTTTCTCATCGCGCCGGGCAAAAAGTGTGATTTTTGCTCGGGCTGCTCTTCCCACCAGCTAAGACCGGGTCGAAGTAAATTCGACTCGGGCTGTTCACCCGCAAGAGGATAAAAAGATCCCGAAGTAAATTAGGGATCTTCTTTATATATCTTAAAAATTATGCGTGACCTCTGTTATATAATTGACATAAAGTAGTAAAAATTGTAGAATACTGCCGATCTAAGACTTTGCCGTAGGACCACAGAGGATCTACGGCCTGCCCGGTGAAACCGACAGAAATGAGGAATATACGGGCGAAGCTAGAGACCTTACAACTGGAATGTACTACGAATAAGGAAGAGGGATTATCTAACAACAAGACCAGTGGCGTTCGCAAGGCACCGCTCCGCGGGCCGGTCGAGGAAGAGTACGACACTTCGCCGAAGTGGCTGAAGGGTTCGAATCCCCGCGCCAGTAAGCACGCCCCGACCGACAAGCTCATGCCGACGATCGACGGTGAACTTCTACCGGTCGTGGAGGTGAGGACGGTTGATGGCTACCAGGACGCGGTGGGCACGTATTTCCGCCACATCTACCGCATCAAGCGGCAGCCCAAGCTGTGGAGCGGGCCGGCTCATGTCCAGCTGACACACGCGCTGCGCTTCTTCAATATCGCGTCGCGCAAGCTCAGCAACAAGGCATACCGCCGGGTAGGCCATGAAATCGGCACCCAGGGTAAGATCATGGAAGACCCCGCGGACCTCCTAAAGCGGGCCGGCGCCTCGAAAGCCGTAGCCGAGAAGATTGTTGTCGACCTGCTGGAGCTCGAACTGCTCCAGCGCCAGCCGAACGGTGTTTACCACGTGCTGGCCAAGCGGCTTGTCGTCATGGCTGGTGACTTGCCGTATCCCGAAGAGACCAACGAGCAAGGAGGCACGATCTTGCCTGTCCAAAAGAGCAAGCGCCGCCGCGCCCCCGCGCGCCCTGCGTCGCCGGATTACCAGAAGCTACTGGACGAGTTCCAGTTCGCTTCGGAGGAGTTGAGCGAGCACTTCAGGGAGCTCGTCGAACGGAACGCTGAGCTCGAGGCGGAGAACGCCAGGATGCGCCCTGTCTTCGACATGGCTCACCGCGTCAAGTAGTGCATCTAGTGGCCGGGCGGGCAGTACTCTATGTGAGTACGCCCGCCCTGCGCGGAAGTCCACGAATAAAAGTCGTGCTGATGAGCCATATTTGGCGAAACTTCCAACAATTAGCAAATCGTTTTTTTGCCAAATAGCCTAAAATGTAGTATTGTAGAGAAGTTAATGGAGCTAAAAAGTGAGGCCATTTTGGCGCCGCGACGAAGTTACACCTTCGGAAGCATCAGACCTAGAACAGTATTATGCCAACCAGCGCGCGAGTAACAGCTGGTTGTCGATGCTTGCCACTTTGCTGGCTATTGTTTTAATTGGAGTAGCCGTATTCTTCAGTGCCCGCTGGCTGTACAACAAATTCCATAGCAATAAACCAGCCAACGCGCCGGTAGCAACCCAAAATGTTGCGCCGCCGCCAACTTCAAATTCGCAGCCGACCAACCCTCAACCGGCCAACCCCCCGGCTAATACCTACACTACTCCCAGCCCCACCACCACTGCTCCGCCCACCACCCAAACGGCTCCTCCGGCTACCAGCGCTACACCCAATACCGGACCGGGCAATACCATCGCCATATTCTTAGGCGCCACAGTATTGGGCGCCGTAGTTTACCAGTTGCGCGCCCGCAGCCAAGCCGAATAACCCTAACACCTAATTGACTACTAAGCATAAGTGTGATAGAGTATTATTGAAATTCACCAAAAACAAACATGTCCGAACAAATTCAAACACCTCCCGAAATTGTCCCCGAAGATAGCTTGAAACCAGTTGACCGACAGGTAGCTGATAAATTTTTTGACGGCTTAGCAGCCGAAGGTTTGAGTGAGTTCCAGGATCCGAACAAACTGCAGGCAGCCAAAGAAGCTGCTGCCGATCTTATCAAGCGCACCAAACTTCAACCGGAATTTTTCGAAAATGGCGGCCGGGCAGTAGTTTTTGCCGGGTTGGCTCATTTGCAAGCCTCACATAGTGATTCAGACCGCTACGGCCAGCGTTTTGCCTACAAGTCTTTACTGGAACTAGGCAAAACTTTTATAGATGAAAGCTTGAGTCAAAAGAAAGAGAAATTGGCAGACGAAGAGGAACTGCAAGTTTTTAAAAAGTATCAAAACACTGAGCTAACATCAATGCTTGAGGAATATCTGGAAACTTCAGGCGTACTTACCGAAACTCACCGATCTTTAGGCGTAACTCCGGATACAGAAGAACCTTTTGAAGTATTAGTTCTGGATATAGCCGATGGCTATACATGGGCAGGAATAGGCGTAGACATTCCCGAAATAGACGATTATGACGACTCAGAATCTTTTGACGACCCGGCATTTAAAGAAGCCGTCCAGAAAGCAGCGGAACTTCGAGAAGATGAATCCAGACTAGAGCAAAACCTTGCACAGATGGCTGCTGAATTGCAGCAAGATGGTTTTCCGCCTGCCTGCGTCGTACAGCTAAACGGCAAAAAATATTATGTTTTCCAAAACCCAACCGCCAGAAAATTAATGCAGCGGGTAAGCACCACGTCTTATTACGATGGATATAACGCTGAAGCGGACCAGGCTTTTTTGCAACATGAGTACGTTCATACCCAGCGGTTTAAAGGCTTAGGCTATAACACGGTTATGGGCATTACGTTGGAAGAAGTCCGGGCCGAAGAACTATCTGGCAATAAGCATGGCTATGATGATGCCAAAACTTTTTTGGAGGAATTCAGCGTCATAACTGGCGCGGACATGTATGGCCTTTTAGAAAGTAACGCTACAAAGCCAGACGCTGGGGATATCTATTTAGAGCTGGCCAAAAAAGCCGGCTTGGAAGTTATGACAGAGGTTGCGTTAGTTTTGCCCAATGCGTATGCCAAACGAAAAAATGAACCTAATATGACAGATATCCAGACCAGGATTGGCGGCTATGCCAGCATAATTTCCAGACTGGAAAGCCAAGCGCCCAACGATGAAGCCGCAGTTCGCATCCGTGATTACTCAGAACACAAAGTGCGTCAAATAAGGGAGATAAACCAAAGGGATCGGAAAGAGGGTGGCCGTTTTATTATGACACCAGAACTATGGGCCAATTACTTTAACTATGGCCCTGAATTATCGGGACTAAAGAAAGAAGTTATCAGGTTGTACCGCGAAAAATACGGCCCGGAACCGGAAGAAGACCAAGTAGGCTAATTATTCGGCCGGAGTGTTTTGCGGTGGATGGTTTTGGGTGAAGTAGTTTATTTCGTTGATAACATCTAAAAGGGCTTGGGCCCGGGTTTGTTCATCGGTGATTTGCTTGGCGGCTTCGTAAGCCGTGCGCACCATCGCCGCGTTATCGGTGGCTTGGATCATCATCATGGTGGTGCGGAATTTTTCTTCGGGTGTTTGCTCGATGTGGTCTACCAGCGGCGCCAAGTTTGCTAAAGCTTCTTGTTTTACATCTAACAATTCGTCGGTATCTACCGGGCCGGCCGCGGTTGGGTCGGGCAAGTTCAAGCCCATTGAAGGCGCTTCGGCCGCAGTGGTATCGGCGGCTTCGGGCTCTGGGGCCGGGGAGTCCATAGGCACAGGGTCGGGCATTGCCGTTGGATCGGGCATGGAGGAGGCGGCATCGGCGGCCGCGCTATCAACCGAGGGTTCGGTGGCTGCCGGTTCAACGGCGGCTGGTTCGGCAGTTGCCGGGGCGGCTGTACCATAATTTGTAAACGGGCCGGGGCTGGCGGGCACCGCAGCGGGTAAATCAGTTTGGGGCATTTCGGGCGCGCTGGCAACCGATGATGCGGAGCTGGCAACCGGCGGGGCCGGGCTGGTGACCACCGGGGAGCTGCTCAACTGGGCGGCGACTTCGGCGGCGGTTGGCATAGCGCCTGCTGCCGGGCCGTTTGTGGCCATGGCATCGTCCATAGCCGGCATAGCCGGCATGGCAGCTCCCGCCGAAGAGTTATCCATAGGCTGGCTGGCGCCCGCTGACGGGTCAGCGCTGTTTACGGTTCCGAACATTCCACCCCCTGAGTCCAATTTATATATTTCCTTATGTTAGTTTCATGTTAAGGCATAAGCGTAAAAAAGCCAATATTCATGTACAATTCCCTTATGCTTGATGACCTCAAATATATCCATCAAAAAGATGGCCAGGATGCCCTGGGTATCGCCGAAAAACAGTTCCAGCAACTGCTGCCGGCTTATGAATTACCAGCCGCGGAAGGTAATATCGGCAATATAGTTTTTTCAGGTATGGGCGGCTCGGCGCTAGCGGCACTGCTCAGCACTACCTGGCCGGGTTATAAAGTGCCGTTTGAAATCATCCGCAATTATTCAATTCCAACTTACGTAGGTCCAGAAACTTTATTTATCGCATCCAGCTACTCCGGCAATACCGAAGAAACCATAGAAGCTTTGGGCCATGCCGAAGGGCAGGGAGCGAAAATAGCAATTATTACGTCGGGCGGCCAATTAGCCGAAACCGCCAAGGCCAAAAACTATCCGTTGGCCTTAATACCCGGTGGCCTGCAGCCGCGCTACGCCGTATTACACAGCTTTAAAGCCCTGGCCGACATTTTGGTAAAATACGGCTTGGCCGACGCAGCGCTACTAAACGAAGAGCTGCAAAAAGCTTCGGAGTTCTTGCGTACTGCCGTGGAATGGTGGCGGCCCGATGTGCCAACAAAAGACAATTATCCCAAGCAAATCGCCCTGGAGCTGATGGGCAAAAGCCCGGTGGTTTACGCCGGCCCGCTAATGTTTCCGGCGGCTTACAAATGGAAAATCAGTTTTAACGAAAACGCCAAAAACGTTGCCTGGTGCAACCAGCTGCCGGAATTTAATCACAATGAATTCCTGGGCTGGACCAGCCACCCCACCGACAAGCCCTATGCCGTTATATGTTTGCGCAGTTCGTTCGAGCATCCCCGCGTCCAAAAGCGCTTCGAACTAAGTGAAAGAATGCTCAGCGGCATGCGGCCGCGTACCCTCAACATCGACTCTCTGGGCGAAAACGTATTGCAGCACCTGCTTTGGCTTGTAGCCTTTGGTGATTTCGTCAGCCTCTACCTAGCACTGTTAAACGGCTTGAATCCCACACCGGTAGACCTCATCGAAAAATTCAAACGCGAACTAAACAGCTAAAAAATTCTCGCATTTGGATGCGATACAAGGAAGAAGCGAGTAGCGGACTGAAACGTATTTAACATACGTTGAAGGAGCAACGCAGCTTCTGACGCCGTAGCGCGCCAAAAGTCCGCCGGGTTACCAGCTTAGCTGGGAAGCAGGGTGGACGGTGCGGGGATTTTTATTCGTTACGCAAAGCTTCGATTGGGTCTTTTTTAGCTGCCTTAAGCGCCGGCGTAATACAAAACAGCACGCCAATAACTATCGAAACCCCAGTAGCGATAAAGACGATCGGCCAGGTAATTACCGGCTTAAAGTCGGTGGTTATGCGCAACAGCATATTAATTCCAAAAGCGATTAGTACGGCTAAAATACCTCCGAAAACTGTTAGTACCAAACCTTCGGTTAAGAATTGGCCGAGAATCTGGCGGTTGGTAGCACCCACGGCTTTGCGGATGCCGATTTCGCGGTTCCGCTCGCTAACGTTTACCAGCATGATATTCATAATTCCAATGCCGCCCACCAGCAGCGAGATGCCCGCCACTCCCGAAATAAAACCGGTAATGACGTTTAATACCGTGCTGGTTATAGACAGTACTTCGGATTGTTTCAGAACCGTAATATTATCGCCGTCTTTATGGTTTACGGCCAAGGCTGCTTGCACGTCTTTAACGGCCTGGTCGTTATTTGTTCCCTTATTGGTAGCCACTAAAATTTGCTGGATCTGGGCTTTGTCACCGGTTAAGTCTTTGCCGGTGGTGTAAGGAATAAAAATCGTGGAATTTAAGTCGGATCCCAATGTAGAAAACGTACCCGTAGGGGTGGCCTCGAACACGCCGCGCACCCTAAATGACTGCCCGTCGATGTTAAGCGACCGGCCCACCGGGTTCAGTTCGTTAAACATCTGGGCGGCAATGTTAGGCCCGATAATGGCGTTGAACTGGTTGTTGTCGCTGTCATCAAAGTAAGCGCCGTAAGCGATTTTTTGGTTGAGTACGTTGGGCGCGTCGTTGCCGGTGCTCAGGACGTAAATGTTAGTTAATTGGTGGTCCTCGTTAGCAGCGCTGTTAGTTATGAAGCTGATTGGCACGGCATTAGTTACGAACGGCAACTTTTTGACGGCATCAACGTCCTGGTCGCTTAAGGTACTGGTAGAAAGTACCGCCAACGGGTTAACGCCGGTTATATTGCCTTTTTTGTCGCGGTTGATGAGCTTGCCGGGCCGCACGGTTAAAACATTGTTGCCCAGTTGGGTAATTTGGTCGCTGACCTGGTGCTTTAAGCCTTCGCCCAAACTAACAGTAACGATAACCGAGCTAACGCCGATAATTATGCCCAGCATTGTAAGCAAACTGCGCCAGCGGTTAGACCGCAAATTAGCGATGGCCATTTTGACGTTTACGCCAAACATCAGCGCCGGCTCCGCTTAGCGGCTTTTGGCGGTTTAGCCGGTTTTTTGGTTTTTTGGTTGGCCCGCCGCTTGGCGTTGGCGGTTACTTCTTTGCCCGGTACTTCTTTTAATAAGCTGGACACGCCTTCGTACAGGTCGTCTTCGGTCGCTTCGTACTTGGTATAGTGGCTGCGTTTGGCGCCGCTGGCAATGTCGCCGATGCGGGTGGTTTCGTCCTGGACTATCATGCCGTCGATCATGTAAATAACCCGGCTGGCGTAGCGGGTTAACTCCGGGTTATGGGTAACCAGTAAAATTGTATTGCCTTGGCGGTGAAGTTCGCTTAATAGCTCCATGACCACCCGGCTGCTGGAGCTGTCTAAGTTGCCGGTGGGTTCGTCGGCGATGATAATTTGCGGGTTATTTACCAGCGCCCGGGCAATGGCCACCCGCTGCAGCTGGCCGCCACTTAGATGGCGCGGATAGTAATGCTCACGGTCGCGCAAACCAACGCGCTCCAGCATGTCGCTGGCCCGCTTAAGCCGCTTGCCCATGCCCATGCCGCTGTAGGCCAGGGGCAGGGCCACGTTATCCAAAACAGTCATGCGCGGCAACAAATTAAAATTCTGGAAAATAAAACCAATTTTTTCGCGGCGGGTCTTAGCCCGGCGGCTGGACCGTTGGCGGGCTACGTTATGGCTGTCTAAAAGGAAAATGCCGTGGGTCGGCCGGTCGAGCATGCCAATAATATTCATCATAGTGCTTTTGCCGCTGCCGCTAGGGCCCATAACCGCCACGAATTCGCCGGCATCCACGCTTAAAAAGACTTCATCCAAAGCCAACGTTGTAGCGTCGCCAAAACCGTAGAGTTTAGAAACTTCGTGTAGCTCAATAACTGCCACGAAATAACCCCTTTCATTAGGTGCCGTTTAATTACATTAGTGATGTTTGTTTTTGCTTGACGGAGCCTTATATAAAACTCTGCTAACAGTAGTTTAGACCTAATCCAACAGGTTGTTCAAGGGGTAAATTAATAAAATAGTTGTAAAAAAGTCAAAACTCTTGTTTAAACTTAAAAAGCTAACTATTTAATTTTGCTAAAATAGCGCTTAAGGAGAGGTCGCATAGTGGCCGAGTGCGCTACCTTGGAAAGGTAGTATAGGGGCAACTCTATCGAGGGTTCGAATCCCTCTCTCTCCGCCAATCTTTTCGCTAAAATCTATTTAGCGAAAAGATTGACCCTGAGCGAATCCGCGGGAGCGGATGAGTCGAAGGGCCCTTACTGCTGCGTTAGCGATCCAAGAAAAAATACTGGTGGGTCGAAATCCCTCCCTGCCGGAAGGCGACGCGTCGAAGGGCCCGAACTGCCGCGTCAGCGGCTCAACTTTTAAACATTTGCCAAATCCACCAGTTAAGCAGATAATTTTTTTATGATAGAGCGGGACGGTTACCCAAGTATGGACCGTTCACACCATTTGGAAGAGATTGACTTGCCGCCGCCAATGCCGGAAGGGCTTGGCGCGCATGCCAGGCTGGGCGAATTGGCAGTCGCCAGCCTAAGCCCGGCCTCAATAGAAACTGTCCATCCGGAATTTGACCTGGAAGCCAGGACGCAGGCCATAAATTTTATAAGGCAAAATTATGCCGGCCACCCAAAAGTAAACTGGCTGGTTAAAAAATATCTTTGGCAGCAAGACCTGCGCCGCCACCCCGAAATTACCGCCGCCAGCCGCGACCTGCAAAATACCACCCGGATCCGTTTGGGAGTAGAGGCATTTTCGGACGGCCAGGAAACACAAGCATTACTCGATGCAGCTGCTGCCTGCGACGTAATTACCCTCCATTACACCGGCCTGGTCCAAAGCTTTGCCCGCCGGTTTAGCAACAGTTTCCCTAGTAGTCCAATAACTTTCGAAGATTTCGTGCAGGAAGGTATGGCTGCAATAGCTAATTCAATTAGGCGTTTTGACGATGCAAAGGGCTCGTTTTTCTACTCCTATGCATCATCCGTCATAACCGGCAGCATGCACCACCTCCAGCGCGACAAAGGCAGTATGGTGTCCATCTCAAGGAATTTAATGGCCGCGTACAAGAATTTGTCTGTTCTGGAAAATGAGTACTATACCGAGCACCACATATACCCAACTGCCGCTTACCTGGCCGCCGAACTAGGTATTTCAGAAGAGGACCTGCAAGCTGTTATTGCCGCCAGAAGCTATAAGTCGTTAGAGTGGCAGGCTGAAGACGGCGGTGAACCTTTAATGGACAGCCTGGCCGGCAGCGACGCGGTAGATGAGATGGTCGAATCCAAGTTGCTGCGCGATATTTTAGTAAAGTCCATAACTGATTTCTACGAAGCAGGCAGCAATATAGAAAAATGCCAGATCGTCCTGTTTTGCGCTTACCACGACTTAAGTTATCCCGAGCTCGGGCATTTTATTTATAAGAGGTCAAAGCGGTCAAAAGAAATCGATTATTCCGCCATGCTTGAGCTGGTGCGCGAAGCTGATAGGGAAATTCATAAACCCGGGCCTCGAAGCGCGGCCCGTAACATTACTTCACAAAGGGCTGTAGCTAATGTAACTGGATACAGCCAGATGAATATCAGCCGGATTATCCGCAAGGTAGGCTGCCAGCTGGCATTTGAGCTAAGCCAGCAGCACCCCAACCTCGTATAAGCTAAAAGTTTTAATTTGCCAAAGCAATTGGTTAAGTGGATAATAAATTTCCATGATAGACCGGGACAGTAATATTGATCTGGGCAGGCCGAAAAAGCTAGAGCAGTTTGTAAGCTCGCTTCAGTCGTTGAGAGCGCATGCCGGCATGATGGATGTCGGACTGTCATTTTTAGAGCCCGGTGAACTTGATGATCACGCTATCGAAGTAATAACCCGGCACTTACAGATATTGCATAGCCAGCTTGGCGAATTAGCCCTCAAGGCCGATCTATTATCCGGAGTTCACGAGGCAGCTTCTGTAACGGTGCTGACGACACTAGACCTCACAACTGAATCAGAACCTGAAGCAACAATTACCGACAAGCCGGAACCCGTCTCTTATATCGAAACGGAGCAATCTATACCGGCGATAGAACAGCCTGCCGAAAAAGTTGAAACCCCGCCTCTTAACTCAGATGATCTGAACGAAAAGACAAAGAGGGGTATAAAAGTAGAAGTTACCTTGACAAATGATGAGGGGATATCCGGCTCAATGCTATTGTCCCGAAGGCAAGCTGAAATTCTTAAAATGATTACGGCAAGTGATAAACCTCTAAAATCAAGTGATTTTAAAAGTTTATATGACGCAAAGAATAACCAGGTTTTTTATGCCTGTTTTAGCAGCGACCGGAAAGCGATATTTTTGGAATCCGGGCGGCTTGGCTTCGCATTTCCAATTGTTTATTCCGGAGCAAAAGGCGGGACCCGCTATTCCAAGCGGCCTGATTTAAGTTTCGAATTCGGTACGAAGGAAATTGATACGGGTCAGCAAGCTCAAATGCGAAATGTTAGAAGAAGCAAACATACTGATAAAGCCGAGAACAAGGAAGCTGGTATAAGCAGATTAAATTTAATGGCCAATGGAGAAGCGGTAAGCATAGAAGCCGACGACACACTCCGGCACATCATAAGCAAACTTTCTAAAAACCAGCAGGGCATAACGGTAGCAAAATTACGCGAAGGTTTTGAGCAAGACCCCAAAGGGCAAAATCAACTGGAATGGATGAGGTGCAAAAACGCATTGCAATATCTTGAAGGGGAATTAGCCGAAGAGATAGGTTTTAAATTAATAAGCCATACGATATTAACTATTAGGGGCGAAGAAGACGTATTGTACTTTCTTGCCGACGGTGTTTCTCTGGCCTAAGTCGAAAATTAAGGGTAGTGTAAGCTAGCGTTTTTACAAAAGAAAAGATGGCCCACCTCCCAGTAAGCCATCCCTCTAGCGAATGCTATTTTTGCGGATAACGAAAACCGTATCGCTAGCTTACACTCGCTATCGAAATTATAGCATGTATGGTAAATAGCAATTACAACGTCGTATTATTTATAGCGCTTTTGCTTAAAACTACCTGTTAAAACTTCAGCTATATTTAAGCTTTGGCACTTATGTTTGAAGAGTGCTAAGCATAAATGCTAGACTAAAAGTACGATGCGCAGCAGATTTACTCGCAAAGCTGGCGCGGCGTCCAAACTTCGGATTCAGCGCCGCAAGCAATATCTGGAAATATACCGGACCTTCTCTTCGCAGTGTAACGCCTGCATCAAATTTATAGCCCGGCCCTGCATCAAACTGGCCAGCCGGCGCAAAAAATTGCAGCGTAGAGCACTGCGCGCCATTGCGCTTTTAGTAAGTATGCAATTGAGCTTAGCCCGCAGGCGGGCATCGGTGCGCGAACACTTGCGTATCAAACGTTTAGCCCACGAGCTGGACGTATATTGGCTGCATGGAACCGATCCTCGTACTGATTATGTTTGTCCGTGAGTTATCTCACAGTAGCACAAGATAAATAACAGTACTTTTAGTACGGAGGAATTCCAAAATGAACGATAAAGATCAGATTAAAGATGTAGTTGAAGCTGTCGCCCAATTGCAGGATATGAAGCAGTGGGAACGGTTAGAATCATATTTCGTAGAAAAGCCATACGTGGACGCCAAAGAGCTGAGCGGCGAAAGCCCGGCTATCATGCCTAAAAAGCGGTTGATAGAAAGCTGGCGGCGCGAAATTGGCGCTTACTTTTACGCCACCCGGCACTTCATTAAGCGCCTGGCCATCCGCATGCAGAATTCGCGCAAGGCAAGGGTAACCACGTCGGTCGAGCACGTCCACTACGTTGCCGACAAAGGCGAGCGTTATGCCTGGACAGTTAAAGGAACCATTGAGTACATCGTCATTAAGACGAGTACCGGCAGCTGGAAGATCAGCCAGATGATCTTTAAGATCACCGACCAGGCAGTCCGCCCGGTTGGCGCTGCCGCGTAAATATTTCCAGCTTTTTTAGGGTGTATTAGAGCTGTTAAACGTTAAACTAGAAACTACTTTGTAACTTGTTCAGGTCGTATTTAGGCCTCGAACCAAGAAACAAAGTAGTTTTTTAGTAGCCTAAATTCATCAAGCTAATGCTTTTTAAAGTATAATTAAGCACTGATGAACGTGTTGATTGTTTATGCCCACCACGAGCCGAGTTCTTTTACGTCTGCATTGAAAAACGAGGTGTTCCGGATCATGAAAGACCAGGGCCATGCGATTGCTATCAGCGATTTGTACGCCCAGGGCTTTAACCCGGTAGCCCAAAAGTGGGACTTTACCACGCTGTCGGGCACGCATGTGAACTACATGCTCGAGCAAAAGCACGCCAGCTTAAACGACTGGGCATTTTCGCCGGATATCGTTAACGAACTGCAAAAGATCAAGCAAGCTGACCTGCTATTTATTGTTTCACCCATCTGGTGGTTTGGCGTGCCCGCCATATTAAAAGGCTGGTTCGACCGGGTACTGGCCATGGGCGTGGCCTGGGACGGCGGCAAAACTTACGAAAAAGGCCTGATGCACGGCAAGCAGGCCATGGTAGTGGCTGCGGCCGGCCACCCGGATTATTACTACAAAAAAGAGAACCAGAATAAAGCGACTATTTTAGACGTACTGCACCCGGTTAACCACGGTACGCTAGCCTTTTGCGGCTTTAACGTGCACGAACCATTCGTAGCCCTAAATGTACTAGGGCTCGACCAAAAAGGGCTCGAAAACCAGCTCAAAGAACTGGAATTCCGGCTTCAAAACATTACCGGCAGCCCCAACTGGTTAATCAATTACATATAAGTTGACGTATAATCTAAGCATTATGGGCTTACGCATGAGCCAGGAGCTGCGGCGGATAGTCGAGGCTGTTTTGATCCTCAACCTGTTGAGCCTGGTAATGCTGTCGCTGCGGGTAATTGCCACAAGCAGTACCCGGCACGGCTATATCCCTTGGAATTTGTTGCTGACCTGGGTGCCTTTTGGCTTGTCGCTAGCCCTTGTGCAATTGCTGCAAAGCAAGCAGTGGCGTCACTGGAAAACTTTGCTGGCTGGCATTTTATGGCTAATCTTTTTGCCCAATACCTGGTACGTGCTGAGCGATTACATCCATGTTTATCCGACCGGCGAAGTCAGCCAGCTTTACGACATCATCTTAATATCTACGTTGGTAATCAGCGGTTTTACGCTGGGCTTTACCAGCCTGTACATCGTCCATAAACAGTTTATAAAGCGGTTCGGCCTGCGCCGGGCCCATGTGATGATCGCGCTGACCCTTTTGATAAGCAGTTTTGCCATTTACCTGGGTCGCGACCTGCGCTGGAATACTTGGGACGTTTTAACCGACCCGGCCGGATTAATTGTCAACGTTTCGGACCGCATCATCGACCCGTTGGGCCACCCGAGGGCCTTAACGGTTACCGGTTTGTTCTTTTCGTTGTTGAGCGTAATGTACCTGGTGATTTACCGGGTAATCAGCGTGGCGGATAGTTCCCGCCGCGGCAATTAGGTTGCTATACTAAAGCCATCTTATGGAGCAGCAATTTTCTGATGCGGTTAAACGGGCGGCCGACGAAGTGCACGGCAGCGATTTACGGCCCGAACTAACGCGGCCGGACTCCCAATTTGGCGACTTTGCCACTAATATTGCCATGCGCCTGGCGTCGCAAGCCGGGCAGAACCCGCGGCAACTGGCAGAAGCGATTGCCGAAAAACTACGGTCCAATCCTGACCTGGCTGAAGTTAGCGTGGCCGGGCCGGGATTTATAAACCTAAAAGTACAAGGCCAGGTTTTAACCGCGGAGCTTGATAATATCTTGCAGGCCGGCGAAAATTACGGCCGCCGCCAGGACCTGGCCGGCCAAACAGTGGTAGCCGAGTATTCCGACCCCAACCCTTTTAAGATTTTGCATGCCGGCCATCTTTATACCAGCATAGTAGGCGAAGCCATCGCTAATTTATTTGAAGCCAACGGCGCGACCGTCCACCGGGTGAACTTTGGCGGCGATGTTGGCATGCATGCCGCCAAAACCATGTGGGCCATACTTAACTTTTTAGCCGGCGAAAATCCAGACGGGCTGAATACTATCCCCGTAGAACAGCGCCCGCAGTGGCTGGCTGACCGGTATATTGAAGGCAACATAGCTTACGAAGAAAACCCCGAAATTAAACCGCAGGTCCAAAGCTTAAACCAAAGGCTGTATGCCATTTCCGGCCAAAACGACCGCGACACGCCGCTGGCCAAAATTTACTGGACCACCCGCCAATGGAGCTATGAGTATTTTGAAGAATTTTACCGGCGCATCGGCAGCAAATTCGAAAAATATTATCCAGAAAGTGAAGTGGCCGATTTAGGTTTGCAGACTGTTAAAGAGCATATAGGCAGCGTATTCACCGAATCTGACGGCGCCGTTATATTCCGCGGCGACAATTTTGGCTTGCACGCCCGGGTGTTTATTAACAGCGAAGGCTTGCCGACCTACGAGGCCAAAGACGTCGGCTTAATTCTTAAGAAATACGAGGACTACCACTTTGACAAATCCATAGTAATTACCGGCAATGAACAAGCGCAATATATGGCTGTGGTGCTGAAAGCCGTAGAGCAGTTTAAGCCACAGCTGGTGCAAGCCACCCGCCATATCACCCATGGCTTGGTTAAGTTGGCCGGCGGCCAGAAGATGAGCAGCCGCAAAGGCAATATCTTAAAAGCTACCGATGTACTAGACACCGCCGCCGAAGCCAACCGGGCGGCCAGCGGCAGCCACGACGAACTGGTTACGCTTGGCGCTGTTAAATATTCATTCCTCAAGCACCGGATTGGCGCCGATATAATTTATGACCCTAAAGAATCAGTGAGCATTCACGGTAACAGCGGGCCTTATTTGCAGTACGCCCTGGTGCGGGCCAAAAACATCCTGGCCAAAGCGCCAGGCGGGGAAGGCGGCCCGGCAGTAGGCGAGCTGGATGCCGCCGAACGGAGCCTGGTGTTCAAGCTAACCGCGTACCCCGAAGTAATAAGTTTAGCTACAGCCGAATTGATGCCCCACCATGTGGCTAATTATTTATACGAGTTGGCCCAGGTTTTTAACCAGTTTTACGAGACTAACCAGGTAATCGGCAGCGAGAAACAGGCTTTTCGTTTGAGGCTGGTCAAGGCTTACGCCCAAACACTGTCCAACGGCTTAGGCTTGCTGGGCATCCAAAATCCGGACCGTATGTAATACCTTTCACCTTGGAAGTTGAATTTTGGCACTTAATTCGCTACAATTCTGGGAACGGGTGTGTTTTAACAGCACAATATAAGGTGGGCTGAACTATGAGAAGTAGGCCAGGAATTTTTATCACCATCGTCGCGGCAATTACTATAGCCGTTTCTGGGCTTGGCTTCGTCGTGGTTAAGCAAAGCCAAAAAGCCGAGCCGCGCGTCAAACAAGAAACTGCCCGCTACGAACAGCAAAAAGCCGCCACCCAGAACTCGCCGGTGACCACCGACAGCAGCAACCAATCAACCTTACCCCAACAGCCGGCGCAACCGCAGCCGACCGCTACTGATAACCAGCAAAATACTTCGGTGCAACCGGTTAGCACGGTGCAGGTATTTTTCACTAAAAACCCCGATAGTGGGGACAGCGACCAGGTATTTCCGGTTAGCCGCAACGTAGACCAAGGCCAGGATGCCGGCGTAGTAGCTATTAACGCATTAATTGCCGGCCCTACCAACGACGAAGTTAACCAAGGATACGTAGGCGGCCTGGAATTAACCGGCAGCAGTAACTGCGACGGCAAAGACTACACTCTAACTATTACTAACGGCACGGCTACTTTGAGGCTTTGCCGCAAGTTAGTCGGTTCCGAAACTTTAAGCGACAACCAAACGGCGGCCCAGATCCGGGCCACACTGCTTAGTTTGCCCGGCGCCAGCCAAGCCTCCATTTTAAACAGGGCCGGCAATTGCATGTTCGCCAACTTGGGCGACAGCGTCTGCCAACAATAAATCTCTTGTATACTAATTGGTAAACAAGGAGGCTTATGTTAGACACGGCACAATCGATTATTCGGCGCGTGGGAAAACAAATTGGATTGAGCGATGACGCAATCGAAAAACTGCTAAAGGCCGAGGCCGAACACGAGTTCGAAATCGAATTGTCTAACGGCAAAAAGCATAAAGCCTACCGGGTCCAGCACAACAGTAAATTGGGGCCATATAAAGGCGGTATCCGCTTCCACGAAAACGTTAATCTCGACGAAGTCCGGGCCCTGGCTACTTTAATGAGCCTCAAAACGGCAGCCGTTGGCCTGCCGCTGGGCGGCGGCAAAGGCGGCGTAGCCGTTAACCCAAAACACTTAACCGAAGATGAGCTGGAAGAACTCAGCCGCAAATTCGTAGCCCATTTATACACGCATATCGGGCCGGACAAAGACATCCCGGCGCCCGATGTAAACACCGACGCGAAAATTATCGACTGGATGGTTGATGAGTACGAAAAGCTGACCGGCGATACTTCCAAAGCCAGCTTTACCGGCAAGTCGGTGGGCAAGGGCGGCAGCGCCGGCCGCGAAGCGGCTACCGGGCGGGGCGGGGTAATCGTTACGCGCGAACTTCTCAAAAAAATGAATAACCACCAAGAGGAACTGACTTATGCCGTGCAAGGTTTTGGCAACGTCGGGGCATTCTTCGCAATGGTTGCCGAACAAGACCAGCACAACTGGCAGCTGCTGGGCGCAACAGATACCAGCGGCGGCGTCTATTTGCCAACCGGCTTAAGCGCCAAACACCTTTTCGATTTCAAAAAGAAGGGCGGCAAATTATCTAATTTCGGGCAGGGCGAAACTATCGATAATGAAGAATTGCTAGGCCTGGATGTCGATATCCTGGTGCTGGCCGCCCTCGAAGATTCCGTTACGGCGGCCAATGCCGAAAACATCAAAGCCCGCTACATAATCGAAATGGCCAACGGGCCGGTAAACGATAACGCCAACCGCACGCTTGATATGCACGATACGGTAGTTATACCCGACGTTTTAGCCAACGCCGGCGGGGTAATCGTCAGCTACCTGGAGTGGCAGCAAAACCGCCTGGGCGAAGAATGGGACGAATCTAAAGTAAACCAGGAACTGGAAAATTACCTGGTTAACGCCACCGGTACCATTTACGAGCAGGCCCGCAAAAGCCACACCAACCTTAAAGAAGCGGCTTTTGAAGTAGCTTTGCGCCGCCTAACCGCCTAAATTTACATTTATCAGGTATCATTGCTCATTTATTTATCATTTTATAATTGGTAAATGTTAAATAAATTGTGAAATGCTAAATGATAAATGATAATTGTCTCAAAAGGAGACATCTTATGAGCGAAGTAAAAGAACCAAAGCGTAATTTTATGTATTTCGTCCGCACCCAGGGGGTAGTGGGCTTGGCCGTTGGTTTAGCCATTGGCACCCAGGTGGGCAAAGTGGTAGAAGCCATAGTTACCGGTTTTATTAACCCCTTGGTAGCGTTTATTATCGGCAACCAATCCGGTTTGCAAGCGGCCAAATGGACAATATATAAGAATAACCATCCTGGCGGGCGCGTGCTGATTATCAGTTGGGGGCAGGTTTTTTCGGCAGTCATAACGCTATTAGCGGTGTCGGCGGTTATTTATTATATTGTGCACGGCTTGCGCCTCGACCGGGTAGACTCCAAAAAAGACGAAGCCAAATAGTAGTAAAATAATATTATGGCCGAAGGTAAACAGTTGTGGTTTAGAGCCCGCCGCTACGGTTGGGGCTGGATGCCGGTTACCTGGCAAGGCTGGACAATATTTACGGTTTACATTTTAGCCGTAGCGGTTAGCGCTATATTGCTGTTGCCTTCCAATGCCGATACCGTAAAACATACTGTCCATGTAGTATCATTCTGCTTATTATTTTTATCAGCCACCTTGATATTTATCGGTATCTGTTACGCCAAAGGCGAGTATCCCCGCTGGCAGTGGGGCAAAAAGGAGAAAAAACATGGTAAAAGCTAACTTAACTGACGACCAATGGAAAAAGATGCTGACGCCGGAGCAGTATAAAATACTGCGCGAAAAAGGCACCGAAGCGCCGTTTACCGGCGAGCTATTACATAACAAAGACAACGGCATGTATTTATGCGGCGCCTGCAAGTCACCGCTGTTTAGCAGCAACACCAAATTCGATAGCGGCAGCGGCTGGCCCAGCTTTTTCGACGTCGCCACCAAGGGCGCGGTCAATTTACACGAAGACACCACGCTAGGCATGAGCCGGGTAGAAGTAACCTGTGCAAACTGTGGCAGCCACCTCGGCCATGTGTTTAACGACGCACCGGACCAGCCGACCGGCATGCGTTTTTGTATTAACTCGGCCGCCCTCGAATTCCTGAACAACAAAGATAAAAAAAATTAATATGAAATTTCCCCGGTGGCGTTACATATTAGCGCTGGGGATAGTGCTGGTAACCGGGGCAGTGGTTTGGCATGTAAACACCGCCACCGCTCCGTCAACAAATAAATTACCTGCGGCAATACTGCCGGCCAAACAAGCCAAAGCCGTGGCCGGTTCTTATTTGTTTAACGGCACAATTTTTTGGGCCAGGCGGGTCCAGACTTGGTCCGTTAAGGCTGATGGTACTCTGGATTATAATTATCCGTTCAGCCAGTTGGACACTTTTGACCGCCAAAAATACGATGCCTGGGTAGCGGACTTAGAGTGTCCCACTACTAAAACCGATGTGCCGATGGACCAGCAGGAAAACCAGCTAAAATTTAACTGCAAACCGGAATATCTGCCTTATGCCGCCAAATATTTCAACATTATTGATTTAGCTAACAACCATTCGGATAACATGGGTCCTACCGGTTTAACAGAGACCCGGCAAGCTTTAGAAGCAAACGGCATCCAGCATTATGGTAATTACGAACCGGGTAATTTAGGTGATACTTGCGAAGTAATTTCTTTACCGGTGCGGGTTAGCTACTCCGATAACTCCATCAAAAAAGCTGGCCTGCCGGTCGCGTTTTGCGCCTGGCACTATTTTTACCGCAAGCCGCTACCCGGGGAAATAGAGAACATGCAAAAGTATGCCGCCGTAATGCCGGTGTTCGCTTTTATCCATATGGGCGTTGAATATAAGGCCAAGGCTGACCCGGTACAACAGGAAATCGCCCACAAAGTTGCCGACCAAGGCTCGGAATTTGTTGTAGCTAATAACCCGCACTGGGTACAAAACAGCGAAGTTTATAAAGGCAAATTAATTGTTTATAGCACCGGCAATTTTATATTTGACCAGCAAGGCGATGCCGAAGTTACCCGCAGCGACAGTTTGCGGGCCGACGTTGAATTAAACTACGATTCAAATATCCAAAAATGGCTGGATCTGGCGCCGCAATGTGCCGGTTTTCACGATGATTGCTTGGCCAAAGCCAAAGCCCTCGGCCTGCAAAAACCCAAGCTAAGTTATAAATTCAGCATTGTCGCCGGCGATAACAGCAATAAAATAACAAAAAAGGCCGGGCCGGATATCCAGAAAGCAGTAGAAGAGCGGCTCAACTGGGCGGCAACTTTGCAAGCTTTGCGCCAAAATTAAAGCGCAAGCTTCCTACCTCTGTTAAAATGAGGGTATGAAGCGAAACGAACGGCCGGCAAAATTTTTGTGGCTGGATATGGAATTTAGCGGCTTGGAACCGGCCGATAACAGGATTTTAGAAGTGGCCGTAATTATTACCGATGCCAACCTTAAGGAGCTGGCTACCTACCACTCGTCTATTTCGCACGCCGAAGCGACCATCCGCAAATTATTAAAGAAATCACCTTTTTGGTCGCAGCGGCCCGAAGAAGTAGAAAAAGTAATTACCGATATGCACAGCGGCCTGCCGGAAAAGCAGGTCGAAAAAGACCTAATAACTCTTGTAGAAAAATATTATATGCCGGGCGAGGCGGTTTACCTGGCCGGCAATACCATCCGCATGGACCGGAAATTTGTCGATTACTGGCTGAAAGATTTCGCCAAGCTGCTGCATTACCGGATGCTGGACGTCACGGCTTTTAAGTTGTGGTGGCTGGGGCAGGGCAACAAAGAGTTCAACCCGCCCAAAGCCCACCGGGCTTTAGACGACATCCGGCGTTCGATCACCGAACTTAAATATTACCTGGAACATATTGAGGGCTTTAACCGTGCGGCACCTGGTAAGCCATAAACAAGTCGAAGAATATCTGCTGGGCATGCCTAATGCTTTTTTGGATTACCCGTTTGGCGAAAATGTGGCCGTTTATAAAGTTAAGGTTAAAGGCCAGGATAAAATGTTCGCCCTGGTCAGCGAAAAATCGGCTCCGGTACAGATCAGCCTGAAGTGCGAACCCCAGCTGGCCGAAGTGCTCCGCGAGCGTTACGAAAGCGTTTTGCCGGGCTACCATCTCAATAAAAAACACTGGAACACCGTAATATTAAGCGGCCAGCTAGCCTGGGAAGAAGTCCAAGACTTAATTAAGCACAGCTATAACTTAGTGACTAACCGTTTAGCGCTTTAGCGGTACTGCCCAGGATATCAATACTGGCGTTTGCGTCAAATAATATGCTGCGCAGCTTTAAGCTTTTAGCGTTTGTATAAAGCTGCGACATGTTTTTTTGGTAAACGGCGCTATTAACGGCCAGGTAATCGATATAGGCCGCGTCGTATTTATTATTCTGGGCGGCTTCGGCGAAAGCGGCGTCGGTAGCCGCGCTTTTTTTGGCCGCTAATAATTTGGGGTTAACTTTAATATGTTTGGATTTAAGATAAATTACCAGGTCGTTCTGTTCGCTTTGGACGGTTGCGGCTGTGTTGGCGGCCAAAGTTTTGGCGGTGGGGCCTTTGGCGTTAATGTTGGCGTTAGTGCTGACCCTGATTATTTCCTGCTGGGTGGCCGCTAAGTCTAACAGCTGCTGTTTACTATCACCCTTGCCGCTGGTCGCAATTACAGCTATAACCGATAGAATCATGCCCACCACTACCACCAGTCCAAGCACCATTAGCGCTTTGTTGCGAAAGCCGGGGCCGCTGGCTTTAGGCTGAGTCTGCGGTTTAAGTATAAAATCAAACTGGCCGTTGGCGGCATTAGCTTTTTCACCTTTGTCTTCTGGCGGCATAAGCAATATTGTAACTTGTTGTTAGTATTTTTACCGAATTTGTTAGCTGGTTACGGTAGACTGTACACTTAAGAGATGGATGGCGTAGAGGAAGTTAAAAGCCGCCTCAATATTGAGGATGTCATTGGCGAATACGTGGAGTTAAAGCGCGCGGGCCGCAATTATAAGGGCTTGAGCCCATTTAGTAATGAGCGGACGCCGAGCTTTATGGTCAGCCCCGAAAAGCAGATTTGGCACGACTTCAGCAGCGGCAAAGGCGGCAACATGTTTGGCTTTATCATGGAAATGGAAGGCCTGGATTTTAAAGCCGCGCTGCAATACCTGGCCCGCAAAGCCGGCGTTGAACTTGCCCAATACAGCGGCGGCAATAACTACCAGGCCAAGCTAAAAGAGCGGCTGGAGCAGGCCAGCGATAAAGCCGCCAACTTTTACCAGCGCCAACTCACCGCCAACCGCCAGGCCCTGACATATCTGCGCACCGAGCGCGGTTTTAGCAAAGAAACTATTTTACAGTGGCGGCTGGGTTACTCGCCGGCCGACGGCCGGGTGCTGTCAGATTATTTGACCAAACAAGGCTTTACCGCCGAAGAAATGAAGCGCAGCGGGCTGGTTACCGAACGCCGCCACGGGGTAGGCGACATGTTCCGCGGCCGCATTATGGTTCCTTTGAGCGACCCGTTTGGCAAACCAATCGGCTTTACGGCCCGCATATTAAACGACGAGCCGGGGCCAAAATATATCAATACGCCATCGACGCCAATTTACGATAAAAGCCGCCATATCTTCGGGCTATTTTTAGCAAAAGAAGCTATCCGCACTTCCGGCTACGTGGTGGTGGCCGAAGGCAACATGGACGTCATCAGCAGCCACCAGGCCGGCGTCAAAAACGTGGTGGCCACCGCCGGCACGGCCATGACCGAAATGCAGATTAAAGCCCTAAGCCGCTTTACGGGCGATATCCGCATCTGTTTTGACGCCGACGCCGCCGGCCTGGCGGCTACCGAGCGGGTAATTCCCATTGCCCAGAAAGTAGGCGTTAATTTAAGCGTAGTAGTGCTGCCATCCGGCAAAGATCCCGACGAACTGGTACGCAAACAGCCGGCCGCCTGGCAAAAAGCTATCGAAGGCAGCGTTTACGCCCTCGATTGGCTGCTTAACCATTACGCCCGCCAATCGGACTTAAACTCGGTGCAGGGCAAAAAAGCGTTTACCGACGCCATGCTTACAGTTATCCGCCAATTGCGCGACCCGGTAGAACGCGAGCATTATGTACGCCGGGCCGCCGAACTGGCCGGCACATCGGTTTCGGCCGTGCAGGACAAGCTCCGCCGCCAGGGCGAGAACCAGCCAACTGCCCGCCGCAAAGTCCGCCAACCGGCGCCGCTAACCGATAAAGATGCGGCCGACCGCCGCAAGCTGCAAAACCACTTTTTGGCGATGGTTTTAATGCAGCCCGCATTACGCAACTTGCTGCACACCTGCAAAACAGACTTCTTTGACGAAGGCGATCCGCGCACGCTTTTTCAGTTTTTACGGCTCAACCCGGAATTTTCCGGCGACCCGCAAGCCGCTAAAGGCTTGCATTCTATCGCCGATTATGTCAAAATCATTTCGTTACAGTTTGAAGAACTTTATCAGGGATTATCAATAGAGCAATTGCAGACGCAAGCTAACCGCCTAAGGGCGCGCCTGATAGACAGTTACGTAAAAAACCAAAAACACCGCCTGGCCGCCGCCATGCAGCAAACAACAGATGAAAGCGAAATGGCAGACTTGATTAAACAAGTGAATGCCTTAAACCAATTAATTAAACAACCGTAACAGGGGGATATTAATGTCTGATAAAAAAACCGTCGTGGCCCAAAGCCCGGCAGCCAATACTTTTGATAAAGAGCGTAAGCAAATTATCGATAAAGCTAAAAAAGACGGCAAAATTGACCAGCGCGACATTTTCGCGCTGATTCCGGATACGCCGGCTAATATTGATGTGCTCGATTCGCTGTACGGCGAACTGAGCGACCTAGGTTTCGAAATTATCGGCGCCACCGAACCCGACCCAACGTCTTTTAGCGACGAATGGGTCGCCGAAGACACCGAAGAAGAAATCGTGCTCGACGAAAGTACTTATATGGATGACATTGCCGATGACTCGGTGCGGCTATACCTGCGCGAAATCGGCAAAATTCCGCTATTAAATGCCGAAGAAGAATTAGCTTTGGCCCAGCGGGTCGTAGCCGGCGACAAAGACGCCAAAGATAAAATGGCCGAAGCCAACATGCGCTTAGTGGTTAGTATTGCCAAGCGTTATGTCGGCCGCGGTCTCGACTTACTGGACTTAATCCAAGAGGGCAACACCGGTTTATTACGCGCCGTCGAGAAATTTGATCCCGACAAGGGCTTTAAATTCTCGACCTACGCCACCTGGTGGATCCGCCAAGCCATTACCCGGGCCATCGCCGACCAGGCCCGCACCATCCGTATTCCGGTGCATATGGTGGAAACTATTAACAAGCTGCTGCGCACCCAGCGCCGCCTGACCCAAGAGCTTAACCGTGAGCCAACCAACGAAGAAATCGCCGTGGCCATGGAAATGGATGTCGATAAAGTCGAGCACATCATGAAAATCAAACAGGATATTTCCAGCCTTGATGCCAGCGTCCGTGACGACGAAGAAGACAGCGTACTGGGCGACTTTATTGAAGACGAGGACACCGTTAGTCCCGAAGAGTCGGCCACCGGCCAGCTGCTGAAAGAGCAAGTTAAGCAAATTCTCGGAACTTTAACCGAACGCGAGCAGAAAATTCTGAAACTGCGCTTTGGCCTGGAAGACGGCAAAAGCCACACGCTCGAAGAAGTCGGCCAGGAGTTCAGCGTTACCCGCGAGCGCATCCGCCAGATCGAAGCCAAAGCCCTGGCTAAGCTGCGCAAGCACAAAGACGCCAAAAAACTTCACGACTATATCCAGTAAAAACTGTATAATACACCCCCTATGGCAGTCGACAGGGACGATTATTACAGCCCGATAGAACCGGAACAAAAGCCCGCGCCAGAGGGTGAAACCCCATGGGCTAATTTAGGCGCTGTTTTAGGCTTTGAAGTTGTTACGGAAGAGGCCGAGCCCGACGATCCGCAGCCCGATGAAAATGACGAAGAGCATCTCGATCCGCGGCATGAAGAGTCGATGGACAGCACGCTGATTTATTTAAGGCAAATCGGCCAATACCCTTTGCTGACCCACAGCCAGGAAATAGCCCTGGCCAAGCGTATCGAACGCGGCGATATGGCCGCAAAACATAAAATGGTTACCTCAAATTTACGCCTGTCTGTAAGTGTCGCTAAAAGATACCGCAACCGCGGCTTATCGTTTTTGGACCTTATCCAAGAAGGCAATTTGGGGCTTTACCGGGCCACCGAAAAATATGATTGGCGCCGGGGGTATAAGTTCAGTACGTACGCCACCTGGTGGATCCGCCAGGGCATAACCCGGGGCATCGCCTTAAATGCGCTTACCATCCGTTTACCAATTCATATCGTAGAAGACGTATATAAGATTTACCGGGCCACGCAAGATCTTATTAGTGCCACTGATAACCTGAACCCGAGTGACGAGGAAATTGCTGCCGCAGCCCGCTTATCCCCCGAAAGGGTGGCTTTCATAAAACAAAATACCGTGGCGCCCGTTAGCTTGGATGTGCGGCAACCGCAGGGTGACGGACGGGAAGGCGATTCTTTAGGCGAATTGCAAGAAGATATATCATCGCCCGATCCGGTTACCGAAACGAATAATAGCGTAACGCAGAGCTTGTTATACGAGTTAATTGCGATACTACCCGAGCGCGAAGCACGTGTAATTGCCGAACGTTACGGCTTAATCGACGGTGTGCCGAAAACCCTTGATGAAGTCGGGCTAATATTCGGGTTAACCCGCGAGCGCATCCGCCAAATTGAGGGCCGGGCTATTATTAGGCTGCGGGATTCGGCTAAATCTGAGCCGCTGCGGTTGCGCAATTTTAACGGCTGATATATATACTAAACCCAAGATATGATTATCATCGGATTATCCGGAACCGGCGGCAGCGGCAAAGATACAGTCGGGCATCTACTCGCCAGTGACTTTAACTTTTTGTTTGTGTCCGTTAGCGATTTGCTCCGGCAAGAAGCAACCAAACGAGGTGAGCCGATAGAAAGGGCTGTGCTTAAAAGTATCAGTGAAGAGTGGCGGCGCGACTACGGGCTTGGCGTATTAGTAGATAAAGCCCTGAAACATTTTCACGAACAAGGCCGGGGTAAGCAGGGCTTAGCCCTGGCCAGTTTGCGCAATACCGGCGAAGCCGACCGTGTACATAAACTAGGCGGGAAAGTTATCTGGTTGGATGCTGACCCGCGGCTGCGGTACGACCGTATTCATACCAGGTTACGGTCGCCCGAAGATATGAAGACCTACGAACAGTTCCTGGCCGAAGAGCAGGCTGAAATGGAGCGCGCCGAAGGTGCAGACTCCACTACGCTAAATATGGGAGCCATTAAAGATTTAGCCGATTTTACTTTTATTAATAACTCCAGTGATATAGACGAGTTCAAACTCAACGCTAAAACTTTTATAGAAGCTAATCTGCTAAGCTGATTTTGAAATTTATTAACCAGCGCCCAAAAATATAAATAAAGGCCGCGCCCAAGGCTAACAGCCAATCGGTAAGGCCTAAGGGTCCGCTGCCCAGGTAGTTTTGGGCAATGGGAGCGTAGGCAATTATCAAGATACCGGCAAACGAAAGTAAAAACGCCGCCAGCAAGTGCTTATTGCTCCATAAATAACTGCTTAGCAGCGAGCGGCGGAAAGAATGGGTGCGGCGGATCAGGATATTAGCGAATTGGCAGGTAACTATGGTCAAGTACGTTAAGGTTACGGCACTGGCGTATAAGGCCGGTTGGTGTTTGTCAAAATGAGTGGCCTGGCCTCCATGCCTTTCTATAAAAAATAAGAAATTAGCGTAAGCCAAACCGCCCATTAAAATGCCGCACAGCGCCAGGTCTGTAATCCGCTTCCAATTTAAAATATGGTCTTGCTGCCGGCGCGGTTGTTCGTCCATTAGCTCGCCATAGGCCGGGTCCCAGCCCAATGAGGCAATCGGGAACAGCTCGGCCATCAAATCGATTAGTAAAATCAGCACGGCCGGGATAGCGATTGGTATATCCCATAAACTAAAAGCCGCTAAGCTAACCAGCACTGTAAACAGTTCGCCGGAATTGCTTGTTAAAGCTGATATGGCGGCTTTGCGGATATTTTGGAAGATTACCCGGCCTTCCTGGATGGCGCTAACCAGCGTATGAAAACTATCGTCCAATAAAATTATGTCGGCCGATTGCTTGGCCACATCGGTACCGGTAATTCCCATGGCCACGCCAATGTCGGCCCGTTTGAGGGCGGGGGCGTCGTTAATGCCGTCGCCGGTTACTGCTACGACTTTTCTGGCCGATTTAGCTAACTCCACAATTCGCAGCTTATCTTCCGGCGCCACCCGGCTGAATATTACATTGCCATCAGTTAGAGCGCTTATTACCTGGCTGTTTTCCATTGTTTGAAGTTGCTCGCCGGTAATAATGCGTAAGTCCTGGGCGGTAGCGGCCAGGCCGGTTTTTACGGCAATGGCGCTGGCTGTTAAAGCGTTGTCGCCGGTTACAATGCAAACCGGAATGTGGGCCTTAATTGCCGCGGCCATGGCTTCGGGAATTTCATCGCGCGGCGGGTCGATCATGCTTACCAGGCCCAGGAAAATAAGGTCCGATTCGGCTTCGGCCATGGTCAGTTTTTCTTCATCGGCAGTTTCTTTATAGGCATAGGCCAAGTTGCGCATGGCGCTTTGGGCCAGCAGGCTGTCGCGGGCCATTATGCTTTCTCGGTCTTTTACGGTAAGCTTACGTATTATGTTGCCGTCTAAAATCCGGTTGCAAACAGCCAGTACGCTGTCCGGCGCGCCTTTGCAAAATATTTTCGGGCCGTGGTAATTGCGGATTGAGCTCATCCGCTTGCGGGCCGAGTCAAAAGTAAACTCGTAAATTTCCGGGTAGCGGGTGTGCAGTTCGGTATCGTTAATGCCGGCTTTATGGGCCAGGGTGATTAATGAGCCTTCGGTTGGGTCGCCCAGCGTGTACCAGTTGCCGTGCTGCTCGTCCGGCGGGCGGATGATGGCGTTACTGGCAAATACGCCGGTAGCAAAAAATAATTCGTATTGCCCGAGCTCGGATTTTTTTAACGGCTTATGTAACTGGTCGCAAATTTGGCCGTTAGCCTGGTAGCCGGTGCCGGTAACCCACAACGCCCGCCCGCCAATTAATATTTGCTCGACTGTCATCTGGTTTTTGGTTAACGTGCCGGTTTTATCGGTAAGGATAATGCTGGTGCTGCCCAGGGTTTCGACGGCGCTGAGTTTTTTTACAAGGGCTTTGGCTTTGGCTAAGCGGTTGGCGGCGCTGCTCAGCGCCGTGCTTACCTCAGCCGGCAGGCCCTGCGGGATCATGGCGCTGGCAATGCCAATGGCAAAAACGAACGACTCTTTAATGCCCAAAGATTCCTTAAAAGCTATCAGCGCTAAAATGGCGCCTAAAATTACCGTGCCTTTGGTTATAGTGGCGGCCAGGTGGTTCATCTCTTTTTGCAGCGGGCTTAAATCCTGTTTGGTGCTTTGGCTTAAGTTGGCAATGCGGCCTAACTCTGTTTGCATGCCGGTACCGATAACCACGCAATGGCCGTCGCCGGTTGCTACGGTTGTGCCCATAAACACCAGGTTGTGCCGCCGGCCCAGGGTAACTTCGCCCTTAATGGCGTGCTGGAATTTACGGCTGGGGTTGCTTTCGCCGGTTAGGGCGAAATCGTTGGTGCTAAAAATATTTTCGGTAAGTATGCGGGCATCGGCCGGCACGCTGTCGCCCTCCGCCAGGTAAATAACATCGCCGGGTACCAGTTGGGCCGTGGGTATTTCTATTAAACTGCCGTCGCGCATTACCCGCGATTTAGCTACCACCAGTTTTTCTAAACTGGCCATTATATTTTCGGCTTTATGTTCCTGCCAAAAACCAATGGTGGCGTTAACAATTACGATCACGAACAAGATGGCAGCCGTGCGGTACTCCTGCAGGTAAATCGAAATGCCGGCGCTGGCCAGCAACAGGATAATCATCAGGTCCTGGAACTGCCGCAGCAATTTATATATAAGAGGTTCTTTATTTATCTGTTGAAGTTCGTTAAAGCCAAACTTGTTAAGCCTTTTAGCCGCCTCGCCGGCAGGCAAGCCTTCGGCCCGGCTGCCGTAAAGCTCAAGTACGCGGCTGCCGCTTAATTGGTAAGCTGGCTTATCGTGCTTCATTCATAAGCATTATAGCTATTATTCGTAGCTATTAAGTCTACAAGTTGTTTTTTTAATCTGTTACAAAACGTTGTATAACTTCCGTTGCTTTAACTACCTTGCCGCTTCGCTAAATCGCACCCATAATCGATGGTGTATCACTAAATAAAGAGGAGGGTGTATGTTAGGTATCAGAAAAATCAGTCCAATGGCCCGCGCCATCGGCACAATGGGAGTGGTCGCAACACTCGTCGGTGCAGTAACATTCGCAGCAGTAACATCAAATACAGTAGCCTTAACAGATAACAATTTAACTAGTGGAACTCCCATGCTCCAAATTGGGACCGCTGTAGATCCTTTTGGAAATAGTGCAACTGGATTAACTGCAACGCTAAAACCAAATATTCCCAAGTCATTTACTTTCTTTTTGCAAAATAACGATACAAGCCCGCTTACAATAACAGCAAGTATACCGAGCAGTTTTGCAGGTTCTCAAATTCCGCCTAGCGCAGTTACTATGGCTTTAGATTGTGGTAGCGGCAGTGTTAGTTTCCCCATTAGTTCATGGGCAGGAGGCAGCGCGCCAATTCCAGGTACGGTAGCAGCAAATGGTGGTATTGCAACCTGTACTGAAACTGTAACATTGGACGCATCCTATAGTCCAAGTGGTAACACGCTAAATTCTTACACTATAAATTTTGTAGGTAACGAATAATAAAATAGTAGTTACTAATGAAGTGGCCAAAAAGACTTTTCATTAGTATTTGCATTACTTTCCTATTGATATGTTGCGGCGTAATGCTGCTATTTAATTTGTCGGTTACTGGCTGGAAAGCTTTAACCGTACAAACTGGCAGCATGCGCCCGATTATTCCTAAGGGATCTTTGGTATTGATGCACCGAGTCCCCGAAAAAACTTTAAAAATCGGGGATGTAATCACCTATGCCAACCCAAGAAAATTGAATACGACTATTACACACAGGGTAATAAATAAATATGAAAAACAAAATGTAACTTACTACGTAACTAAGGGCGATGCTAATTCTACTGCAGATCAACCGATTACTTCAGGACTTGTTAGAGGGCAGGCGGTTTATCATATGCCATATATTGGCGGTTTTCTAAATTGGTCCAAAAAACCAATTGGCTTAATGTCTATGATTTATATTCCAGCATTAATAATAATGATTACCGAAACAATAAAACTTGCTCAATATTACAAGAAAAAACAACCGTATCGTTTACGCAGGGCAACAGTCATTAGTAAGGCAGAAAATAACATTGCATTACCAATGACATTATTTACTATTTCATTTATTTTAGTTTTCTCGTTTACTGGTGCTACTGTCAAGGCTTTACTACATAGCAATACTGTAGCTTTAGCAAATAATCATATTACTTCTGAGTCAGCTAATAATTCTGGGATATTGTTCAATAAAGTTATTTTCAGGTGTTCAGACGATAACACGCCAACCGCCAGTAAGCGCCCACTGATAGAAATAAACAACCCGACCAAGCAGGATGTAAACATCACCGGCTGGCAAATTAAGGATAACAACGGGGTGATTGTTACATTTTCTAGTTCAACTATTATCCATAAACATAAAAAGCTGCAAGTCACGCCGCTGCTGAGTAACGGATTGCAGTATGCCGGTGACCGTTTGGGTTTGTATAACACCCAAAATGTACTCGTCGACGGGCTAAGCTGGGGCAGCGACCATACTTACCTCAACCCGGCGATTACTGGAGTTGGAGCCGGCACCCGCCTCAAACGCGTTCCGCCCAAAAAAGATACCGACACTAAAAACGATTGGAACGTTACCGGCCATAAGTGCGCAAAAGATGACGACGGCCACGGGCACCACGACGACGGCGACCACGAGAGTGACGGCGACCGGGACGGAGATAAAGGCGACCAAGACGAGCACTGCTTCGACAGCCGCGACGAAACCGACCGCGTCCACGTTACGGGCATGTACCACTTCTTAGAATTAAACGAAGACTAATTAATTAACCGCAAACTTTGAATTTCAAAATCTCTGGTTAATGTTTGACCGGATATAGGGGGGCGCCCCGGGGTCGGTTGACCCCGGGGCAAGCTGCTGCTACCCGCCGCTGAACTCCGCCTACAGGCCGAAGTTGCGGTGGAAGTTCTCGTACGCCGACAGCGGCGCCGGCTCCCGCTCGGGCTCCGGCTCGCTCTCCAGCTCCGGCTCGCTCTCCAGTTCGAAGATCGAGTCGAGGGTGTCGACGTAGAAGTCCTGCATCCGATGGTGGTTGGCCCGGATCAGCGGTTCCAGAGCCAGACGGATGCCGTACCAGTCGCTCGAGTCGTACCTCCTGATGAAGTTGAGGTGGTACGGCACGTCGAGATCGTCGACGACGCCCAGCGTCCGGCGCAGCGCCTCATCGAGGAGGCGCTTCTCGGACAGGAAGGTGCCGCGGTTGTTAGTGATCCGCAGCACGAGGGCGTCCAGCGCCGGTATGTCGCCGGCGACATCGGTGCAGACGACGAACGGCACGCGCTCGACCTTGTACACCGGGTTGCAGGCATGCCGGAACTCGGTCTCGAAGATGTCAGCCAGGTCGCTGGCCGAGTAGTAGCCGGCAGCGCGGGCCATCCACATGAACTCCTCGCGGCCGGGTTGGCCGGCCACGGAGGGCCAGTTGAACGCGATGGCCAGGATGGGCAGGTCGTTGTCGCCACTGGCATCACGCACGGTGAGCCAGCAGCCAACGACTTGAACGATGCCGGACGCGATATCATCGCTGAAATCAGACATCATCCTCCTTCGGGTAGTGGGTTTACACCCGGTCAAACTGCGTTGCCGCAGCCTAACCGCGACAATCTAAGATTATTATATAATAATTAGCAAACTTAAGCAATTAGTTTAAATAGATAATTGCTAATCACAAAGCTCAAAAAGTTTAAGCATTATGATTAGTGTTTGACAGAGTATGTGTCGGGCGCGCCCGCCGGTTCGTTGAACACCGGCGGGCTTGGAGCAGGCTGGGGAGGCCTACTCTTGTTCCATGTCGATGTCATACCTGGTGAAGAATTCTCTGAACTCATCCACCAGGGCCCAGCGCCGATCTAGCCCTTCCTTGTAGCCGACGATCTCGCTTTCGACCATCGCGATCAGCATGAGCTCGGCCGCGTCCTTGTCGGTATGGTCATCGAGCGGGCCAGTCGATGCGTACAGTTCGGCCGGAAATATGAGCTTCACGTCAGCCAGCAGGATACTGGCCAGTTTCTTTTCGAGTTTATTGTACATCTCGAATGTCATCCGGTAGGGCCGGCCGGTACGGTGTTCCACTCCCCAGTGGAACATTTGCCGGCAGGCCTCTTCTACGGCCTTTTCGGAGTCGTAGACCCGGGGTACCAGGTACTCCGGGTGGTGGAACCGCTGGGCGAATAGCTGCTTGGCGATGTCCACTATCTGCCGGGCGAGCGTACCTTCGAAACTGCTTTCCATGGCATCTCATTTCTCGAATGAAGGGTTACTCTGTCAAACTGCGAATCCGCAGTCAGACAGCGGAAATCGACAATATTATAAAATAATTAATAGATATAAGCAATAAGTATATCAGATTAGAGCCACGGCGAAGCCGTTGCGGCCTTCGGGCTCGCCGGTCAGCCGGCTGCGGCGGTGCGAATAATAATGCGGGTCGCCGCCGGTATCAATTTTATTGATTTCGATATTTTTTGGATTCATTCCGTTTTGGGTAAATTCGTTGAGCACATAACCGGGCAAATCTATGTGCCAGCCATCTGTTTCGTTGGTTATGTAGGGCTCCCACGAACCATCTAATTTCTTCTCCTCAATACTTTCAAAACGGTAAGATTTTTTCTTAACCGACGGGCCGATATAACATTTTAAGTCGGCTGGGTCAGCCTGGTACTCATTTTTTAACAGCCGCAGCATTTTAGCCGGGAACTCCAGCGCGGCGTTAGAGGTAGCTATGTGCATGAAAGCCAGCAGCGGGTGGCCGGGAATATATAACACGGCCGGCAGGCAATCACCGGCAAATAAGCCTATAACTATGTCGGTTCTCGAAGTAATAAAGCCGTCGCCTTTTACCCAGGCCGGTAGGCGGCCAAACTCCAAGCTGTCTAGATGGGCGATATCTATCCCGGCATTGGTATCCATCAAAACTAAGTGCTTGCCTTTAAAAGGCGCGAATAACCTTTTGCGGTTTTGTTCTACATCTGCGGCCGGACTGTATTTTTCACTCAAATTACCGAGCTTTTTGCCGGAATAGGCGATTAAGATGTTGGACGCCGGTTTGATTAGCGTAGGTTCGGTGTTTTGGGCCATATATTAATTATAGCCAGGCAGGGAATTTAAGCTTAAATATATTGTAAAATAGGGCTAATAATGATATAATATGAGTTCAATGCGGAAATCGGTCCGCATGTACCTGTAGTAAGGAGGTGAGTATCTTGCGTGTCCCGACCGACGGGTGGCTGAATGGTGGCTGGAACAACAAGCGCCAGCAGTTCTACCTACTGGGCGAGACGGTGGGCCTCGAGCCTAACCCGTCTCCGGAACAGTTGCAGGATACGCTTCGCCGGGTTAGCTCGGCGAAGGTCTTCGCGGAGTCCATCGCGGACTTCGTGGAGGCGACTGGTATGACCACCAAGCAGGTGGCAGACCGTCTGAAGACGGTCAACCACCAGCTGGGGGTCATGGATCCGCTGCCGTTCATGTCGCTCAAGGGTCACTGCGACCCGAAGAGCTTCCGCGGCACGGCCATCTGGCCCGCCGGTACGGTTGCCTGGATGCAGCTCCGCTGGGAGCAGATCCAGCTGGCCGAGCTGGCCGGCGCGACTTTCGAGCGCGTCATCGTGCTCGGAAGTTCGCGCCAGTGCAACGCTCCGGCCGACCGCCGGCATCCCTACGTCAACGGGGTCTTCCCCGAGGGCAAGGAGCCGACCGAGCTCGAGCTCATGAAGCAGTGGGTGTTCGCATCCGGCCGAAACACCGGCCAGTATTTGTTCCCCGAGCTGGACGAGCACAACGAGCAGGGCAAACCGCTCTCGCTGGAGCAGATGCTCCGGCAGTACGGCGAGCGGTACGAGCCCTTCGCGCCTGACTCCCAGGTGTACGTTCCGGCCAACCCGAACGCATTGTACGTGCCACTGCACGTGCGCCGTGTACTCGGCCTGGACGATGTCTGGCTCAGCCAGGGCGGAGCCCGTCTGTACAGCGAGATGCCGCCGTACTGGTGGCCCAGCTGCCAGGACCTGATGACGACGCCTTCGGGCATCTTCAGGCTCTGGATCGAGCTGATCCGCAACGGCTGCATCAACAGCCGGTAAACCCTCTAACTGCAGGAACCCCTCGCGCGCTTCGGCGCCGGGGGGTTCTTCATTTTGAGCATAAGCAATCGGAATAACAGGGATAACAGAGTATAATTGCTAGGTAATGGCAGAGCGTAAAAAATTAGCTATCATTGACGGTAAGAGTGTATTTTACCGGGGTTATTACGCCATGCCCAATTTGAGCACAAAAGATGGTACGCCCACCGGCGGAGTACACGGCTTCGCGGCCATGGCGCTGGAGCTTGTTAAGCGGCTCAAGCCGGATTACGTGTGCGTGGCCTGGGACAAGCCCAAAACCAATATCCGCAAGCGCCTGGCGCTGTACGCCGACTATAAAGCCGGCCGCAAACCGGCGCCGCCCGATTTTTACGCCCAGATCCCGATTCTGCATGAACTGTTAGAAGCCTTCCACTGGCCGCTGTACGAACTGGATGATTACGAAGCCGACGACATTATGGGTACGCTGGCTTGCGCCGCCGCCAAAAAAGACATCGAAACCATGCTGATTACATCCGATTTGGACGTGCTGCAGCTGGTGGACCCGCACATCCACGTTTACGCCCTCAAGCGCGGTTTTACGGATATAGATATCTTTAAACCGGAAAGCTTCGAACAAAAATACGGCATCAAAACCACCCAGTTTTTGGATTTAAAAGCACTGAAAGGCGACAGTTCCGATAATATCCCTGGCGTGCCCGGCATTGGTGAAAAAACTGCCCTGGATTTGCTCAAACAATATAATGATCTCGATAACATCTACGATAACCTCGATTTAATTAAAAATAGTGTGCAGGCCAAGCTCAAAGCCGGCAAAGATCTGGCTTATTTAAGCCGCGAGCTGGCCGAAATCTGGACCGACGCGCCAATTGAGCTGAACCTCAGCGAAATGGACGGCAGCAAAATGGACACCGCCCATTTGCAGAATATTTTGCAGCGGCTGGAGTTCCGCAGTTTGTTGAGGCAACTGCCCGAAAATATGCGCTCCGAAACTCCTACCAACGACTTAGTAGGCGGGGTAGAACTGACACTACCAAAATTAACCATGGTCGAATCAGACAAAGTGTTAAACGCCTTGGACTTTAGCCAGGCCAAACAGCTATATATCCATTCGCGCTCGGCCGGCAAGCACGGCCGCGAGCCGCTGGTTTTAATGATTGGTACCGGCGAACACGCCTACGTTTTAAATATCAAAAAAATTAGTTCAGCGGCCATCCGCGACAAGCTAAGCCCGATATTCGAAAACAAAGAAATTGGCAAAATCGGCTACGAGATCAAAAACGACATTAAATTTTTAAAGAGCATGGGTATTGGCTTTGAATGCGTTGAGCACGACGTATTGGTTGGCGCTTTCTTGATAAACCCCTTGGGCCGCATCCGAACCATAACCGAGCTGGCCAGCGACACGATCAGTTTCGAAGGCGCGGCTTTTGAAGATTTGCCTACCGAAGACTTTATGGCCCGGGCGCCGGAATTTATAGCGGTCATTAAAGAGCTGTATAACCAACAATTGGTTACCTTAAAAGATATGCCTAAAGTGCTTCAGCTGGCTAAAGATATCGAATGGCCGGTTATACCGGTACTGGCCGGTATGGAATACGAGGGCATCAAACTCGACGTGCCTTATTTACATAAATTTGCCAAGCAATTAGACGACGCCATATCAGATGTTGAACAAAAAATTTACGGCCATGCCGACCAGGAATTTAATATCAGCTCGCCTAGCCAATTAGCCGATGTGCTGTTTACCAAGCTGCTGCTGCCGACGCAGAACATCAAGAAGTTAAAAACCGGCTATAGCACTGCCGCCAGCGAACTGGATAAGCTGCGCGGCATCCACCCGGTCATCGACCTGATTACCCAATACCGAGAAGTTACCAAGCTAAAAAACACTTATGTAGATACTTTGCCTAACCAGGTAGACGATAACAGCCGGGTGCACACTACTTTTAACATGACCATGGCCCAAACCGGCCGGCTAAGCAGCATCGACCCTAATTTGCAGAACATTCCGGTACGTACCGAGCTTGGTAAAAAAATCCGCACGGCTTTTGTAGCCGATAAAGGCAACGTTTTGGTCAGCGCCGACTATAGCCAGCAGGAGTTGAGAATCGCGGCGGTGATTGCCGGCGACAAAGGCATGCTCGAAGCGTTTAACCGCGACGAAGACATCCATATATTAACGGCCGCAGCCGTGCGGGGCATTAAGCCCGAAGAAGTTACTAAAGATATGCGCTACCAGGCCAAGGCCGTTAACTTTGGCATTTTGTACGGGCAGGGGCCGCACGCCCTGGCGCTGCAAACCGGCCTGACTTTTGCCGAAGCGAAGGAGTTTATCGATAAGTATTTTGAAGTCCGTCCGAAGCTGCGCGAATATATCGACGAAACCCGCAAAAAAGCCGTAGAAGTCGGTTATGTCGAAACCATTATGGGCCGCCGCCGGCCGACGCCGGACGCCCACAGCAGTAACTTTGTTGTCCGCGAAGCAGCCTTGCGCGCCGCCGTTAATATGCCTATCCAAGGTACAGCCGCCGACCTGAGCAAACTGGCAATGATAGAAGTGAATAAAAAAATGGGCGATAAATGCACAATGTTATTACAAATCCACGACAGCATTTTGGTTGAGTGTCCGGAAAAAGAAGCCGACTCAGTTAGTAAAATGCTGCAAGAAACCATGGAAGGCGTTTACGAACTGCCAGTAAAGCTCAAAGTTGATATTTCTATCGGCAAAAACTGGGGCGAGCTTTGACCGAATTATTTGATATCGTAGACCAAAACGACCAACCAACAGGTAAAACTACAGATAAGGTGGCTGCTCATCGGGACGGTATATTACATCGGGTTGCTGCAATATTAGTTTTTACGGACAGTGGTGAGTTACTGATTCAAGAACACAAATCTCACGGCAGGTTATGGGACCATTCGGTAGGGGGCCATGTGCAGGCAGGTGAATCATATTCTGCAGCAGCCAAGAGGGAATTGGACGAAGAGTTGGGGTTGGATTTGCCGTTAGAAGAGATTAAAACCGGAGTTCCAACTTTAAATATTGATCCGCGGCCGCAGTATAAAAACGGAAAACATTTTTATGGGGTTTATACGTGCAGCGTACCCAGCGATTGGGTGCATAAAGAAACGGAAGAAGTAGACCGGTTAATAGCTATGCCGGTCGCCGAAGTAGTTAAAATAATGAATTCTGAACCGGAAAAGTTTTTGAACGGTTTTTTTATTACGCTTAGCACTTACTTAAACAGTATTAACTCGGATCTAAAAATTAAAGCCTTTGGCCAGAACTGGGGCGAACTTTAATGCTTGGGAATAAAAAGGACTCATATTATGTAGCGTTTAAATTGTTGCTGCGGAATGGTGACAAGTTGCTGATTACCCATGATATTTTTGGCGCCTGGGATATTCCCGGCGGCCGGATCCGGCAGGATGAATTCGACAAGCCCATCGAACAAGTTATTGAGCGCAAAATGAAAGAAGAGCTGGGCGGCGATGTTAAGTACGAAGTTGGCCCGCCGGTAACTTTCTTTAGGGTAGAGCGGGCCGAACATGACCAGGGCGGGGAGTTGGTACGGATTTTCGCGGTGGGCTACGACGCCAAATTCCTGGGCGGTAAAGTTAAACTGGGCAAGCACCATGACCAAATGGAATGGGTAGATGTAAAAACTTTCCAGCCAGAAAAGTATTTTACCGGCGGCTGGCTAACCGGCATCCAAGAATATTTAGCCAAAGTCCGCGGCTAATTTTTTAACCTTTTTTACTGTAAAATAAACTTAAGCATTTAATCTTAACCAGCTAAAGGAAGCTAATGGTGGGCATGAGCCTGAAATCGGTATACTCGCTGCCGGTCAAGATTATTCTTGGGCGCAAAATTGATGATTTGTCCGATGCTTTATATAAACGGCTGCGCTTTTTGTGCGTCATTTACGCCGTAGGCTTCGCGTTTACGCTTTTGCTGTTGTCGATAGATACGGCCAAGCGTTTTCCGGTTGGCATGCTGCTGGACTTTACCATTTTAGCCGGCATCGTGGTTATTTGCATTAAGCTGCGCTCGGCTAAAACCTACCGCTGGGCTTTTCATGCCACGGTGGCCGTGCTGGCGGCCGTCATACAGTTTACTTATTTCTTGGCGATCGGCACGCCGCAGGCACTGCTGTTGATGCCGATGGTGTTAATCCTGGCATATTTTTTGCTGGGCCAGCGCTCCGGCTTGCTTTGGAGCATCGCCGTAATATGCGGCAATATCGCGGCTTTGGCTATCGGCCAGCTGGGTTGGGCCTATTTACCGATAACCACCCACGTAATGGTTTATTCGATTATGAACTTGGCCGTAATTTCGGCGTTTTTGTACGTGTACGAAGGGGTAAACAAAGATAATGAAGAACGGATAGCCGTCCGCGACCGCAAACTCAAAACACTTAATGGCCAGCTGGCTGACGAAAAAGCCCATGTCGAGCACCTGGTAGAAGTCCGCACCCACCAGCTGCACGAAGAAGAGGCCCGCCTGCAGGCTTCAATTATGGCCCTGGAGCTGGGCTTTATTATGGTGCTGCGCGACTGGAGCGTGGCCCGTTATAACCCGGCATTGCTGCATATCGTGGACGGCCTAGTGGAGAACTCCAACGTATCGCTGGTTTGGCAGCTTATAGAAAAAGTCCACCGCTCGTACCATCTCGATAAGGCTATCGAGAAATGCCTCAAAAACGGCAAGTCGTTTTCGAAAACCGACATCCCGGTTGGCGACAAGTTCGTGCGGATTATCGGCTCGGCTATCCATAACGGCCATAGTGGTAAGGTTATCGGCGTGGTGCTGCTGGTAGAGGATATGACCGAAGAAAAAATGCTGGAGCGCCGAGAGGACGAGTTCGTATCGATCGCCTCGCACGAGCTGCGCACGCCGCTGACAGTTATAGAAGGCAACTTATCGATTATCGAGGACGAATTCGGCAGCGAAATAAAAGACGAGGCGCTTAAACATATGCTGGGCAACGTTAAAGACTCATCCGGCCGGCTGATCCAAATCGTTAACCAGTTCTTAAACATGACCCGCCTGGAGCAAAATAAAACCGTGTTTAACCTCACCAGGGCGGACATAAATTCGATTGTACGGCAGGTAGCTTCGGAGCTGGGGCCGATTGCCCATAAGAAAGGCCTGGAAGTAAAAATGGAGCTGGCTACCGAAAACGTCTGCGTAACGGCCGACGTCCGGCGGCTGCAGGAAATCGTATCGAATATGTTCGATAACGCCATCAAATACACCGATAAAGGCAGCATCATATTGCGCACGGTGCACACCGGTAACGATGTTATTTTCCAGGTCGAAGATACGGGCAAGGGCATCGAGCCTAAAAACCAAAAGCACCTGTTTTATAAATTCCACCAAGCGACGAATAATATTCTGACGCGCGACGACAGCCGCAGCACCGGCCTTGGCTTATACATATCCCGCTTGCTGGCCGAGCAAATGGGCGGCCGGGTGGAACTGACCCGTTCGGTGCCGGGCAAAGGCTCTTTGTTTACGCTGACACTGCGCAAGTACGAAAAATAATAAGTGATAATCACGGGGCTCCCCGCACGGATCCGAAGATCCGCGCGGGGAATACCCCTTCTGCCTATTGTCCGGGCCGGGTCCGCGCTAGGCGGCGCGCCGGAAATCGATTTCCGGCAGCTCGTCCTCGAGACTGAGCTGGCCGCTCCGGCGGTTCGGATGCCGCAGGGTCGGATGTTCGACCACCTGGGCTTCGCGCTGCCGTTGGGCCGTGTTGCGCAGCAGCCGGAGGACTTCGGCCTTGCCGTACGTGTCGCTCCATGCCATCAGGATGGCGAGGAGTTCGACGCCGCCTTTGGCCAGCGTGGTGAAGTACTTGTCGCGCCTACGGCGCAGCTCGTCAGCCAGCGCCTCCGCCAGGTCGGCCGGGATGATATCGTCGACGTTGTCGTCGTTGACCTCGTCGTAGCCGAGGGCCTGGCCGATGGCCGTCAGCTGGCAGCCACCGAGGCCGCAGTTGCCGGTGCCCCAGCCGCGCCGCCAGCCGTAGATCTCGATGTTGTAGGCCGCTCGGCATAACACATCCGCGTACACTGGACCTCCCATTTCGGGGATTTGCAGAATAAGCTTAAAGTAACCTAATTTATAATTTTTAGCAATTCGTGATAATCGCGGGGCACCCCGCGCGGACCTTGTGAGTCCGCGCGGGGAAGGCCCCGGGTGCCGTCAGAAGATTAGTGAGACCAGCTTGGCGAACATCCAGCCACCTACCACGTAGGCGGGCGAAAGAAAGATGAGCGCCCACAGAATCTGCTGCCACGGCTCGAGCTGCTTGTCCTGCTTCATGCGCGGATCACCTCCTTCCATTGTCAGGGTGAGGTAGTGGTCGTGCCGGGCTGCGGGTGTATGAAGCCTTGGTGTCCGGCGCCGGGGATCGGCCAGCCATTGCGTAGTGCCAGGATCCCATAGGTGATGTATAGGACCATAAACACTATGAGCGCAACGATTGCCCATCTGTTAACGCGCTCCCCTTCGTAATGCTCTTCTGGGTCGATCTGTTCCGGCATGCTAACCTCCTCGGTTCGCCGACAGATAACAGTAATATTATACCATAAACATAATAAATTAACAATCAATCTTCGCCGTTTTGGTAGAGGTCGATGAGGTCTTTGACCGAGCCGAAAGCGATGCGGTCGAGGATGAAATTGTCCATGTTGACCACCAGCGCCGAAGCGACGGTTAAGTCTCCGTAAGTGTCGTTTATTTCGTCGAGGGCCCGGGCCAGGGCGTGGCTGTCCAGCCGGGTGCCGTCGTCGAGGCTGAGCTGCAGCGGCTCGTACGGCACCAGGTCGTAAACGGTAATGGCCAGGTGGGCGACCACTTTGGCTGCCGGCTGTTGGTCTAGGAGACGCGTGGCATGGACATAGATATCCTGCGTCGTGAACAGCCGGCCGCCAATGCGTTCGCCGTGGTGCCACATGGTGCGGTCGTCGTAAATGCAGCTGACGTGGATGGCTTCGGCGAAGAACCCGTGGCGGCGCAGCCGCCGGCCGGTTTTTTCGCACAGCTTCATCATCAGCCGGTTGAGGTGGTCGCGGTCGGCGGTTTTTTGGCCGAGCGCGTAAGTGTGGCCGATGCTGCGGCGCTTGAAGTCGACGCCGTCGATCTCCCAGCCCCGCAGCCGTAAATACCAGTAGTAGCCATTGATTGATTCGAACACGATCTTTTTAAGCACGTGCATCGGGGCATTAAAGAACTCTAGGGGCGTGGTGATTCCGGCCCGGTAAAGTCGTCGTCGATTTCGAATATTAATGCCGCAAATATCGAGTAGGTCCATGTGTTGGTATACATCTTGTAAATTCTCCTTGGTTATTACATCTAAGCCGTCGGGCTTGTGCAGGCCGGCGGCCGTTTTTGCTAAAAAGCGGTTGGTGCCGAGGCCGACATTTACGGTAACGTAACTGCCGACTTCGTCGCGCACCCGCCGCTTAATTTCTTTGCCTATTTCAATTAGCGACCGCTCGTCTTTGATGGCCGCGTCGTTAAAGTCGATGATCATTTCGTCGATCGATTTGGGTGTGACCCGGCTGGTGTAGCTTTCGAATATCCGCTTAAAGCGGATGTGGGCGTCGCGGTACTTGGGCGGGTCGGGCGGCAGCACTATCATATCGGGGCAGAGCTTGAGGCCGTCCATCACCCGCATGCCGGTTTTAACGCCGCAGCGCTTGGCTTCGTAGCTGGGCGCCAATATGCAGCCGCGGGGGCTAACGTAGGCCGCCACGGCCACCGGCTTGCCGCGCAGCAGGGGGTTGGCCTGCTGCTCCATGATGGCGAAGCAGCTGTTCATATCGATGTGCATTACCAGCGGCCGGGCGGTGTTAACCGGCATTTCGATGAAACCCAGCGGGTAGTTAGGCTTCAAACTGTTGGCCACTAGTTAACCTCACTACTGCCCAATTTTCCGAGCAGCCACGTTAAATCTTCAGTATTGAACTTGAGCTCGAAAAAGTGGACGCCGTCGGTGGCCGAAAAAACGTGGATGGTGGCCCGGCCCTGCTTGTATTTATGGTGGTAGCCCAGCTCTTTAATTACGTACTCCCGGCCGTGCCATTCCAGCCGGAAGGGGGACAGGTCTTTGTAGGTATCTTTGGGGAAGCGGGCTATCACCGCAACCCTCTCATTAATCGTTTCATACATTGGTTTCTCCAATTGAAGTTTTAGTTGTTAATTTTTTGCTTTATAGGTTCGCTAAATTCATTCACAATATAGGTATGTGCGGAAGATACACCTTACATGCCCAGGCCGAGGAAATTGCCGAACGGTTCGGCGTGGACGATATTCTGCAGGGTTACCGCGAGAACTATAACGTCGCTCCCGGGCAAATCATGCCGGTGATTACCGAAGACGAATCGGGCCATAGGCATTTGGAGCTGATGAAGTGGGGCCTGATACCGTTTTGGGCCAAAGACCCTAAAATCGGTTACAAGCTCATCAACGCCCGCGACGATACGATCTTCGACAAGCCGATGTGGCGCAACGTGGTGTTAAAGAAACGGGCTTTGATACCGGCCGACGGGTTTTACGAATGGAAGAAGCCGGAAGACCCCAAAGGCCGCAAACAGCCTTTTTATATTCATCCCAAACGAGAAAACTTGTTTGCCTTTGCCGGGGTTTGGGAAACCTGGAAAGACGTTGAAGGCAAAGAGATTAAAACCTATTCGATTATTACGACCGACCCTAATAAAGAGATGCGGGGCGTGCATAACCGTATGCCTGTGATATTGGACCAAAAAGACGAAGCTTCGTGGTTGGAGCCGTCGCACACCAGCCGGGAAGACGTTGAGCCTTTCCTGCACCCGTATGACGATAATGGCTTGGATATGTTTGAGGTCAGCAGTGACGTGAATGTTACCCGGAATAACGAGGAAAAACTCATTTATCCGCTTAACTCCCAGTGAGTTTGCAAACCTTGGTTGTGATAAAAGCCTGGAGGTAGGAATCCGCCCTAAGGCAAAAGCACTTCCATAGCGTAAGAACCATTATTCATCCAAGCGGCTAGCCGCGTCAAGCAGTTAATTAACATTTGGCTCTTATTTAAGGTATATGCTAAATAAGGAGTAGCTATGGCGACAAATCCCGAACAATTGCAAAACCAGGGCGATGCCTTAAGAGATAAAGGCTTAGGCGACGATGCCGCCCTGAGGTATGCGGATGCCGCCCGGCAGTTCGAACAAGCGGGAGACTTATTAAGCGCTGCATCCAGCTGGCACATGGCCGGTGTCAGTATGAAGCACGACCAGGCCAAAGCCATGGAGCTTTTTAAAGCGGCTATCACTTTTTACGAAGAAGCAGGCGATGAAGTGGGGGTAGGGCGGGTGTACCGCGACCAGGCCGTTACTTATGCCTACCGGGCCGAGCATGAAGAAGCATTAAAACTTTTAGAAGAAAGCCGGGAAGTTTTAGCTAAAACCAAAGCTAAAGACGAATTAGGTATTACTATCGCCAAAATCGGCAACGTCTTAACCCATCAGGGCGAATACGACGAAGCCGCCGCCAAACTTTACGAAGGCCTGGCGCTCATTAAACAGCAGCCTAACGCTTTTTATGAGGGCACCGCCTATATGCATTTAGCCCAGTTGCGCCTGCGCCAAAAAGAATTTAAGTCGGCCCTGGTATATTCCCATACTGCCGCTAAAACCCTCGCGCGGCAAAACCCGGAAATGGATTTTAACCAGGCCATGGATTATTTTGGGCGGCGTTCGGCCCAAATTTACGGCATTATGGCCCAAAGCTACCTTGGTTTAGGTAATACCAAGCTAGCCGGAGATTATTTTGTAAAAAGCCTCGACTATATAAAGCCGTTGGCCGCCGATGCCGCCGAAGTTTTATTACAAGATATCGGTGCCGGGGATTTTGTGGAGTCAATCAAATCGTCAGACCCGAATTTAAATAGGAAATTAGCCAAACACCCGGTTTTTAAACGCCTGCGGTAACCAGCCGATGTAAAATAGAAGTATGTGGAGAGACAGGGTGGAGGCCGGCCGGGAGCTGGCCCAGAAGCTGAAAATCTACCGCGACAGCCACGCGGTAGTGTACGCTTTGCCGCGCGGCGGGGTAGTAGTGGGCGCCGAGGTGGCCCGCGAACTTGGCGTGCCGCTGGATTTGGTTATCGCCCGTAAAATCGGCCACCCGAGCCATGCCGAATACGCCATTGCCGCCGTCACCGAAACCGGCCAGCCGGTGGTTAACGAATTCGAGTTGTTACAAGTAAGCGAAGAATGGTTCGACCGCGAATTGGACCGCCAGCGGACCGAAGCCAAACGCCGCCGCGAAAAATACTTTGGCGACTTGCCGCATACAAAAGCCACCCACCGGACGGCCATTATTATCGACGACGGCATCGCCACCGGCCTAACTCTTAAAGCCGCCATTGTACGCATCAAAGACGAAAACCCGGCCAAAATTGTCGTAGCCGTACCGGTTACGCCGGATGATACGGCGGCCGAGCTAGAGAAGCTGGTAGACGAATTCGTATGCCTGCACCGCGAGCAGGGCTTTTTTGGCGCCGTCGGCAGTTATTACCGCTATTTCGACCAAACGGCTGACGACGAAGTGGTCAATTTGCTGCACGAGCTCGAATAATCGCCGTACTTTAGTGGCATAATAGCAATATGACCATATCGATAAAGGCCATAATTTTTGATTTCTTTGGCGTAATTTGCTCGGACGAATACTGGAATTTTGTCAGCGTCGATAAAAATTACAGCTCCGAATTCCATAAACTGGCCGACGAAGTCAATTTGGGTAAACTCGGTTGGCAGGAATTTTTGACGGACGTTGCCGAAATGACCGGCCAGACTTACCGGCAGGTGGAAAGGCTATATAAGCAGGAAAAAATCAACCCGGAATTTATCGGCTACATCCAGCAACTTCACAAACGCTACAAAACGGCACTGCTTACCAACGCCCACTATGAATTTTTGGAACCGTTAGCAGAAAAAGCCCATTTAAATACGGTGTTCGACGAAATTATTATGTCTTCGCGGGTGGGCGCTACCAAACCCTCGCCTCAAATTTACCAATATGCTTTAGATAAGCTCGGGCTGCAGCCCCACGAAGTAATTTTTGTCGATGACCTTAAAGTTAATACCGACGCCGCCGAAAAGCTGGGAATAAAATCTATCCTTTATGAATCTTTCGAACAGTGTAAATTCGAACTGCGCCAACTGCTAGCTGATACGGATAATTAAAGGCTTAGTCAGCTTGCAGGCTTCGACTAAGCGGTTTTTTTCCATTTGGATGGAGCTGGCTAAAGAAGAGTTAGAAACAATAAGCATAATATTGCCGTTACTATGCTGTACGCGGCATTTGCTTTTATAGCGCCGCAACACATAGTCTTTAATCATTTCAATTTCGGTGGGCGGCGTAAAATCGCGGCTGCCCAGAATGTGTTGCAAGCTTTCCATGTTTAAAGTATAACGAAAATACCAAATAGAAGTGAGTTGCCGGAAGGAGATAATTTGGGATCACCCGAAAATTTACAATTTGACGAGCCTTCTGAACCGCTGCCGGAAGAATTTTTAACCATTAACTGGCCGCCGGTAGGAGACTGGGAACTTTCCGGCGAATTAACTTATGCGTCCGTTAATTTGGGTACGGTAGAAGTAGAGTTATTGCACGACGAAGAACTGATGGACGCCGCTTTTGAATTTAATATTGAATATCTAAACAGCGTTTGGCCGGCCACCACGTTTCGCTACTATATAGAGAGCTATTCGGAACTTTTCCCCAAACTTAAAGCCATTCGGTTTTCCACTACGCAATCGCTGGCGGCTATTAGTTTTATAAAAGCGGCCGTACCGGAAGGTTGGCAGCGCCGGATGGCACTTTACGACTTAAAAGACGAACTTAACCCGGGATTATTACTGGCTTGTGACGTTACCGACCCCGAAGTAATAGATAGTTGTGTCATTCTAGACGCCGTTGCGTCTGCCATTGTAAGCCGCGATAATCAGTAACCAATAAGGATATAATTACTTTATGCCCGAACTGCCCGAGGTAGAAACGGTTAAGCGCGGCCTGAGCAAGCTGTTGCCGGGTTTAGCTATTGCCGACGTCCACCACGACTGGGCCAAGTCTTTTCCTAACGCGCCTCATGATGTGATGCGGTTTATGATTAAGGCCAAAGTTTTAAGCGTACGGCGGCGGGCCAAAGTATTAATTATCGATTTAAGTACCAAACACAGTTTAATTATCCACCTTAAAATGACCGGCCAGCTGGTGTTTGTGGGCCAGGAGCGGTTCGGCGCCGGCCATCCCAGCGATTCTTTGGTAAATAAACTGCCTGATAAATCTACCCGCGTCACCATCGATTTTAAAGACGGCAGCAAGCTGTTTTTTAACGACCAGCGTAAGTTCGGCTGGATGCGTTTGATACCGACTATCGAAATACCGGAAATCGACTTTTTCAAAAAAGTCGGCCCCGAGCCGCTAGACGATAACTTTAGCGTTACGGCTTTTTCAAAGCAGTTAATGCGACGCCAAAACAGCGGTATTAAAGCGGTGCTTTTAGACCAGACAGTGATAGCCGGCGTCGGCAATATTTATGCCGATGAATCGCTGTGGATGGCCAAAATCCATCCTGAAACACTCGTAAAAAACATTCCTAAAAGTAAAATCGTGGCTTTGTTTAGCGACCTTCGAGAAGTATTACTACTTAGTATTAAAAAAGGCGGCAGCTCCGACCGTAATTACGTAAATGCCGAGGGCAAAAAGGGCAGCTATATAAGTTTCGCCAAAGTATTCCGGCGTGAAGGCCAGCCTTGCCAGCGCTGCGGCAACACAATAATAAAGACACGCGTCGCCGGCAGAGGCACCCATCTTTGCCCAATTTGCCAAAAACTCAAGAAACCTTGAGCAATTTACATTTAACACTTATCAATCCACAATTTATTTAACAATGAACATTTCTCAAGTGCGAGCTATGGAACTTGAAGAGCGTATGTCGGATTTTGCTCTTTCATGTATTAATTTATCCAGAGAATATTCAACAAACATGGAAAATAAAATAATACTAAATCAATTAGTAAGGTCATCTGCATCAATAGGTGCAAATTATGCAGAAGCAAATAATGCCGGGTCTCGAGCTGATTTTAGAAATAAATTGTATTTAAGTAAAAAAGAAGCATCTGAAACAAGGTATTGGTTAAAATTATTAGGCAGGGCGAATATAAGTATCAGCACTATTAAATTAGTTGATGAATGCACTGAATTAATACTAATCTTACAAAAATCAATTAACACTTTGAAAAATGCTAAATGATAAATAAATGATTAATGACAAATGGTAAATGACCAGTGGTAACGACATTAACGGGAAATAATGCTTTTGGGCTGCGCGCCGAACTGAATAAGCTAATTTCTGGATTTACAGATCAGTTTGGCGACTTGGCATTGGAAAAATTCGACGGCGATGAGGCTTCGGTGGAACAAATATTTGATGCCGTGCAAGCCTTACCGTTTTTATCGCCAAAGAAAATGGTGGTGGTACGCAACGTTAGCTCACTGCCGGAGGCAAATGAAAAAATCGGCGAGTTGGTTGCTTTGGCCGGCGAAACGGACCTGGTGCTTTACGAGCCCAAACTGGATAAGCGCACCAGCCTATATAAAACCCTAAAAACCAAATCCGATTTTAAAGAATTAAACGAACTGGAGGGCGGGCAGCTTTCGAGATGGCTGGTGGATGAGGCTAAAAAAGAGGGGGCAGAGCTTTCATTTTCCGATGCCTCTTACTTAATAAGCCGGGGCGGCCATAACCAGATGATGCTATCGCAAGAAATTGCCAAGCTGGCGCTGTATGAGCCTAAAATCACCCGGCAAAATATCGACCTGTTGGTAGAGCCGGTTCCGCAGAGCCGGATTTTTGACCTGCTGGACGCGGCTTTTGCCGGGCAAGCACTCAGGGCATTGGAATTATACGAAGACCAGCGCGCCCAAAAAGCTGAGCCCCAGCAAATACTGGCCATGATAACCTGGCAGCTGGGCGTACTGGCAACGGTAATCGCCGCCGGCAACCGGCCGGCCGACGAAATTGCCCGGCAGGCCCGGATCAGCCCGTACTCGGTGCGTAAATGCATGGATTTAAAACGAAAGATTACTTTAACAAAATTAAAACAACTGGTGGCCGATTTGCTGGAAATTGATATTAAATCTAAAACGTCGTCATACAGTTTAGATGACGGCCTGCGGCATTTTATTATCTCGATAAACCAGGCTTAAAATGACGAACGCCCCGCGCCGGATCTGGGTAGATCCAGGCGCGGGGCGGTTCGTTCCGAGTGCGCCGTCAGTCGACAGGCAGCTCCTTGAGCTTGACGCCCACGCAGGACAGCGAGGTGGCGAAGCCGACGCCGGCGACGATGGACAGACCGAGAGCGTCGGCCCAGTACAGGTGCCTTACCGAGATCGGGGTGTGCCACGGGCCGATGACCAGCCACGTCATAAACGCGGCCGTGACGCCGGCGGCGGCCAGGAACACGTAGAACGCGCCCTCGTCGAAGCAGATGCAAACGAGGAGAGCCGACACGATGATCAGCGCCGACACGATGAAGAACAACACGTACTTCCTCCTAGCTCGGGAACGGAACTGGAATATTATACAATAATAAGATTAAAACGTAAAGTTAAAGCTATTTCTTAGCGGCGGGTTTTTTAGCGGCTGGCTTCTTGGCGGCAGCTTTTTTTGGCGCGGCTTTTTTAGCAACCGGCTTTTTAGCCGCGGTTTTCTTAACGGGGGCGGCTTTTTTAGCGGCAGCGGTTGGTTTAACACCGTGGGCTTTGGCCTTTGCGGCCACTTGGGCTTTTTTGCGGGCAGCCTTGTTTTTATGGATAACGTCTTTTTTAGCGGCTGTATCAATGGCGCTGATAGCTTCTTTTTCGGTCTTGGCGATGTCGGCGCTTTTGCCGGCGGCCAAAGCTTTGTTAAAAGCCTTTAAAGCCTCGCGCAAGTTGCGGCGGGTGCGGGCGTTGCGGACAGTGGCTTTGCGGGCGACTTTAACGCGCTTTTTAGCAGATTTGATAATTGGCATTAAATAAAAATTTCCTGATTAACTTCCGAATTTAGTCAAAACATAACTATACAGAGGTAGGCGCTGTTTGTAAAGAGAGAGGGTAATTTACAATTCACAGCTTTCAAATCACAACAAGCTTTCAGCTTTCAACGTTCAGCTGAGAATTGAATGCTGCTAATTTGAATGTTTGTTGATCATTGAAAGTTGCGCGCTGAAAGCTTAACCATGCTTGTGCTTACTTCTTATATATGTTACATTCAACCTATCTGTTCCCAAGAAACCAAAACTATAAAATATATATATGGATCCGACCGCCAAACAACAAATTGTTGAGCGCCTCAAACAGGCTAATAATGTGCTGGTTACGGTTAGCAACAACCCCAGCGTCGACCAGCTTGCAGCCTGCATTGGCTTTACGCTGCTGCTCAATAAAATGAATAAGCACGGTACAGCGGTGTTTAGCGGCCAGATACCCAGCACCCTGGAATTTTTACAGCCCGATAAAACCATCGAGCAAAATACCGACAGCCTGCGAGATTTTATAATCAGCCTCGACAAAAGCAAAGCCGACAAACTGCGCTATAAGGTCGAAGACCAGGTCGTGCGGATATTTATTACTCCTTACCGCACCAGCTTATCGGAGGCCGATTTAGTCTTTAGCCAGGGCGACTTTAACGTTGAAGTCGTTATTGGGCTTGGCGTGAAAGAACGCGACCAGCTGGACGCGGCCATTACGGCCCACGGCCGGATACTGCACGACGCAACCGTTATATCGGTAAATTCCGGCGAAGGCCAGCCCGCCAACCTCGGTTCGCTTAACTGGCAAGACCCCCAGTCCAGTAGCCTATGCGAAATGCTGGTAAGCATGAGCGAAGCATTTGGCAGCGGCTTGATAGACAACCAGATGGCTACCGCTTTCTTAACAGGCATTGTGGCCGAAACCGAACGCTTCAGTAACAAAAAGACCAGCCCCAAAGTTATGACCATGAGCGCCCAGCTAATGGCTGCCGGCGCTAACCAGCAATTAATTGCTAATAAACTGGCCGATCCGGTAGCCGCCGCGCCTCCGCTGTCTGGCGGAGCAGCCACTTCGCCGGGAGAAACGCTTGGCGGCCAACAGGCTAAGCCTGCCGCAGACGGCGGCCTTAACATTGCCCATAACGAAAAAGCCGAAGTGCCAAACCCCGACGCAATCCACATCGACGAACACGGCAATATGAATAAACACGATCTCCAGAAGCAACAAGAAGAAGCTGCCCAAAAAGAAGACAACGGGCTGATTGACCCTTTGATAAACCACGATGAAAATGCTCCCGGGCGGCAGTCGCTAGACCCGGCCGGCCAACCTTCTAGGGGAGGCACGCTAAGCGCCAATACCACACCGGAAGAATACGGCGGCACCAGCGACCCGATGAGCCAGCCAACCAAAAACGGACCGATGCTCAAGCGGGATTCCGAAAAACGGCCGCCGGCCCCCGATATGCCCATTGCCGATTTAATCGAACCGCAGATTCAGCAGTCGCCGGACCCACCTCCGCCTAAGGCGGAAATGGCCGAGCCCAAAAAGGAGCCAGCCGCCGCACCCCCTCCTCCGGAAAATACGCCGCCGCCATTAGCTGTGCCAGATCCGCCTAAGGTAGAGCCTAAAGCCGAAGCTCCGGCTCCGCCGCCGCCGGCCCCCGACCACCATGCCGCCGGCACTATGCTGGTTCCGCCGGAATTAAGCGAAATCGCCAAAGAAGTAGAAGCCGCCGACGAAAAAGGCGCTTTCGACCCGCTAGCCAACCCCGAAAAGAATGAAACCGATTCGGCCCGCAGCAAAGTTAACTCGGCGATAAATTCAGTGCCATTTGACCCGGCAGGGCATCCTACTTTATCCCATGGAAGTGCCGGCTTAGACCATGGCACGGCCCATCAGATCACACCACCTCCGGATCATGGACTGGCTGTATCTGCCGAAGCGCCGGCCCCGGCCGACAAGCCACCGGCTGATAGCCCGGCGCCCCCACCGGTACCGCCGCCTTTGCCAATAGATAATTTACCCGGCCTAAATTTGCCGCCGCCCCAACCGCCTAAATAAATTCAAATAAATAAACCGCTCGAGTAACCAAGCGGTTAATTTATATAGTTTTTACTGCTTTGGAGGCTGGTTTGGGTTTATAACGTTATTTGGCGGTTCGGGGTTGTTATTTTCGGTTCCCTGGGGCGATATAACCTGGCCGGCGCTGGGATTTTGCGGGCCGCTTAGTTGTTGCAGCGTGCCGTCCGGTTTGGCGGGCGGGGGAGTGGAGCTGGAAATGTCATGGTGGCCGGCAAATTGGTGCCTGGAACTAAGTTGGCGGAAAACCAGCCAGCCCAGTACTGCCAGCAGTAAAATTCCGGCACCGGCTGCTACCGGCACTACTGGTACGGATTTAAAGGTGCTGGAAGACTCGGGCGTGGTTGCGGCTTTAGCCGGAGCAGCGGCTGGCGGCGTAGTAAACGTAGCTTCTTTGCTGGTAGCGGCATTGCCAGCAGCGTCGGCACTTTTTACCTGGTAATAAAACATTGTTCCGGGCTGCAATAAACCCTTGCTAGTTATATCTACTTTATGCGAGGTAGCCAGCCCGTTAACCGTAATGGCTTCATATTTGCTGCTGGACAAACCAACAAGTGCCGTAGAAGTTGCCGGTTCTGAAGTTGTCCAGGTTATAGTCGCGCTGCTAGCGGTAATATTGCTGACGTTAACTTTTGTAATAACCGGCGGTGTTTTATCCGGGGCGGGCGCAGTGGTTTTAGCCGGGGTGCTGGTTTTTTTGGTAGGCGTGGCGCTGCCGCTGGTAGAGCCAGTGCTGCCCGTACTGCCGGTGCTTCCGGTGCCGCCGGTTCCACCCGTGCCGCCCGTTCCTCCGGTTCCACCGGTACCGCCAGTTGACGGCGCGTTAATGGTGTAGCTGGCAGTGCCTTTAGTGCTTGGAATTTCGACTGCGGCGGTGTTAAGTACTTTAGAATTGCTGTCTAAGCTCAAATTTGCCGTGCCGGCAGCGCTAGCCGTAAAGGTAATAGTGGCGACCAGCTGGTTGCCGGTGATGCCGCCGGGAGTTGTAGTGCCAACAGCTACTTTTACGGTCCTAAAACCGCTGCCAGGCGTGGCGTTGTCGGAATTTTCAGCTTGCACCTGCCAGGCCGAAGCGGTCGTAGAGCTAACATAAGTTAACAGCGTAGACGGGTAAACGACATTGGCTTGCACGGCATTGGCGTTATCGCCGGTAATATCGGCGTGCACCTGGACCGAAAAATTATTGCCTTTTGTTATCGTCGAGCTGGAGGGCGTAAACGTCAGGGTGGCCGTGCCGGCGGCCGTGGCCCTCAATGACGGCAAAGTTAACGCAGCAACTAATCCGGCCGCCAATACCAGAACAATTACTTTTCTTAAATGCTTTTTAATCATATCTGTTAAGTACCATAATGGCTTAATAAAATGCTTAAGTCAAATATGTCAACGGTGTTGTCATTATTGATATCAGCGGTAGCGTCCGACGTGCCATATTTAGACAATAATAGTGACAAGTCAAATATATCTACATGGCCGCTGTTATTCAAGTCGCCGGGTATGGGGCTGCCGGCCGGAACAAATTCTTTGGCCCCGGCATCAGGGGCGGAGCCGCAATATGATGTTAATGCACCGCTGCAGCCGGAGGTGAGCGTGCCGGTTGCCGGGTTGGCCACGCCAAAATCTATGGCCGGGCTGCTGGAAGTCAAGGTAGCGTCCGGGCTGGTGGCCACAATGGAAGTAAGCAATGGGTTAGTTATTGACGAGCCGCTTTCACCGGGGAAGGAAGCCAAGGCTACACTGGAGCCGCGAAACGAAAACGTCGTGCCACCACTGGTATCAAAGTACATGTTATTGCGGCCAGTGTAGCTGCCTGTGGCACTGCCGCTAAAAACTTGGAGGGCGGTGTTTGTGCCCATATTGCCGACTATAATGTTATTTTCAAAGTTTACATTTGTCGTTAAACCGGCGGCATCCGGGCCGCGGATATCGACACCCTGTTTAATTGCCCCACTAACAGTGTTGGTGATAAAGGTGTTATTGCTGAAATTGAAATTCATAGTGTGGCCGTTAACATTCAATGGATTGCCGCTGGGGTTATTGGATGTGAAGTCGATGTACATTCCGGCCGTGGAAACGTCATAAACCAAGTTATGATCGACATTTAATGTCTGGCTGGCCGCCCGGGTGTAGTCGAACCAGCCTACTCCGGCAGAGCAGGCGTGCAAAACGTTATTCTGGATCAAACCGCCTTCGCGGGGAGAAGTACAGCTGCCGCCGGTTATATCGTATATCGTGGAATTCTTAATCGTAATTTGCGGGCCTTTGGCGTAAATACCGTGCTTGCCAACGCTAATAGTGGCGTCTATGCCGCAATGGTGCACGGTAACGTTATCGTAAGTAGAAAATCCGGCTTCGTCGATGATGCAGCTGTCGCCGTTATTACTCATATCATCGTTCTGATATAGCCAGCCGGTAGAGCCATGGTGGGCCATTTCGATGCTCTGGCTGCCGGTTGTCAGGCCGGTAATCGTCGTGTTTTTAACCGTCGTATTCGTATCGCCGGTACCAGAAGCCGAAGTAATAATGCCGGTGCCATTGTTGTGGATGTAAAGGTTATCGAAAGTCACATGGTCGCTACCCACCATGTAGACGCCATCGCCGCTGGTCCAGTTGGCCAGTTCCAGGTTACTAAACGTTACGTAACTATTGCTAAAAGCCACCTGCAGCCCGGCGAAACCGCTGCCGCCGCCGGCAAATATTGGCCGGTTGCTGCCGGTACAGCTGCCGTACTGGGTAACGGTAAGCGGCGAAGTGGAGTTGCCGCTATTGCGCAAAGTCAGCATTTCGTTCCAAGTTGAGCCGCACTTAAAGCTGATGGTGTCGCCAGGCTGGAAAATGCTTTGGGCGTTAACCTTAGCCAGGGTTTTCCATGGCGTAGACGAACTGGTGCCATTGTTAGAATCACTGCCGGCAGCCGAATCTACGAAGTAGATATTACCGCCGGTTGCCCCGGCCATAAACCTAACAAGAATAATTGACGATACCAGCATTAGCGGCACCACTAAAAATATCCACTGGTCGTAACCTCGGAAATGGTCCTGGATCAGCGCCTGGCGTACATGCTTGTCGTTAGCCCCTTGGGTGACGGACGGCTTCCATTTGCTGCGAATGCGAGTTCTTGGGCGGCGTTTCATAAAAAAGTAATGCTTATATAGTGTGGGTTACAGGGGTAAAAGTCAATAAAAGACTTGAAAAACTTATGCTTTTATGCTACAATATTGTATTGTGAGTGAGGATTGCCAATCTGAGGTGATCTGTTATTCGCTCCAACCCCCTCGGGATAGGATATCTCGTGAACCTTCGCAATATCGTGGTCTCGCTCGTCGTCGTCTTGGGCCCTGTGGCACTGATGCCGATTGCCGCTCCGGCGGCTACCAAGACCAGGCCCTGCCCGAACGCCCACAGCTGGGTGGAGGGCGGCACGGCCGCCACTACGTGCACTGTACGGCACCCGCTGCGCTTCGGCGTCAAGGGCCGCAGCAACGCCAGCTGGCTGACCGTGTGGGCCAGCATCGACGACTGCGGCCCGTACCTTCCGACCATCGCCAAACCGTACCACGTGCGGGTCACGCGCGGTCGGTACGTCTGGCGCAGCCCGCGCGTTTTCAACGACGTGCTGCACGCTGCCCGGAAGTGCACACTGACCATCGAGGTCACGCTGCCCAACCGGCCGAACCTGCGCCAGCATGGTGACATGTTCATCGTGAAGCGGGTACACCACAAGACCACCCACGCGGCCCCCGGCGATAGGAGGGCCCCCCCCCACCGCCCTAAAAAAAATTTAAGACGGGGGGCACCAA
>CAYWQH010000010.1:0-22513 GCA_964460855.1 uncultured Candidatus Saccharibacteria bacterium
TGAAAGTAGCTTTTCGCTACTGGAAGTGTGAACAATCGAGTCGCCCTTTTAGTTAGGAGAAAATAATGGAAAATCTACGTTATGCATCGTATATCAGGAAGTCTACCGAGGAAGAAGAACGGCAGGTGTTGTCTATTGCCTCGCAGAAAGACAAGATTTCTGAACGCTTTGGAAATTTAAACATCGTTGCTGAATTTAGCGAAAGCAAAAGTGCATTTGACCCTAATAAGCGACCTGAATTTGATAAGATGCTAGCCATGCTGGACACCGGCAAGATTGACGGTATTGTGGCTTGGCATCCTGATAGACTTTCGCGTAACGCGGTAGACGCCGCAGCTATAAGCCACCGTATTAGTCGAGGTATCATTAAAGACTTAAAGTTCGCTAGTTTCACCTTTGATAATTCCCCCGAGGGAATAATGATGCTACAGATGACGATGAGCCAGTCGCAGTACTTCTCCGCTAAGTTGAGCAAGGATATTCGGCGCGGCAATGAGCGTAAACGTGAAGTCGGCCAACTTACTGGTAGAGCCCCAGAAGGCTATCTTAATTACCGTGAAGCAATGTCAGGCAGAGGTGATGCAACCGTAATTGTCGACCCAGACCGTTTCCCGCTTATCCGAAAAGCTTTTGACCTATTTCTTACTGGCGAATACAGTGTTCAGGCCATACACAACATTATGAATAATGAATGGGGCTACCGTACTCTTAAGCGGCGCAAAACAGGTGGTGAGAAAATATCACGCACCGGACTATATAACATTTTTCGTAATGTGAGATATGCAGGCCTAATACCTGACCCCTATGACCCCGAACATCTATTCAAGGCCACCTATCCAGCAATGATAACCATGGAAGAGTATGACAAAGTCCAAGCCTTACTCGGTAGACGGGGACTGCCGCGGCTAGCGGCACACAAGCAGTTTGCACTTAGAGGTTTTATAAGGTGTGGCGATTGTGACTGTACCGTAACAGCGCAAAGCAAGAAGAAGTTATTAAAGAACGGTAGCTACAATATACACACTTACTATCACTGCACCGGAAAGCGCGCCGGATGCACTCAAAAAAGCATCTATCTTAAAGAAGACGATTTATATGCCCAACTGCTAGAGCTGCTGGATAATTACGAGCTTGTACCTCAAATGTACGAGTGGGCTATGAATACATTCCGAGATTTCGTGGAACAAGAAGCGCACGAACGGGATAATATTCAGACTTCCCAGAATAGTGCTATTAGCTCAACTCAAAACCAGCTAGATAAGTTATTGGACATGGCATCACGTGGATTACTCGATGATGATGAGTACCAGTTAAAGAAGCTCGCTCTAAAAGCAGACATAAAGCGGCTGCATGATGAACAGGCTGACACCGCCCACCGCGTCAAAAACTGGTTTGAGATTGCCACACAAACCTTTGAAAAACTAACCTACGCCGGTGAGAAGTTCAAAACCGGAGATATTGGTAATAAAAAAGACATACTGCTAGCCATTGGCCAAAACCCTACGCTCATGGATGGCAAGCTAGAAATTACGCCTAATGACTGGCTTATTCCGGTAGCCAAGAACGCAAAACGGATACGAGGTGAACTTGAAAAGGTTAGAACCATGCCTCAACAGATACAAAAAGCCTCCGAAGAGGCTTTAATGTCTGAATGGTGCAGGGTGTAGGATTCGAACCTACGAAGGCTGAGCCAATTGATTTACAGTCAATCGTGTTTGACCACTTCACTAACCCTGCTCATTTAAACAATTAAATATGTTTGGTACTTACTATGCTCAATGCTCATTTCGTTTCTAGCAATTACCTCCTTCCACGGAATTATATAAGACGATCCTTTAGCGGTATATACGTATAAAGTATCAAAAGCGTTATCGTGATATTTTTTGGCGTAATGATATGACTGATTGCCACCAGTTATACGTAAGCCTACCTTACATTGTCCATTTTTATATAGACCTGCGTATTTAACCTGTACTCTAGATATTACGCCATCATTTTCAACAATTAGATCATAATCTCTCTTGTCTCCAATAGGAAGGCAAACTTCATAACCTAAACCTAAAAAATGACTTATTGCTTTTCCTAAAGCAAGGTCTCCTTTTTGTTTTGTGATCATTACCGCACTATAACAGAGTATAGTGCGGTTAACAATCGTACACCTCCCTCACAAACCTCATACAAGGTTTCTGAGTTTGAAGACTCTCGCAAATGTCTTCAAATTTTGTTTTTGGAGCCACCTGTCGGATTCGAACCGACGACAATCACTTTACAAAAGTGGTGCTCTAGCCAGCTGAGCTAAGGTGGCACATATAGTAACCATTTCGGTCGTGTGTAAGTGTACCAACCAACAGATTAAATGACAACTTTTTTGGGCCGCATAATCCGCTTGGGACGGCCGGCTGGCATTATGAGGGTCGCGAGTCTTTTTTGGATGGCTTTGGCCTCGTCTTCTTGGCCGGTTACTTCGTAAGCCCTTTGCAGCAACGTATATGTTTCGGGGTTAGGCTCTAATTCTACGGCTTTTTCTAGTTCCTGTATCATTAATTTTTCATTGCCGAGCTTTTCTTGCACTTTGGCATAGGCTATATGCCGGGCGGCGAAGCTATCTTCCAGCTTAAGTGCTTGTTCGAATGCCGTGGCCGCTTTGGTATAATTTTCGGTTTCATAATAAATAAGGCCTAAGTTGTGCAAGCTGGATGCGCTGGGTTCGATGCTGCTGGCAATTTCGAAACAATCGATGGCGTCTTTATATTCTTTTTGCTTGGCGTATAAGATGCCTAAGCGGTTGTAAGCCGCAGCATTTTTTTCGTCGATTTTAAGTATAGTTAGCAGGGCTTTTTCGGCGCGCAAAAAACGGTTTTCGCGCATGCCCTGGTGGGCGACTTCCCAAAGCTTGGTTAACCTTTCGCTTAAGCGGCGCGGTATAACCACTACGTCTTGCGGGTCCATCCGGCTAGTGCGGTAAACGAAAAAGGCAAAGGCCCCTAGCAGTAATAATGCGAGCATGCCTTTTAGTATACCAAAATTACAGTTCCAGCAGCAGCTTTAACGCCGTTAGCTTGGTTTGGGCATTATGGTCTAGCGCGTTTTTAGAATCGACGAGCAACTGCCTGCCGCCAAGCCATCTTTTGGCTGTATCGGGTTGGGATTTTTTAATAGCAGCCTGGTGCAAGGCGCCGATTATTCGGCTAAGTGCTTCGATTAGCAAGTAAAAACTTTCTTTGTCTTTGCTTAGGCTATCTAATTGGCATAATCTCTCGAACTTACTCGCCGCTAGTAGTTGCTTGGCCTGGGTGATAGCTAGATTTAAGGGGTGTTCGTTATCTTCATGCAGGATTGCGAGTATTAAACCGGGCCTGCCCCGGCTAATTTCGTATGCTTTCTTAATTTGGCTGACGGAGTATTTACCGGCAAAGTAACTTTCTGTCGCAGCAAGATCGACCGCCAACAATTTTATTACCTGGCAGCGTGAGTTAATAGTTGGCAGCAACGACCGCTGGCTGGCCGCAGTTAGGATAATAAGCGTATCGGCCGGCGGCTCTTCCAGCGTTTTAAGCAAACGGTTTTGGGCTTCGGCATTCATGAAGTGGGCGTTTTCGATTATTACTATGCGCCTGATTTGGCCGCTGCCAGTTGTTTTTAAAGTTTGGGCATCTATTACTTGCTGTATTTGTTCTACGGTAATATCAGATTTACCCTTTTGCCGGGAGATATGTTTAAAATACGGGTATGAGGCTAATTTTTCCAGGTCGCCGAGGTTCAATATTTTTTGGGCAACTAATTGGGCCGCGTAAAACTTGCCGCTGCCCTCCGGCGCGGACAATATTAGTGCGTGGCCGGGATGCTGGCTAAAACTGTTTATTTGCGATGCCGTACGCGGGTTTAATAAATCACTCATCAGCAGCCCGCCCTTTTATGTAATCATCGAATTCTTGGGGCAGCGGAGCGCTAAATATTTTTCTGGTGCCTCCCGGAAGCGTTATTTCCAAAGATTTGGCATGCAGCATCAGGCGCGATGCCGGCGGCCCGCCGTATACAATATCGCCTAAAATAGGGTGTTTGATATAGCTAAGATGCACCCTAAGTTGGTGGGTACGGCCGGTCGCCGGCTGTAATTTTACTAATGACCACAAACGGTTTATGCGTTTTGCCTGGTAATGGGTTTGTGCCGGCTTGCCGTGCTGGCCGGCGCGGAATTGCCGGGGTTTGGCAGGATTGCGTTCGATCGGCACGTCGATGATCGCTTCGCCGGGTTCGGGCATGCCACTAACTATTGCCACGTAGTTTTTCTTAACCTTACGAAAAGAAAATTGCTTTTGAAGGAACTTCAATACTTCTGGATTTTTAGCGCAAATAATTACGCCGCTAGTTCCGCGGTCCAGCCGGTGCACTATACCGGCCCGGTTATTGGGCATTTCAAAACCGTGTATTTTAGATAGAATAAAATTGGCGACCGTAAATTCGTGGTTGATGCTGCCCTTGCTGTGGGTTAACAGCCCGGCCGGTTTATTAATTACGATCACATCGTCATTTTCGAACAAAACCGGCAAGTCTTTAGCCGGAGCCTGCTGGTTAAGCAAGTCTACGGTCACCTTTATATGGTCGTTTAACCTTAATTTGTAGCCGGCTTTCACCGTTTTACCGTTTATAAGTACCATATCATCCATATTCTTGGATAAAGCCGAGCGGGCAAAGTTTTGGTATTTTTCGGCAAGCCAAACGTCCGCCCGCTTACCGGCATCCTCTTCGGTAATTTTATACTCTTGCATTAACTTATATTATAAGGCTTATAACGTATAATCGCGGCCGTCGGACATTTAATCGATTATTTACGGAGTCCAACGGCCTTCTGTACTTTATATAGCTTAGAGTTGGCCACTTCATTCATAGCTTTTTCATCTTGAGTTAATTTGGCATCAAAGGCTTCATTGCTTACATTTGCCAATTTACCTTGCAAATCTGTTAGAAAAAGCTCAACGGCAGTTGCTACCGCTTGTTTTAACTCACCGTAACTGCTCTTACCGCTCCACTCATCATTTACTTCAGCCTGCGGTTTACCGCTTAATAGAGCCAGTATCTGCAATAGATTACTTATGCCGGGCTGCTTTTCGAAATCAAAATGAATTGAGCCTAAACTATCTGTTTCGGCCCTCATTACTTTTTTGCCGGCTTCCGCAGGGTCGTCGCTAAGTAATATTGTCCCGGAAGGATCCTCAACGGACTTACTCATTTTTTTATCCGGGTTGCGTAAACTTCTGATTCTTACGGCATTATCACGGCCAATAAATTGCTGCTGTTTGGCGGGTTCATGCGGTATTACAAACAATTGCCCGAAACGGTTATTCATTCTAGTTGCGATGTCACGGACCAACTCCAGGTGCTGCCGCTGGTCTTCGCCTACCGGTACCCAAGTAGCGTCGTATAGCAAAATATCGGCGGCCATTAATATTGGGTATAGGTAAAGCCCAGCGGTAGCGATAAATTCAACCGGCACTTCTAAACCCAAAGAATTAGTGAACTTTAGTTTATCTTCTTCGGTGGCGGGCTGGCTTTTTTCCTTGAATTGGGTCATCCGGCGCAATTCGCCAAAATAAGAGAAGCAACTAAATATCCATGTCAGTTCGCTATGCGCGGGAATAAAGCTCTGGCGGTAAACAAAAGTATCCGGGTCATTAATATCCAGTCCGGCAGCCACAAAAACTTTAATGTTATCGTAAGTTTGCTGATAAAGTTTATCGTGGTCAATTGGAGTAGTAAAACTATGCAGATCAGGTATAAACATATTTACCTGGTATTGGCCGGCATGCTTTTTTTGTAGCTCCACCACCGGCAAAATTGCTCCCAGGTAATTGCCAAGATGAAGATCACTATTGGCCCGTAAGCCAGTTAATATAACTTCTTTACTCATTAACTTTAGTATAGCGTATTCAACAAAAAACCGCCCTTGCCGGGCGGTTAATCGCTAACTTAATATTATCTTTTCTTAACGGGGACATAAGCGTATGCCCGCTTGCGGCTACCGATGCCTAATAATTCTAAAATTTTACTAATCATAATTGCCTTTTTATTTTACTAAAGCTTAAATGCGTTCGTCAAACAAATATAATAAAAATTACAGGCAAGCAATTGAATGTTGATTTAAGCGAAACAGCCAAGGCGGAGCTTAATACAGGTTTCGAAGCGCCTCGGAAGCGCGTAATATGTTATAAATCAACATATTTCGCGACCCGTATGTGCTGAGAAACTGTGTTAAGCGACGCTTAACGTTTGGTGAATTGCCTTTGTTTGCGGGCGCCTTTAAGCCCAAACTTCTTCCGCTCTTTTTCCCGGGGATCACGTCCCAAAAGTTCGGCGCGGCGCAGGGTGCCTCTGTAATCTTCGTTCATTTCAGACAAAGAGCGGGCGATGCCTAAACGGATGGCGTCTACCTGGCCGGCGTGGCCCCCGCCTTTAACTTTTACGGATACATCATACTTAGCCGGATCCAGCTCAAGGGCATAGAACGGTTTGAACAGCTCGTTTAACAGCATTTTACTATTGGCGTAATAAGTTTCGGCCGTTTGGTCGTTGATAGTGAAATTACCTTTGCCGTTAAGCAGGCGTACCCGCGCAGTAGCGCTTTTGCGGCGGCCTAACGAATAGTAATAATGGGCTTGGGCCATGGTTATTTACCTTCCTTAAATGATAACTCTTTAGGAGTTTGGGCTTGGTGGTGGTGTTCGGCGCCGGCATAAATTTTAAGGCGCTCTAAACGCCCGGGCCGCAACTTGTTAACCGGCAGCATTCCGCGCACAGCTTTTTCGATAGCAATAGTTGGGTCGATTTCATTAGATTCGGCTAAAGTCCGCATCTTTATGCCTCCAGGATATCCGCTGTGGCGGTAATATTTTTTGGCTTGTAGCTTATTGCCGGTAACTTTAGCATTGGCGGCGTTAATAATAATTACGTAATCGCCGCAATCGATATGCGAAGTAAATTGAGGCTTGCCTTTGCCGATCAACAAACTGGCCGACTTAGTGGCCAACCGCCCCATAGTAGTTTGGCTGGCGTCTAATATGTACCATTCGCGTTTTACATCCGTAGGTTTGGCGCTAAAAGTTTTCATTTTTTGGCCTCCGCTTTAGGCTTGGCAGTCGCTTTTTTGACGGGTGCTTTAGCTTCTTTTTCGGCCGGTTCGGCTTTTTGGTCGTCAAATATAAAGCTTACTTTAGCCATTTGGGTATTGTCGCCGCGGCGTACTATTGTGCGCTGGATGCGGAAATGCCCGCTGTTTCGGGATGTTAAGCGCGGAGTTAAATCATCTACAAGTTTGTGGGCTGCCGTTATGGTTTGCAGGCCCTGTAAAACCTGGCGGCGGTTGTGTAGGTCGCCTACTTTAGCTTTGGTAACGAGCTTTTCGATATACGGCACTAGCTCTTTAGCTTTAGGCAACGTAGTTTCGATAGCTTCATTAAGCACCAGCGAATCGGCCAAACCTTTCATAAGCGCCCGGCGTTGATCCCGTTCGCGTCCGAATTTTCGACCTTTATATCCGTGGCGGTGCATAGTTTAAAGCTCCAGTTCCGCCAATTTCTCTTTAACTTCTTCGAGGGCTTTGCTGCCAAAACCTTTAAGGTCGCGCAGCTCGGCTTCGCTAAGGCTGAAAAGGTCTTTGATAGTGTGGATGTCGTTGTTAATCAGCGCGTTTGTGGTGCGGGCGCTAAGGTTCAAGTCTTCGATAGAAGTCATTAATTCGGCAGGTTCTTCGCCGTCATCTGCGCCATCTTCTGAACCGGCAGGCTTGGTGGTCAGCGGCGCGGCGGCTTCGACGCGGGTTTGGCCGGCTAGGGCGGTATATTGGTTAACTAAGATAGCTGCGGCTTCTTCGAAAGCGTCGCGCGGAGTAATAGTGCCATCTGTATCTACGGTTAGCAGCAATTTATCGAGGTCAGTCATTTGGCCGACACGGGTGTTTTCTACCTTATAGCGCACCCGGGTAACCGGCGTGAATAAGGCGTCCAGGCTGATCATATCACTTATTTTACGAACTGTTGTTTCATCTAAAACGCGATATCCGCGGCCGGTTTCGACCACTAGCTCAATAGTTACACTGGCCTTGTCGTCGTCGATATGGCAAATAACGTGTTCGGGGTTTACTACTTCTACATCGGCATTGGTTTGGATATCTTTGGCTGTAACTTTGCCTTTGCCTTTTTTAGTCAGGCGCAAGGTTTGAGGTTCCTGGCTGAAAACGCGGAAGCGGATGCCTTTTAGGTTTAGCATAATCGTAACGACATCTTCTTTTACGCCGTCGATGGTCGAAAACTCATGGCTGACGCCTTCAATGCGGAAAGCCGTGATAGCGGCACCGGCGATGCTCGACAGCAAAACACGGCGCAAACTGTTGCCCAGCGTCATGCCGTAACCGGTGTGCAGCGGTTCAATCGTAAAGGTTGCGCTGGTATCGTTGTGGTCGGAAATTCCGGCTAGTGTTGGTGTGTGAATCATTTTAGACATACTTTTCTCCTGTTGCCTCCTTAGCGCGAGTAATATTCAACAATTAATTGTTCCTTGATATCGGGTTCTGCCTCTTCCCGGGACGGAGTTCCGGTGACAGAAATTTCAAACTTCTTGCGGTTGACTTTAAGCCAGCTGACGTTAGTTTCGGTGGCCGGGCTGGTTTCGTCGATCCGTTTGAAGTACTCAGAATTCTTGCTGTGGTCGCGCAGAGTTATTTCATCTCCAGCGACTACCCTAATTGACGGGATATCTACGCGCTTGCCATTAAGCATAAAGTGGCCGTGGGTAACTAATTGACGGGCGCCGGCCCTGGATACCGAAAAACCGGCCCGGTACACGACGTTATCTAAACGGCGCTCTAAAAATTCCAGCAAAGTTGCGCCAGATTGGCCTTTTTTGCGGCTGGCTTCGTTCATTAGATTAGAAAATTGACGTTCCAGCAACCCGTACAGCCGCTTTACTTTTTGTTTTTCACGCAGCTGGATAGAATACTGGCTGGCTTTGTTATTGCGCTGATTGTTACCTTGCTGGCCGGGGATGGAGGTGCGTTTAACCAGTGCTTTGTGGGCCTTAGGGTGTAAGGCGTAGCCTTCGCGCCGTGACCGTTTAACAATAGAAGTCATATCTCTTGCCATAATTTATTGCCTCCGGGCCTTTCGAGGGCGGACGCCGCCATGCGGCACGCCGGTTACGTCTCGGATACTCTCAACCGAAATATCCTGGTTAGCTAAAGTTCGGATAGCTGCGTCGCGGCCCAGGCCTACGCCTTTTACAAAAACATCCACTTTATTAAGTCCGTGTGCTTGCTTTGCCGATGTTACGGCTTTTTCGGCTGCAACCTGGGCGGCATAAGCCGTACCTTTTTTGGAACCGCGGAAGCCAGACGAACCGGCGCTGGCGGTAGTTAATACCGCACCTTTGCTATCTGATATTGTAATTATCGTGTTATTAAAAGTGGCCAGTACATGCAATACGCCGCTTGGCACCTGGCGCTTGGATTTTTTGCGCTTGGAAGCTGCCGGCGCTTCCGCCTTTGGCGGATCGGCTGCTGTTTCTTCGACTGGTGATTTAGGTTCTTTTGCCATAATTTATACCTTAAGTCTTACTTGGCGCTTTCTTGGCTGTACCGCCCACGGTAACCTTGCGGCCGCGGCGGGTACGGGCATTGGTGCGGGTGCGCTGGCCGCGGCTGGGTAAATTGGCTTTATGCCGCAAGCCACGGTAGCTGTTGATATCGCGCAATCGCTTGATATTGCCGGTTACGATACGCTGCAATTCGCCTTCTACGGTGTAGTTATTATTAATAGCGTCTTGGATGCGGGAGACTTCGGCGTCGGTAAGGTCTTTGGTGCGCACAGTTGGCTCTACGTTAGCCGTGGTCAGGATATTCTTGCTGGATAACGGACCTATGCCATAGATATAAGTTAAAGAAATGCCTACTTGCTTTTCGTTGGGAATAGTAACTCCAGAAATACGGGCCACGATTAACCCTGCCTTTGCTTGTGCTTAGGTTTGAACTTGTTGATAACATAAAGCCGGCCTTTACGGCGGACTATCTTATCGTCGGGGCTGATTTTTTTGACGCTAGCACGCACTTTCATGCGGATCATCGCTCCTTTAATAGTGATGACACACTGCCTTAAAGTAATAATTATTTGCGGTAGGTTATCCGACCCTTCGTCAGATCGTAAGGTGTCAATTCAACCGTCACGCTGTCGCCTGGAACAAGTCGGATATAATGCTTCCGCATTCGCCCAGCGACGTGAGCTATTATTTGATGGCCGTTTTCCAGCTCTACCTTGAATTGAGTACCCGGCAGGGCCTCAATAACCGTCCCGGTTAACTCGATAACTTCCTTACTGGTAGCCATAAATATAACAACAGCTAAGTATACCAAATAAATAAGGAGGCTGTAAAGAGTTAATTTGCTTAATTATTTTTCTTCTTTATTTTTATTACGCCGCGGGATAATCGCCCGGCCAAATCGCAGGCGGCTGGCGCCTAACGCGGCCTCGCCTTCGCTGCCCGGCCCGTAGAAATATTCGGGCTGCTCGTACTGGTCGTAGGTGATCATCAGGGCCCGCGATTCGATTTGGCGCAGGGTTTCTAAAGACACGGACACTAAGATTAAGATACTGGTGCCGCCAATGGCAATATTCTGGTTTAAAAATACCTGGGCGACAATTGGTAGCACTGCTAAAATGCCCAATGCCGTAGCGCCAAAAAGCGTCAAGTGGTTTACGATTTTAGACAAGTATTTTTCGGTTTGCAGGCCACTACGGACATCGGCTATAAAGCCTCCTTGTTTTTGTAAGTTCTCGGCAATTTCTTTGGCATTAAACGTAACGCTGGTATAGAAGTAAGTAAATACAAAGACCAGAGAGAAATAGGTAACCGGATAAACCCACGGCTTCCAGCCGCCGGCCGCGAAACTGGCCGCGCTGGGGTTTTGGAACAACTGGGTTAAACTAACGCCGACATTCTGCCAGTGCGACTGGCTCTCGGACACAGCTGTAGCTCCGTTTGCCAGCAATTGGCCGGCAAAGCTGGGTACGCTCAAAAAAGCCACGGCAAAGATAATCGGGATTACACCGGCGGTAATTAACTTTACCGGAAGGACGGTTGTGACGCCGCCATACACCCTGTTACCTTGGACGCGTTTGGCATAGTTAACAGTTAGGCGCCGGGCAGCTTCGTTAAGCTTAACGACCGCCCAAGTTACAAATACTACCGATAAGGCGATAATACTGGCAATGATTAAACCTTTTTTGCTAAAGTCGTGGCCAAATAAAACTATCTTATCGGCTGGGTTGCTGCCTTTGGCGTAAACAGTGCTCTGGCCCAGCTCAACAATTAACGACGGCAAGCGGCTTACAATACCCACAGTAATAAGTAATGAAATACCATTACCAACCGACCGCTCGGTAATTAACTCACCCAACCACATCAAAAGCATCGATCCACCGGTTAAGGCGCAAACCATTAGTATCCATTGCCCCAGGTGGGCATTGGCCGTAATATCACCTAAACCGCCTATGCGTTGGGCAGATGTGCGGATTAAATATATGGCACCGACAGACTCGACGATGGCCAGCGGAAACGTCAGCATACGGGTATACTGGTTGATTTTGCGGCGGCCATACTCGCCTTCTTTATTCATAGTTTCCAGTTGGGGGATAGCTTTGGTAAGCAACTGCATGATAATGCTGGCGTTAATGTATGGCCCCAAGCCAACGAGCATAATAGAGAAATTGGCTAAGGCCCCGCCGCTTAGTACGTCTACGAAGCCTAGCAGCTGGTTGGTTTTAGCTTGCTGGAATAGGCTGTCTAGTACCTGTTTAAGGGTGTGGGGATCGCCTAGCGGGACTGGAATGTGGGCCAGGATTCGGAAAATTAATAGCATACCGAGCACTGCCAAAATGCGGTTGCGCATTTCTTTGTGCCCAAGCGATTTAACAATAATTCCCCAGTTCATAGGTATTTTATTCCTAAAAGTATAACAGTTATTAGAACAGCCTTATGGCTTGTTGTCTATTCTACTTGCCGTCGGTAGGTTCAGCTTTGGCCGGCCTGCCTTGGCGGGCAACAGCCTGGAAGCTGCCGCCGTTATTTTCGATAGCGGCAATAGCCGAAAGGCTGGCCGCCTGTAATTTAACAGACTTCTTGGCGGTTAATTCGCCTTTGGTAATCAGCTTTACGCTTACGTAAGGGCTGCTGACCAAACCGGCTTTAAATAAGGCGTCGTTATCTACTGTGCCGCTTATTTTATTAAGCTGGCCGGTATGTACGTTTTCGGCGTCGACTCTTTTTGATGTAAATCCGCGCAGTTTAGGCAGGCGCATATATAGCGGCATCTGGCCGCCTTCGAAACCTAAACGGACGCCGCCGCTTTTACGGCTGCCTTGGCCTTTAGTACCGCGTCCGGCCGTTTTGCCGCCGCCGGCACTTATGCCGCGGCCAACCCGCTTAGCGGATTTGTGTCCCTTAATTGCCAGCTCGTTGTATTTCATTTGGCGACCTTTTCTTTTTTGGCAGGTTGGGCTTTTTTGACTGCCGGCGCTTTGTCGTTTCGCTTAGAAGTTACCCAGTTTTTACTAGGTGTCATGCTGCTTAAAGCGGCTACGGTTGCATAGGCGCTGTTAATGCGGTTGCTGGCACCCAATGATTTGCTTAAGGCGTTTTCGATACCCGATACTTCTAACACAGTACGCACTACTCCGCCGGCAATTATACCGGTACCGGGGGCTGCCGGCAGGATCAATATCTTAGAACCGCCAACTTTAGCATCGACTTCGTGGGTCAGTGTATTGTTATAAATATGCAGCTTAACAATGTTTTTCTTAGCCTGGTCTACGGCTTTAGTTACGGCGGCGGTAACATCGGCACCTTTGCTGACGCCTACGCCAACCTTGCCCTTGTGGTCGCCAAGGACCACTAAGGCCTGGAAGCGGAAACGGCGGCCACCTTTAACAACGCGGGCTACGCGGTTAACATACACTACCCGTTCGTCGTACTGCTTCTCTTCCATATTAGCGCCGTCTTGCGGGCGTCTTCGGTCTCGTCTATCCATTTAAAACTCCAATCCGCCGTTACGGGCAGCGTCGGCCAGGGCTTTTACCCGTCCATGGTAAAGCTTACCGTTGCGGTCCAGCACTACTGCTTTAATTTTTACCTTGCCGGCTTTTTTGGCGATTTCGCTGCCCACCCATTCGGCCTTTTGGCTTAAATTACCAAGGTTTTTTTGGCCAACGGTAGTGGCATGGGCCAAAGTTTTATGCTGGGTATCGTCAACTATTTGGGCGGTTACGTGCATATGGCTGATAAACACGCTTAAGCGGGGACGCTCAGTAGTACCGGAAACCGTCCGTCGGATGCGGTATTTGCGCCGCTGCTGTAATTTCGTCTTGTACTGTACGTTATTCATATATTATTCCTTACTTGTCCTTGCCGCTCTTGCCGGCCTTGCGGATTATCCGCTCGCCGGCGTACTTTATACCCTTACCCTTGTAGGGTTCGGGCTTTTTAAGGGCCCGGATTTCGGCCGCTACTTGGCCAACTTGTTGCTTACTAATGCCACTGACAGTTATAACATTTTGCTCAACAGCGGCATTGACGCCTTGAGGCAAGTTATAAATTACATCGTGTGAAAAACCGATATTAAGTTTGAGGTTGGTTCCTTGGGGCTGGACACGATAGCCTACGCCATTTAGCTCCAGTTTTTTTTCAAAACCCTGGCTTACACCGGCTACCATATTATAAATCAGCGACCGCATTAAACCATGGCGGGCCCTCAACAGGTCGGTGTCGTTTTCGCGCTCGACCTTAAGCAAGCCGTCTTCTTGGCTGACTTTTATGCCCGGCAGCAGCGACTGGCTTAATGAGCCTTTAGAGCCGTTAACCGTCACTACGTTATTGTCGACAGTGATTGTCACGCCGCCGGGAATTTCGATTGGCTGTTTTCCTATTCGACTCATGATTAATAAACCTTACAGATTAATTCTCCGCCCAGATGCTTATCGCGGGCTTCTTTGCCGGTCATAACACCTTTGCTGGTAGATATTACCACAATTCCGCGGCCGCGCTTAACGGTCGGGATATCTTTAGAACCGACATATAACCGGCGGCCGGGAGTACTCATCCGGACTATCTCTGTAATACTGGAGCTCGATTCGTCATCATTTATGATAATTTTTAATGATTTGCCGCGGTCGGCTTTAGCAACAGAAACGTCACTAATAAAGCTGTTGTCAGCTAATATGCGGGCGACGGTTTCTTTAAGGTTGCTGTGCGGCATTTCAACTTCGCTTTTGCGCACGGCAATAGCGTTTCGGATGCGGCTCAACATATCGGCGATGGGGTCTGTAGTATGCATATTTATTCTCCTACCAGCTGCTCTTAGTAACCCCGGGTATTTCACCCTTATTGGCGTGTTCGCGGAACGAAATGCGGCTCAAACCGAACTGGCGCATATAACTGCGCGGCCGGCCGGTTTCGTTACAGCGGTTCTTCCAGCGCGTCGGGCTGCTGTTGCGCGGCAATGCTGCCAGGCCTTCCCAATCGCCCATAGCTTTAAGCTCGGCGCGCTTGGCGGCGTATTTTTTTATCATAGTCTGGCGCTTTAAATCGCGGGCCACAATTGATTTCTTAGCCATTAGTTGGTCTCCTTTTCGAACGGCATTTTGAATTTATCCAGCAATGCCCGGCTGTGGGCCGGATCTTTAGATTTAATAACTATTACTACCTGTAAACCGTGGGGCGTGGAAGTTTCTTCGAACGTTAACTCCGGAAATACCGACTGGTCGGTTAAGCCAATACTGTAGTTACCGCTTTTATCAAAAGCTTTGGCCGGCAGGCCGTGGAAATCGCGCAACCTTGGTAAAACGATATTTATCAGCCGGTCCAAGAATTCGTACATCCGTTCGCCGCGAAGGGTTAATTTAACTCCAATGCGGTTGCCTTCGCGAAGTTTGAAGGTGGCTATGGATACGCGCGACACCGTTTCGACGGGTTTTTGGCCGGTAATTTTGCTTAGCGTGTTGCTGGCAATTTCCAGTAAACGCTTGTCATCTTTGGCCCGTCCTAGCCCTACGTTTAGCACTACTTTTTCGATTCGCGGAACTTCATTAACGTTCTTGAGTTTGAGTTCTTTTTGAAGTTCGGGCACGAATTCAGCAAAATACTGCTGCTTTAAGCGGGCAGTTGTAACCGGTGCTTTGGATTTAGTAGCGGTAGCCATTATTTAACCTCTTTGCCAGATGTTTTAAGCACCCGGGTTTTCTTGCCTTTTTCGCCCAGTTTGTAACCGATACGCGAAGGCTTTTTCTTAGCGCTATCCAACAAGCCGACTTTACTGACCCATAACGGTTTGGTAATTTCGACGATGCTGCCTTGCGGCTGGGACTGGGTTGGCTTAATGTGTTTCTTAACTACATTAATGCCTTCTACGGCAACTTTATTATCTTTAGGAAAAACTTGGATGATTTTGCCAGTGCTGCCTTTGTACTTGCCGGAGCGGACCATCACCATGTCGCCTTTATTCAAACGGACCTTATAAGCTTTCATTATAGGACCTCCGGGGCAAGCGAAATAATACGGTTATAACCCATATCGCGCAGCTCGCGCGGCACCGGGCCAAAAATACGGGTGGCGCGGGGAGCTTTGTCGTCACCGATTAATACTGCGGCATTGTCGTCAAAACGGATAGTAGAGCCGTCTTTGCGGCGGATCGGATATTTGGTACGTACAACTACAGCCTTAACGACCGTTTTCTTTTTTACCGTACCGGCCGGGTTGGCGTCTTTAACGCTGGCTACGATAACGTCGCCAACGTTGGCATAACGGCGGCGGGTACCGCCAAGCACGCGGATGCACAAAATTTCGCGGGCTCCGCTGTTATCGGCGACTTTTAACCGGGATTCCTGCTGGATCACTTGTCGTCCTCCGCGGGTTTTCCTATTACTTCTTCTGTACCGGTAGTGGCGCCAAATGCTACACCGGCTTTTTTGACGACTTTTTGCAAAGTAAAACGTTTGCGGGCGCTTAACGGGCGGCATTCGATAATTGTTACGACATCACCAACCTGCGCTTCATTTTTCTCGTCGTGAGCCATGAATTTGGTAGTTACCGAATATTGCTTTTTATAAACTGGGTGGGTTTTGCGGGTTTGCAAAGTTACGACAATGGTTTTGTCGGTTTTATTACTGGATACGGTACCTGTTAGTGTACGGGCCATTATATTGTCTCCTTGGCGAATTGCTCTGATAAAACGGTCATCATGCGGGCTAAGTCTTTGCGTTTATTGCGCAGCGAACGGACATTAGTAACCTCACCGGTATACAACCGGCGGCGCAGCTCGGCGATTTCTTCGCGGAGCTTAACGCTCTCGGTAGCAAGTTCATTGGTTGATAGTTTACGGATTTCAGCAATTTTCATTACTGGTCCTCCCTGACGGCAAAACGGGTTTTAACAGGCAGTTTGTGGCTGGCCAGGCGCATAGCCTCGCGGGCAATGGCTTCTGATACGCCGTCCATTTCAAATAGCACTGTGCCGTTGCGGACTTTAGCCACGAAAAACTCGGGATTGCCTTTGCCGCTGCCCATTTTAACGTCTTGCGGTTTGCGAGTAACAGGGGTGTGCGGAAATACCCGGATCCAAATTTTACCGCCACGCTTTATGTAGCGGGTCATGGCCTGGCGGGCCGATTCGATTTGGCGGCTGGTGATGCGTTCGCTGCCTTCGGAAACTAGGGCGTAACTGCCAAACGCGATATAGTGGCCGGCTGTAGCCACGCCGCCATGAATCCGCCCTTTGCGAACTTTGCGGAATTTAGTTCGGTTTGGCATTAACATGTTAAGACGCCTCTCCCTTGTAGATCCATACTTTAATGCCGATGATGCCGGAACCCGGGTATTTAGCCCTGGCGGCGGCGTAATCGACGTCGGCGCGGATAGTGTGCAATGGCACACTGCCCTGCACTTCTTTTTCGCGGCGGCTCATTTCGTTGCCACCTAAACGGCCGGCAACTTCTATGCGGATACCTTTGGCGCCGGCCCGCATGGCGGCACCGGAAGCGCTTTTAATTGCCCGCCTAAAAGCGATACGTCGTTCTAATTGGTGGGCGATATTTTCGGCAACTAACTTAGCCTGCATTTCAGGCCGTTTGATTTCTTCGATATTTACCCGGGCTGGCACGCTAAAAATTCGCTCGATTTCAGCTTTAAGTTCCTGGGCGCCTGAACCGCCGCGGCCGATAACCACGCCGGCTTTGGCAGTTTGGATAGTAACGGTAATCAAGTTGGGTGAGCGTTCGATATCTACTTTGGCAATAGCGGCTCGCGATCCGAGTTTATCGACAATCATGCGGCGGGCGGCTAAGTCTTGCGTCAAGAAATTAGCGTAGTCCTTTTTGTTGGCAAACCACTTGCTACGCCAATCTTTATTGACCTGCAAACGCATACTGATTGGATTTACTTTTTGTCCCATTACTTAGTCTCCTTCTTGGCGGCGGCAGCCGGTTTTTTCTCTGTGGCGGTTTTCTTAGGTTGGCGGACTTCGCCGTCTACAATTACCCGGATATGACTGGTACGTAGTTGGTAGGGCTGGGCGCTGCCGCGGGCGGCCGGGCGGAAGCGCTTAAAGCGCGGGCCGGGCGTTACGGTAATTTCGATAATCTTTAAGGTATCTGGCTTCAAGTTATGGTTATGCTCGGCATTGGCCCGGGCGCTGGCTACAACTGACTTTACAGCTTCGGCTGAGCGGCGCGGGGTATGCTCTAGTATGGTTAAAGCATCGGCTACGCTGCGGCCCCGCACCAAAGAAGCAACTACCGCAACTTTTCGCGGGCTCATCCTAACTCCTTTTGCGATTGCTTTAACTGCCATAATAAACTCCTTTAAGCTCCCTTTGCTAACTTGCCGCCATGGCTGCGGAATTTACGGGTAGGCGAAAATTCGCCAAGCTTATGGCCAACCATATTTTCTGTAATAAATACCGGCACATGAACCTTGCCGTTGTGCACGGCAATAGTGCGGCCGACAAATTCAGGCGGAATAGTACTGGCCCTGGCCCAGGTTTTAATAATAGTACGGTCCTCGGAACCCAAAGCGGCTACTTTTTTAGCCAGTTTTGGATCGACGTACGGTCCTTTTTTAAGCGATCGGCTCATATCTATCTACCCTTTCCTTGGTGGCGGCTGCGGATAATCATATTATTTTTAATCTTGCGCGAACGGGTTTTATAACCGAGTGTGCGCTGGCCCCATGGCGTACGCGGGTCAGAGCCGCCTTTGCCGCGGCCTTCACCGCCGCCGTGCGGGTGGTCGACGGCATTCATTACTACGCCGCGGACAGTCGGCCGGATTCCCATTTTACGTTTGCGGCCGGCTTTACCGATTTTTACGTTTTGGTGTTGTTCGTTACCAACGACACCAAGAGTAGCCATACTATTAACACTTACCATCCGGACTTCGCCGCTGGGCAACCGCAGCTGGGCGTTTACTTCGTCTTTAGCCATTAACTGGGCGCTGGTGCCGGCCGCCCTAACCATTTGGGCGCCTTTGCCGGGCTGCATTTCTATGGCGTGTATCTGGCTGCCGGTTGGAATGCTGCTAAGCGGTAAGCGGTTGCCGGTTTCGATGGTAGAGTCTTTATCTACTGTAATTTTAGTTCCGGTTTTAATATTCGACGGTGCCAATATGTAATGATATACGCCGTTTTGGTCTTTAATACGGGCAATGCGGGCACTGCGGTTCGGGTCGTATTCGATTTGCTCGACAGTCGCGACTGTGCCTACCGGCAACTTGAAGTTAATAATCCTGTAATAGCGCCGCACGCCGCCGCCGCGGTGGCGGGTAGTAATTCGGCCCTGGTTGTTGCGGCCGGAGCGGCTTTTCTTAATGACCGTTAAAGACCTCACCGGTTTTTTAGTGGTAATAGAAGACAAGTCCTGTGAAGTCATGCCGCGCTGGGCTGGAGTGTTCGGACGAAATGCTTTAATAGCCATTACTTCTTATCCTTCCTGGTGTTAGGGTTTGAATCGCCTTCGTCGTTGATTGCAGCGTAAATTGGCAATGTATCACCTTCTTTCAGCGTTACGTATGCCCGCTTGGTATCGGCCCGGCGCCCGGTAACAAAGCGGCGGCCGCCAAGCCGGTAAGTGCGTTTGGTTTTGCCCTTATAGCGGGTGATATTGACTTTAGCTACACCAACTTCGTATTGGCTTTCGACGGCATTTTTAACGGATAATCGGTTTGCACTAACAGGCACTTCAAAAACAAAAACGTTTTTTAGCTCGCTCAAAGCATAGCCCTTTTCAGTAACCCGCGGCTTTAGCGCCATATGCTTACTCATTTTTGCCTCCGCCCAGCCATTCGGAAATAATTTCTAGCGACTTTTTGCAGATAATAATGCTGTCGGCATTTAATATGTCGTAAACATTTAAGTACTTAGCCTGGCAAAGCTTGATATCGGGGTGGTTACGCGTCGCGCGTTCGGCCATTTGGTCTTTGGTGCTGACCACCAGTAATACTTTGCCGGTAGCATCCAGCTTCTTTAGCAGGCCGACGGTCGGTTTCAATATGCCATCCGGGCAGTCAAAAGTTTCGATAATCTTGATCTTGCCCTCAGAAGACGCCTGCGACAGAGCTTGGCGCAAGGCCAGCCGCTTGGATTTAGTGCTTACTTTAATAGAATAATTTTCGTTGCCTTTGGGGCCATGGGCTGCGCCGCCACCGCGCCAGATCGGATTACGGCTGCTGCCAACGCGGGCCCGGCCAGTGCCTTTTTGGCGCCATGGCTTTTTACCGCCGCCACTTACTTCGCCGCGCTTTTTAGCGATTGCTAAGTTGGCCCGGCCGTTAGCTAAGTATGCCCGATAGACGTAGCCCAACAATTCTGTGTTGCTGAGCTCTACGCCAAACACCGCTTTATCAAGTTTGGCCGGAGTTGTGGCCTTGTTGCCGGTTTTAGTAAAAGTAGGTACGGCGGCCATTATTTTACGCCTTTGATCATAACGATACTCTTGCGCGGCCCGGGGACGGCGCCTTTAATACCGATTACCGCGTTTTCGGTATCTACAAGGGTAACTTCCAGGTTTTTAACGGTTACCCGGTTGTGGCCCATTTGGCCGGCCATTTTTTTACCGGCAAAAATCCGCTGCGGGTACATAGAACCTATTGAACCGGGACGGCGGTAGCTGCGGCCACCATGAGTTTTACGGCCGCGGTGGAAGTTATGGCGCTTGATGGTTCCGGCCCATCCCTTACCCTTACTGGTACCAATCACGTCAACCTGGTCGCCAACCTCAAAAATGTCGGCCGCTAAAGTGTCGCCGACTTTTAGTTCACCCAAATCGTCAATTCGAACTTCGCGCATAATTTTAGAAGATGCTTTAGCTGGCTTGAGATGGCCGGCCTGCGGTTTGGCTGGTTTGGTACTTTCAAAGCCAATCTGCACGGCCAGGTAGCCGTCTTTTTCCAGGTCTTTTACCTGGGTAACAGTAGAGGGGGTTACAGACAATAAAGTAATAGCAACAGCAGAGCCGTCGCTTAGCAGCTGGCTCGTCATCCCGACTTTGCGGCCGATTAATGTTTTCACTGTTACATCCTTGGCATTAATTGATCTGCAATTTAGCTGTTACGTCACGGAACCGCGACATAAAAACGCTTGGTGTTCAGCAGTATCTGTCTCTGTTATTCGCTATTGCGGAGACAGACTTGCCAACGCACCAAGTACCTAAAAAGCCTATATACAAATTAAAGAGTACCATATGGCGCTTACCCCTGTCAATCTGTTGAAAATATTACAAAGTTATTTAAAAGCTTATGTTGTTTTTATTACTATTGACTGAGGATAAACACAAGCATATTCTTCAGATAGTACTGTAATAGGTACGGTTCTGTAAGTACAGACACGCTAAAAGTGAAATAGGCTAAAAGAATCCGGATTCTAAAAGCAATAAACGCCAACAGCCAAATCGTACAAAACAGATATTAATGCTCAATAAGCCCGGTAAGGTAACCCAAAAGGGCCGCCGGTAAAAAAATGATCCCGGGCCGGGCTGCCGGAGCAAAAAGGCAACTCCTTTCGTAACCAAGCAAAAAAGGAGTTGCTTTTTGTTTGCGCCGTTTTTATTTACATCTTAATTTCAGCGTCGCAGCCAGCGGGCAAGCTAAGATTCATTAACGAATCTATAGTCTTGGGTGTCGGTTCAGTGATATCTATTAGGCGCTTATGGACGCGCATTTCGAACTGCTCGCGTCCTTTTTTATAAACGTGCGGGCTTTTTACTACTGTAAATGTGCTTTTGCGGGTCGGCAGCGGAATAGGGCCGGCAATGGTAGCGCCGGTACGTAGGGCTGTGTCTACGATTTGCTTAGCTGACTGGTCGATTACCTTGTGGTCGTAAGCTTTTAAGCGGATTCGGATCCGCTGTTTTGGACTTGCTTCGGCTTTTTTGGCTTCAGCCATAATAATTACTCCTGTTGTGCCGTAACCTCTCCCGGGGTTATGAGTGACCGGACGAGTTCTCGGAACGATTAGTTTATAAGCAAATTATAAAATTATCTTTATAAAATGTCTATTGATATCATAGATGTGCCACACTGTTCGCGCATTGTGGCCCGGCATGCCGTTGCCGGTTGACTACACGCGTATCTGCGCTTGCAGTTAAAAAGGAGGGCGAGGCCATGAGGTGTCTTTGCGCGGAGCGCCAAAACTGGTCTCCCCTCCAACGGTGTGAGTTTACTGATACCTCTGGAGGCTATACTCCTTTGGTAAAATATAATAAGCCTGAGGCGGCCCAAGCGCCTCATGCCAAACGGGCCGCCGGGAGCCCATATTTGGTTTATTGACCCCAGTCCTTCGGGACCCAGTGTAAACCATCTAAAAAGGGGTGAGCCGGTGCCGCACATATACTATCCGGCGCTGTGTGACTCCCCCTACCCGGCGGTATTATTTACGGTTAAATATTTACCTGAAAGCGGTAACCAAGAGAATTATTATGAAGCGGCCTTGAAACGTAAGTTCAAGGTTGGGATTGAGGGCCCATTGGTTATAGGCGGTTTGCCCCGCGTGGATTATAACCAAAAAGGAGAAGAAACGAGCTGACGCTGCTGGGGAGCCGTCAGATGTACCTTCTCCATCTCAAAACCAAATAAAAAAGAGCCCGTTAGAGCTCTTTTTCGTTTCAATAGTTTTTATTTGTTTATCTTGGTGACAACACCGGCGCCGACCGTGCGGCCGCCTTCGCGGATAGCGAAGCGCAAACCCTGGTCCATGGCGATAGGTGCTAACAATTTTACTTTGAAAGTCACGGTGTCGCCGGGCATAACCATTTCTTTGTCAGCAGGCAGTTCAACTTCGCCGGTTACGTCTGTGGTCCGGAAATAGAACTGCGGCTTGTAGCCTTTAAAGAATGGTGTGTGACGGCCGCCTTCTTCCTTGGTTAGGATGTAAACTTCTGCGTCAAATTCGGTGTGCGGGGTAATAGAACCAGGCTTACAAAGCACCTGGCCGCG
>CAYWQH010000011.1:0-13482 GCA_964460855.1 uncultured Candidatus Saccharibacteria bacterium
AAGGCGTAATTCCTAATTTAGAGCGCCGCCAAAAAGAAACCGACAGCGTCTTAATGCGCCGCGACATCGAGCGTTTTATGAAAGAACGGCCTTGCCACGAGTGCCACGGCCGCCGCTTAAAGCCCGAAGTACTAGCTGTAACTGTCCACGGCAAATCAATTATGGATATTTGCGAACTCAGCATCGATGACGCCATCGATTACTTCAAAGGCCTCAAATTTAATGCGACAGAGTTGCAGATAGCCCATCAAATTATCAAAGAAATAAATGCCCGGCTGACTTTTATGCAAGATGTGGGCTTAAATTATTTAAACTTGGCCCGCAGCGCCGTTACTTTAAGCGGCGGCGAAGCCCAGCGTATTCGCCTGGCCACCCAAATCGGCAGTGGCTTGCAAGGCGTATTGTATGTTTTGGACGAACCAAGCATCGGCCTGCACCAGCGCGATAACGGCCGCTTAATTAATACGCTTAAACGGCTCCGCGACCTGGGCAACAGCGTAATTGTCGTAGAGCACGACGAAGAAACTATACGTACGGCCGACTACTTAGTGGATATCGGCCCCGGCGCCGGTATCCATGGCGGCGAAATTGTCGCTACTGGCACGCCCAAACTTGTCGCCGAAAAAAGCAGCAGCGTTACCGGCCAATATTTGCGCCACGAAAAACAGATAAAAGTGCCTAAAAAGCGGCGGCAGGGCAATGGCAGCCAGCTTAAAATTGTCGGTGCCAAAGAAAATAATTTAAAAAGTGTCGACGTCGAAATTCCGCTGGGTAAGTTAGTGGTAGTAAGCGGAGTCAGCGGCTCCGGCAAATCCAGCCTTATCAACGATATATTGGCCAAAGAACTCAGCGCCCGGTTAATGAGGGCTAATGTGGTGCCCGGCCGCCACGACGACATCGAAGGCATTAAATTGCTGGACAAAGTAATTATTATCGACCAGTCGCCCATCGGCCGCACGCCGCGCAGCAACCCGGCCACTTATACCGGCCTGTTCACTCCGATCCGCGAATTATTCGCCGCTACCCCCGAAGCTAAACTGCGCGGCTACTCGGCCGGCCGGTTCAGCTTTAACGTCAAAGGCGGCCGCTGCGAAAACTGCGCCGGCGACGGCGTTATTAAAATCGAAATGCACTTTTTGCCGGATGTTTACGTGCCCTGCGAAGTCTGCCACGGCAAGCGCTACAACCGCGAGGCGCTCGAAATTCACTATAAAGGTAAAACTATTAGTGATGTTTTGGCCATGACCTGCGAGCAAGCCCTAGAATTTTTCGAAAACATCCCGGCTGTCGCCCGTAAACTCCAAACTTTAGTAGATGTTGGCTTGGGTTATATTACTTTGGGCCAACCGGCCACTACGCTCAGCGGTGGCGAAGCCCAGCGCATTAAACTGGCTACAGAATTAAGCCGCCGGGCAACTGGCCGGACGCTGTATATTTTGGATGAGCCGACTACCGGTTTGCACATGGCTGACGTTCAAAAACTACTAGATGTTCTGCACGCCTTAGTCGAAGCCGGCAACAGTATGGTGGTTATCGAGCACAACCTGGACGTTATAAAATCGGCCGACCACATTATCGATATGGGCCCCGAAGGCGGTGAGGCCGGCGGCCAAATTGTGGCTATTGGCACGCCCGAGCAAGTGGCAAAAAATAAGGCCAGTTACACCGGCCAGTATTTGCAAAAAGTTTTATAAAGAAATTTTGGGGTGAGATAGCCGGGAGGGAGAGCGCGCTCATGGCGCGCTCTCCCGTCGGCCGGTTGCAAGTCAGTTACGGTGATCTCGGTTCCACTGGACCACGTGTTTTTGGTACGCGGGCCAGCACAACAGCACGATGATGACGATGATCGCCACCATTATGTATACGATCCAGTGCAGGATCTCGATGACGAGGTTCATGTCTCGATCTCCTTCTTCGCTACAACGCCTTCGGGCACACGGTTCTGGTCGATTCGGAGACTGTCCAGTTTGCCGTTTCTCATGGCGTGGAAGTGAATCGCCACGATGGCGACGAGGGCCGCCACCGCGATGAGGGCGCAGATCGCGCCCATTGTCCAGTTATCGGCCTCAGCAGCCATCACTGGCTCCGCTGCGCCTTCAGCTCCTTCTCGAGGAACCGGTTGCGCGTTTCGAGTTGCTGGATGCGCACCCTTAGCGCCCGCGCCTCTCCGATCTTGTGGATACCGATCAGAAAGAGCGCCAGTAGGCATGCGCTGAGCAGGTAACCCATGTCTCACCCCAATTGTCGAAGAACTACTGATTTTCGCCGTTTCCGGCTCATCAGGCCAAGCATTCACTTGACGAATCAGTTGGCCAAGAGTTTTCCCCCGCCGGGGCGAAGGCGAGGAAGGGCGTAGGATAAAAACGACGTTACAGTCGCCCCTTTTGCCCTATCGCGCTTCGCGCCGGCGGTTCGTCAGCCAAAGGCTGCTTTTTTAAATATTCTCTTGGCCTAGCAATTCAATCTCTCGATCGAATTTAAGGATTATACCACTAACGCTAAAAAAGTCAATCAAATTAACAGGGGTGAGGTGGCGCCCGGCTGGGAAGGAGCGCCAATGGCGCTCCTTCCCGTAGGTCAGGCTTCGTCTTCACGCTTCCACAGGCCAGCGCGGGCCCTGGCGATGGGCACTACGTCTGCCCACGGCAACATGATGGCCAGGAGCAGCAGCGCCGGAGCGACGAGCGCCAGGACGCTAACGATTTGCCACATTTTCCTCACCCCTGAGTAGAGTCGATCTCGCGACTGATCAAACTAATATTACAACTAATGCTCACAGCGGTCAATTAAAATAACAGGGGTCAACAAAAAAACTAAAGCTTGTAATAATAGTTAAAAATGTTATAATAATTAAGCTATGTCAATGGAAACCGAACGTAACGGCGAACTCGATACCCACGCTTTTGAAGGCATGTTATCTGGTATCGCTAACCACGAGGCCAAGGCGCTAACTTTGGCTTATATGTGTTCGCAAGCCGATTTTACTACCGAATTTGCCAGCGAGGATTTAGACCGGGGGCTGCTACAAATACAGGGCGGAACACCAGCATGGAGGCAGAGCCCCGGTTTGCCTTTGAAATATTGCGAGCAGTCGTTTGAACCAATTGGAGGCGTCGTTAAATCAAAAATTTTACGCCGTAACCGATGGATAGCTGCTTATGAATTGACTGATAAAGGAAGGAATGAAGGCTTGGCTTTAGCTGGTTTGATCTTAGATTGGAGTATCAGATACCCTGAAGTGTCAGTGCAGGATGTCTTCGGCAATACCCAGTCTAAAACGGCCAACCGGTCACCGGCAAATCGCCTAGCAATTTTAGAATCCATACTTACTTCTGCCGACGAAGCTCCCAGTTTCCCTGAGATTGCAGCCGACCACCCGGATAAAACTGATTTCGAAAATGTTATTTGGAACATGCGAGGATCATCTTTCGAGAAAGTTACTAGCATTAGCACCAATCGGAAAAATTACGATCCGCTGTTGAGTCTATATGTTCCGGAAGTCGATGTCAGAAAGCCCCGGCAAAAAATGAAGCCAGAAACCCAGGCCATTTATCGCACTCTAGAATATTTGCGTGACACCAATGGTATCGAGGCGATTTCAATGAACGATTTTGTAGACCTGGTTGAGGAGACAAATACGGATATCGATCCAAAACTTGTCAGAAAAGCCTTAATGATGCAAGTGGTGAGCGGTAAGAAAGGCCTGATTGGCATTGCACTAGCCGAAAATGGCCGAGGCGAATTGGGTGATGAAAAAGCATCAAGGATCTCAATAAAACCAGAACATCAAGAAGCAATTAGCGAGCTAGTAAATGCTTTGCATAATTTTCGTTTCGGCATTGGACACCAAAACTGGCGCGATGTTGCATTAGCTATCACTGCTAACCCCGAATTTGCTAGCCATATAATGGCAAAAGCTTACGAAAATTCACCAAAAATACGGGCCAGGCGAAATCCAGAAAGCTTAGGTTCGGCCATAGTTTCTATTATTCAAGCCCAGGCCGATAGCCTTTCGGTGCCTCAATTACGCGAAAAGTTAGCCGACGAAAAAAATATATTGGTCGGTAAAAACGCCATCAGGAATGTTCTCGGGCGGCTAGTAAGTTCGTCAATATTAGTCGTTGAACAAAGAGAAACAATTGAGCATGGCCAGGGCCAGAACTTGAAATATTACGGGCGCAGTCCCGAAATTAATTAATTTTTACGGTTGAAAATATAATTCCAGTCGTCTTTGATGCCTTTGCGGAAATTGTGCCGCCGCTGCGGACTTTTGGCGAAACCGTATAAAACTACCGCGTAAAAAATTACCAGCGCGCCAATTATCACAGGGAATATAATTTTATCGATATTCGGCACCCGGTTACCCAAAATATAGCCAACCATCGTCAGTCCGCCGCCCCATAAAACCGCGCCTACGACGTTATAAATAAAATACTTAACCTTGTTCATTTGGCCGGCGCCAGCAATTACCGAAACAAATGTCCGCACGTGGGCTATAAACCGGGCAAATACCACCGTTACCGGGCCGTATTTGTCAAAGAAAACTTCAGTTTTTTCGAGATACTCCTCGCGGAATAATATGCCGTCTTTTCGTTTAAAAACTTGCGGACCCAGCCGCTCACCGATGTAATAACCAACCTGGTAACCCACTATAGCTGTGATTATTACCACTATAATTAGCCAGTCAATCGAAAGCTTGCCCTGGCCGGCCAAAAAGCCGGCGGTAAACAGCAATGTATCGCCCGGTAAAAAGAATCCCAGCAATATTCCGCTTTCGGCAAAAATAATAAAGCCTACGGCTAACAGCCCTCCAGCTTGGACTAAATGGTTGATATCAAACATATATGCTTAATTGTATCAGTTATATTTGCTATAATATTGCGGAATCCTAGGAGTTATTAATGTCTGACGCTATTGAGTTGAAATTAAAAGAGCGCGAAGCGCTCGGTAAAGGCTTGAACAAGCTGCGGGCCGAAGGCCAGGTGCCAGCAGTGGTTCATGACCACGGCAAGCCATCCGTCCATGTCATGGGCGAAGCCAAAGACCTTATTAAAGTTTATTCCGAAGCCGGCAAAGGCCACCCGGTTGAGTTAACTGTTGGTTCTAAAAAATACCTGGCCATGATTAAAGACGCCCATATCGACCCGCGCAAGCGCCAACTTCAACACATAGTTTTCCAGGCCGTAAACCGCAACGAAAAAGTCGAAGCCGAAGTGCCTATCGAAATTTTAGGCGATATACCGGCCGAAAAGCTTGGCCTGTTGGTTCTGCACCAGCTGGATAATGTCCAAGTCGAGGCTTTGCCCGCGAACTTACCGGATGTAGTTACCGTAGATGGGTCTAAACTAGCAGAACTTCACGATAAAGTGACTGTTGCCGACCTGGTAATTCCAGAAGGCGTTACAATATTGACCGAACCCGAGCACGCCGTTGCTACGGTTATAGAAACACCGGCCCAGGTATCTGAAGAGGACGAAGCTGCCGAAGCCGCAGCCGCCGCCGAAGCTGCCGAGGGCGAAGCTGCCGAGGGCGGCGAAGCCCCATCCGACGAATCAGCCGAATAGTTTAGTTGTCTTCTAAAAATCCGCCGCTTTGGTGTTGCCAAAGGGTGGCGTAAAGTCCGCCGTGTTCCAGTAATTCTTTATGGCTGCCTTGTTCTACAATTTTGCCATCGTCCAGCACTATGATCCGGTCCATTTTTTGGATGGTACTTAGCCGGTGGGCAATAACTATCGCCGTACGGCCTTCCATAAGCTTCCACAATGCTTCCTGTATTAGCACTTCGCTTTCGCTGTCCAGCGCCGAAGTTGCTTCGTCTAATACCAGCAATGGCGCGTCTTTTAATATAGCCCGGGCAATGGCTACCCGCTGGCGCTGGCCGCCGCTAAGCTTAACGCCGCGCTCGCCAACGACGGTATCGTACTTGGTGGGCAGCTTTTTGATAAAATCATGGGCCCGGGCTTTTTTGGCGGCGCTAATAATTTCGTCTTCGCTGGCACCGGGCTTGCCATAGCCGATGTTCTCGCCAATCGAGCGGTGGAACAACAGCGGTTCCTGCGGCACATACGATATCGCGTCGCGCAGCGACTGCTGGGTAACTTCGGCAATATTTTGACCATCAATTTTTATACTGCCCTGGTCAATATCCGAAAATCGCAACAAGAGGCGGGTTAGGGTAGTTTTGCCGCCGCCGCTGGGGCCGACCAGCCCAATTTTTTCTCCGGGCTTTACCGATAAATTTAATTTGGAAAATACAGTTTGGTTCCCCGATTCTTCACGGTAATTGAAGCTGACATTTTCGACCTCCAATTTTCCTTGTGTTTTTTCAAGCCCTGTCGCATTGGGCTTATCCTGAATTTCGTCAGGTTGCATCAAAATTTCGGCCATCGGGGCCGCCTCTAGAAAAGCATCCTCAATTTGGCGGGTAATACTGGTAATTGTAAACAGCTGGTTGGTCAGCGAAAAAACATAAGTAAAAGCGAAAAAGCTGGTAGCTATAGTCGTTGAATTATGCTCTTGCAAGCTGGTTACCAACACCAATAGCAGGAACTGCGACACCAGCAGCATCGCCATCCGGTTGTTGCCATTCCTTCCGGCTTCCTGCCAATCGTGCAGCCGTAAATTAACCAACTTTTTATTTAGTTCTTGATTGCGCCTAATTTCTTGCTGTTCGCGGGCAAAAATTTTAACGGTCTGGGCATTAACGATTGAGTCAGAAAGGTGGGAAGTTAAGTTTTTGCTAGCAATCAGCCGGTTGGTCCTAAGCTGGTCCCGCTTGATACTGTTATATGCTGCCCAAGCCAGTGTGACTGCCACTATAAAAAGAACCATTAAGCCCAGTGCTGCCGAATTAATAAAAATAATTACCAGGCCAAAAACTAAAATCAGAACAAACGGTATGGCATTGATTAATACCTGGCCGAATAATATGGAAAACGAGGCTATAAAATCCAAAGCATCGGATACCAGTTTGCCACCAATTCGGTTAGTGTGAAAGCTAACGCCCCGGTGCAGCAAACGGTAAAATACTAGCTGGTTTAAGTCGCTCATCGTCTTGGCTTGTACTTGCATGAGGCGGGTAAAGCCAATCCGGTTGCAAAAAATCGCAATAACCGCGAACAGGCCGAATTGAATCAAATACTTTCTAAAACCCTCGTTGCCAGTAATTAGATCGGCTATGATTTTGCCGGCCAAAAACGGAAGGGCTACATTTGTAATAATGTAGCCTATCGGATGCAATGCAGAAATTAAAAGCGTTGGTTTATATTGCGATACTGCCCGCCAATAAATACTTAGAGTTTGGCGGGCAAACTGCTTAGTTGCTTTTTCGGCTTCCATAGATACCTTCCAGCTAATCTATTTTAGGATTAGCTCTAAATAAATAACCAAATAACTTTTTGTTTCCCGCCAGCGGATCGGCCCGTCCGATCGTGTCGCGTTTAATGTGGCAAATAATAACATGGTAATAAGCATAAATCAAATGGTATATTATATATTCGATGCAAAAGGTGATTTTGTTTTATAAATTCGTTCCAATTACTGACACGGAAACGGTTCGGGCCTGGCAACAGGTCCTATGCGAGCATTTACAGCTGAAAGGCCGCATCATTATTAGCCCCCACGGCATTAACGGCACGCTGGGCGGCGACCTGCAAAATCTTAAATACTACACCCGGGCCATGAAAGCCCATAGTTTGTTTAGTGGCATTACCTGGAAATGGAGCGATGGCGGCAGCCAGGATTTTCCTAGGCTAAGCGTAAAAGTTCGCCCCGAGATTGTTACATTTGGTTTGCCCGATGAAGTTAAAGTCAGCAAAAAGGGCATTGTTGGCGGCGGCAAGCATTTAAAACCTGCCGAAGTGCACAAGTTAGTTGCAGAAAAAGGCGACGAAGTCGTATTTATGGATGGGCGCAACAGCTACGAAGCGGCCATCGGTAAATTTAAAAACGCAGTGGTGCCAAATACCCGGACAACTAAGGACTTTGCGAAAGAGTTGCAAAAACCTAATATGCAAAAGATTAAAGATAAGCCGGTAGTTACCTATTGCACCGGCGGCATCCGCTGTGAAATCCTAACTGCTTTAATGAAGAAAAACGGCTTCAAAGACGTTTACCAAATAGACGGCGGCATAGCCAAGTATGGCGAAATTTTTAAAGACGATGGTTTAAGGGAAGGCAAACTGTATGTTTTTGATAAACGAATGAACGTGGCATTTTCGGATAAGTCCAAGGATATTGGCGAATGTTCGCACTGCGGCGGCAAAACCAGCAATTACGAGAATTGTGCCGACAAAGCCTGTAACGACCTGGTGCTAATCTGCGAAGCGTGCACTGAAAGCGGCCAGCTAAACTGCACGCGGCATGATGAAGCAAAGGTTAACTCAAAATGACGCACCACTTCCAGCTAAACGATAAAGCCTTCCACGATTTTAAATTCGGCAACCGGCAAGTTGAGCTGCGGCTGCTAGACGACAAGCGCCACTACGTTAAACCCGGCGACGTAATAGAATTCACCTGCCGCGGCAGCGACGAAAAACTTAGCCGTGTGGTATCCAATGTTTCGAGCTTTCGCAATATCATTGAAGCCGCCGACCACTACACTCCCCAAACTATCGGCGCCCGTACCAAAATCGACGCGGTCGTAAAATTCGGCCAGCATTACCCGCACGACCAACAGGTAAAATATAGGGTGGTAGGCATCGAATTTAATGACCAGCAAGCTAGCTAAAAAACTAGAGAATCTACCAAAAGAGCCTGGCGTATATTTCCACAAAAACGCTAAGGGCGATTTGTTGTATATCGGCAAAGCCGCCAATTTGCGAAGCCGGGTACGCCAGTATTTCCAGGCCAGCCGCTACCGAGACCCTAAAACCGACGCGCTAGTGGCCGAAATTGCCGACGTTGATTGGCAAACCGTTGATTCCGAACTCGACGCCCTGTTTTTGGAAGCTGAGCTGGTACGCCGTTACTTGCCACCCTATAACATTCTGCTGCGCGACGACAAAAGCCTGGAATACGTGCGCATAGATTATAAGAGTGATTACCCGACTGTAACGATGGTGCGGCGGCCGCTGGATGACGGCGCCGAATATTTTGGGCCATACGTTAGCGGCGTGAGCGTTAAACGTGCACTGCGCATGTTGCGCCGGATTTTCCCATATGCTGTCAGTAAGCCAGCCAGCCAACAACGGGCCAGCTTGTACTACCACCTTGGCTTGGACCCAGGTTTAGAAGAAGGCAAAACCAGCTTGGAGGCGTACCGGGCTAACTTGCGCCAATTGATGCGATACTTACGCGGCGAGCGCAGCAAAATTATCAAAGAAGTAGATCGTGATATGAAGCGGGCCGCTAAAGCCCAAGACTTCGAAAATGCCGCCCGGCTGCGCAACCAGCTGTTTTCGCTGCAACACTTAAGCAAGCAAATTATCTTCTCCGACCGCGAATTTATAGATGCCAGCAAAGACCTGGCGCTTGCCGGATTAGCTACTTTGTTGCAATTAAATAAGCCGCCGCAGCGCATCGAAGGCTTTGATATAAGCCACCAGCAAGGTACCGACACCGTGGGTAGTATGGTGGTATTCAGTAACGGGCTGCCCGATAAAGCCAGTTACCGCAAATTTAAAATGCGCGTACCCGGCAATGACGATTTTGCCCATATAAATGAAGTCGTGACCCGGCGATTAAGCGAAAAAAACCGCAAAAAGTGGGGCATGGGAGATTTATTGCTAATCGACGGCGGCAAAGGCCAGCTGTCGGCCGCCCTCAAAGCCCGTCTGGCCGCCAGCCAAACAACGCCTATGGTCGGCCTAGCCAAGCGCGACGAAGAATTAATAATTCACAACGGCAGCAGTTTACCGGGCATTGATATCAACAAAACTGTCGCAGTTGCTAAAAACTTCCAGGCATACGTTACCACGGGCAAAGAATTTACTACCATTCTACTTCCTAAAAGCTCGGATATAGTTAAACTGCTGCAGCGCATCCGCGACGAATCGCACCGCTTTGCAGTCAGCTACCACAGCACTCTAAAAACCGGCCGCCAAACCAAAAGCCGGCTGGACGATATCCCGGGCATCGGCCCCGAAACCCGCAAAAAACTGCTGCGCAAGTTCGGCAGCTTTAAAGCTTTAACCGAAGCCAGCGAGCTGGAGTTGGCAGAAGTAGCCGGCCACAGTAAAGCTAAAATTTTACACCAGTATTTACACTAAAAATTGCTACAATCTAAGCATATGCTAATTCGTTTGGGTGTACGGTGGCTGGTTTGTAGTTTGGGCCTGTGGATTGCCGCGGCTTTGCTTGGTGAGCAGCGACTGAGCTTTGCACACGGCCTGGAAACCGTAGTTATCGCCGGATTAATCCTGGCGGTTATCAACTTTTTTATAAAACCGTTTATTGTCTTTTTATCGCTGCCAGCCCTGTTATTAACCCTTGGTTTGTTCATGGTGGTCATCAACGGCCTGCTGGTTTTATTCGCCAGTTGGGTTTACAGCCCGCTGCATGTCAAAAATTTGTGGACAGCAATTGTTGCCGGTATGGTTATCGGCTTGGTAAACTACTTAGTAACCCGTATATTGGAGGACTAAATGCCCATTTGGAATTACATCACAATTGGTTCGATGCTCATCATGACGCTTTTAATATTGATCCAAACCCGGGGCGCCAGTTTAGGCGCTGGTTTGGGAGGTAGCGGAGAAGTAAACACTGTGCGCCGCGGCTCAGATAAAACGTTGCACCAGCTAACTATCATCATGGCCTTTATTTTTGCGGGCAGCATTTTAATCGGCATCGTAAATTATTAAATTTATTCGTCTTCAGGGGGTGGTTGGCGAAAATGGTAATCGAACCAGGTAATAAAAAACAGTACCGCCGCCTGGTGCGCCGCCGCAAGCGCAAAATTAACCAGTTGGGCCACCAAGCCGACGAGCAATTAGAAAGATTGTTTTTAAAAAGGCTGGGCCGGCTGCAAAGCGTGCGTCGATTTGTAATTAGCTGGGTAATGCTATTTTGTTTGATCAGCCTGCTGCTGATTTTGCAGATCCGCGGCCTCGACGCCTACTTCCAAACTCTTAAACCGGTGCCGGGCGGCATTTATACCGAAGGGCAGGTGGGCAACTTTACCAACTCCAACCCGCTTTATGCCACGGCTTCGGCCGATTCGGCCATCAGCCACCTGGTGTTTTCGGGGCTGTTTAAATACGACCAGAATAATAAGTTGGTGGGCGACCTGGCCGACCACTACACGCTTGACCCTAAAGAAACCCGTTACACCGTTTATCTAAAAAAGAACGTTCAGTGGCAAGACGGCAAACCGTTTAGCGCCCAAGACGTAGTATTTACTTACCAGGCTATCCAAGACCTAGATACCAAGTCGCCGATGTACGCCAGCTGGCAAGGTATTAAAGTTCAAAAAATTAATGATGATATCGTAACCTTTATTTTGCCAAACCAGCTCAGCTCCTTTCCATACGCCCTCACCACCGGCATCATTCCGGAACATCTTTTAAAAAGCATTCCGCATTCCGAGCTGCGCAGTGCGCCGTTTAATGCCGCGCCCATTGGCACCGGCCCATTTAAATGGAAATTCGTAGAAGTTAAGGGCGATACGGCTGCCACCCGCGAACAGCGCATAACACTGGCTCCAAATACCAAGTATTTTGCCGGCCGGCCCAAGCTCGACGGCTATGTGCTGCGTACTTTCCGCGACGAGAAGCCGCTAATTAAGTCTTTCCAAGCTAAAGAAATTAACGCTATGAGTGGGCTCGAAACATTGCCCGACGAACTGCAAGACAAAGACGAGGTCAAAACCTATTCTACGCCGCTTACCGACGCCGTGATGATGTTTATGAATAACTCCCACCCCCAGTTTAAAGACCCCAAAGTACGCCGGGCACTGGTAGAAAGCGTCGACCGCAGCCAAATCCTCAAGTTGGTAGAACACCCGGCCGCCATGGTAGACGAGCCGCTGCTGCACGGCCAGCTGGCTTACGACCCTAGATTCCAACAGGCTGGCTACAACATGGACGACGCCGGCAAATTATTAGACGCTGCCGGCTGGAAATACGACAGCACCGGCGTACGAGCCCAAAATAAGCAGCAGCTGGAAATTGGTATCCGCTCACAGGGAACGGCGCAATATATTGCTGTAGCCCAATACATCCAGCAGCAATGGGGCGCGTTGGGGGTTAAAGTGGATGTGCGCTACTTTAGCGCCGACGACATCCAAAGCGAAATTATCGCCAACCACGACTACGACGCGCTGCTGTATGGCATAAGCATAGGAGTTGACCCCGATGTATATCCATATTGGCATAGTTCACAAGCCGGTATAACTTCGCAGGGGCACATTAATTTGAGCGAATATAAGTCGGCCGCGGCCGACACGGCGCTGGAAGCCGGCCGGACCCGCAGCAACCCGGCGCTCCGCACCATTAAGTACAAACCCTTCCTGGCCTCCTGGCAAACCGATAACCCGGCGCTGGGGCTGTACCAGCCAACCTATTTTTACGTCAGCCGCGGTACGGTGTTTGGCTATGAGCGTAAGGCTATGAACTCTGGCATCGATAGGTTTTATAACGTGAATAATTGGATGATAAGAGAGGAAAAGCGGGACATCTAATTTTAGGCATGAAAAAAGCGCAGTGGCATCTTCTCTAGCTCGGGCCTTGCGGGCCGGTTAACATCTTGCGATGGAACTGAGTGAGCGCGCTGCGCTGTTGGGGAGGTTAGGCGACCGCCGCCGGTGATTCCGTCTTCACCGGCGGCGGGGCCGTAGCGCCCGGCTAGGTCTCGCACCTTGCCCGGGGCAGTTGCTGCAGATCGCTAGCGTTGGTACTACGCTGGCGCCTCTGCCTGAGGCCTCCGCGACCTCAGATGTTTCACCGGTTTCCCGGCGGAGCCAATTGTCCCCCCGCGGTCAGTCGTAGGGACTCTTCTCGCTTGCACGCGAGTGTCGCTTGGCGGCTCACAGCGACATCTGTAGCCTCTAGCCTTAGAGACAGGTTACTGCATACCGCATTTGCAATAATCTATCCCTAAAACCAGGCCAGCTGATTATTCAATGTACCCATCACAATTATGCGATGATTGGCCTAGGATTATAAAACTAATTACACTTTAAGTCAATTGCTAATGGCTGGTTTATTTTGAGCGACTCTGGGATGAGAGGACTAAACTTATGATTTGCCGTTGCGTTACTTTAGGTCGCTAACAAGCCAGTATGGGCCCTTCGACGCGCCGCCTCCCGGCGGCTTGCTCAGGGTCATTCACCTCGCTTTGTCCGTGCATGGTTTACCATGAGCGAGCGATTATTAAACCGCTAACACATCATTACGGGTCCTTCGACTCATAGCCTACCGGCTATTCGCTCAGGATCATTCGACTCGGCTAGGTTTACCATGAGCGAGGCTCGATACATCGAGCCGAGTCGAATGGTGGGGATGAGAGGACTTGAACCTCCACGGGCTTGCGCCCACTACGTCCTGA
>CAYWQH010000012.1:0-9861 GCA_964460855.1 uncultured Candidatus Saccharibacteria bacterium
ACCAACTAGGCGACCCCTCCACGACACTGCTTTAAATGCTCGGGGTTTTAGTATTTTAACCCCTCGCTATTTATTCCCAAATCAAAGATTTGGGAATAATCGAGAGCAGCACCTTCAACCACTCGGTCACCTCTCCTTAATTACAGATTTTACAGGTATTTCAGCCAATCAAAAAAGCCCCGGAGGGCTTTTTTGATTCAGTTTCAAATAATCTTAGCTGTCGCGGCTACCGCTGAAATCGCGTCGTTCGCGAGGTTCTTGCGGGCGGGCTTCGTTAACCACGAGTGCGCGGCCTTCTAAGTCCTTACCGTTCAGTTGCTTGATGGCTTCGGCGGCTTCGTCGTCTGTGCTCATCTCGACGAATCCGAATCCCTTGCTGCGTCCGGTTTCACGGTCGGAAATTACTTTTGCTGATACTACGGTCCCAACGGTCGAGAAAAAGTCCTTAAGTTGGTCGTCATTTACTGAGTAGGCGATTGAACCTACAAATAGCTTGGTTGCCATATCTTCCTTACATTTCGCTTGGGCAACCTGTAGTTCAAGTTAGCTGCGCCCGTGAGCATTTTTTACTTAATTACCTAGAATCGTCTCTATTACCGAAACTCTTAGCAGCTCATATCTAGCGCACTTACTATAGCATACTTTGGAGAATTGTGTAGCTACTCGTCGAGCCGCACCTCGTTGCCGTGTACGGTCAGCGCGTAAATTACTAATATATCGATGACAATCATCAGTACCGACCACCAGGGGTAGGCGTTCATGAAAGCCATATTGGCGAACAGGCTCAGGCCGGCCAGCAGTACGGCGACCGTACGGGCCCAAATGGCGCCGTTAAGCAGCGACATGCCGGCAAAAAAGATTACCACGCCTAAAATTAAGTTAATCCAGCCCCAGGTAGTAAAATCGAACGCCACCAAACTGCTGGAAGTAACTAAATAATATTGGTCTTTAAACAGGGCTACCAGGCCGGCGATAACTTCGAAGCCGCCCAACAGCATCAGCATTAAACTGGCAAAATAAACCCAGCCGACCCAGCCGGTTGCGTTGGTTTTACGAGCACTCATTTTATATCCTCCTAAATTAATAAAACAGGTAAGCGCCTTTTGTTTTTGGAGACTTGTATTATGATTAGCAGGTATGAAGCCTAAAAGCGATAAATATGTATTCCGGTACTTATTGGCAACAGCCTTGCTGGCTCTCGTTGTCGGTACGGTGTTTTACCACCTTGTTGAACACTTGTCCTGGCTAAACGCATATTATTTTAGTGTCGTAAGCCTAACGACTGTCGGTTATGGCGACATTACGCCCCATACCTCAGCCGGCAAAATCTTTACGACTTTTTACCTGATGTTTGGAATTGGCATTATAGCCACATTCATTAATTTTTCTACCCGCCGCCGGGCCGAAAGGCGTACTGGCCGGCGAAATGTCGATCTCAAATAACCGCTTTAACCTAAGCACCGCGCTAAGCAGTGTTGACCCCCGGGTTATAGCTTTTTCGGCACCCCCTTTCTTAAGCTTTAGTGTAATGAATAAGATAAGCAATTGGTAGCCGTTTTAGAAAAAACTTATAGGTCATTAATTTGCATTGCTGTATAAATAGATATGTAAGTGTCTATTTATGACGAAGAGTTCAAAGGACGACCAGTTGGCTAAGCTGAAAGCGGAAAACGCTAAATTAAAAGCCGAAAACGCCAAGCTCAAAAAAGCCACCGTTCGGGGCGGGGCAAAAACCGGCCGCAAACCATGGCAAACCGCCCGCAGCGTCACAGCCTTGATATTGGTTACGTTTGCCGTCGCCTTGCTGGTAGCCGGCAACTTATTATTTTGGTTCGGCAACACTGTAGTTAAATCCGACCGCTGGGTGGCCGCCACCTCGCCGATTATCAAAGACCCGGTAGTACAGGACACTTTAGCCTTATATACAACCAATAAAGTTTTCGAAAACGTCGACGTCGAATCTTACATTACCCAGGTTTTGCCGCCGCGGGCCGACTTTTTAGCGCCCCAGCTGGCCGGCCAAATTAAGGGTGGCGCCCAAAAGGCCCTTGATAAAGCTTTGGCCTCGCCTAAATTCCAGGACACCTGGAACCAGGTGCAGCAGCGCCAGCACGACCGATTAATTTCGTTTGCCAGTAAGTACCAAGGAGACGCCGATATATCGGTTAACGAAATCGTCAACCAGCTAACTGCCAGCTTAGCCGATACCAAACTGTCTTTTTTGGCCGGCAAACAATTGCCGTCTTCGGTAGGCGACATTAAGGTAATATCGGCGCCCAACCTGCCAAAGTTCCATAATGTTGTCGTACATATCGACGCCTGGCGCACTACGGCCCTGTTGCTGATGGTGGCCTGTGTGGCCGGAGCCGTTTGGCTGAGCCGCAACCGGCGCCGTATGATTTATATTTTTACTGTCGCTTCGGTTTTAACGCTGCTGGCGACGATGATAGCCTTCCGGGTAGCGCGAGAAACCATCGCCTCTAAAGCCGACCCCCAGTACGCCGACGGCGTCCGGCACATTTTTACGATCTTTTTCCATCCGTTATTTATACAAACAGCAACCATTATGGCAGCAGCTTTAGTTGTGTGGTTCGTAGCCTGGATTAGCGGCCCGTCGCGCGGCGCGCTAGCCGTTAAGCGCCAAGTTTCGCTGGTTTTCAGCGGCAAACTGCACCAGTCCGTATTCGCTAATGAAAACCGGGCTACAATTTGGTTTCATAACCATAAGCGCTTGCTGCAATGGCTGTTGGTGGCGGCATTTGGCATTTTACTTTTAATAGTCCGTATAACTATCACCGGCCTGGTGGTATACGGCATCATACTTTTAGTTTTGATTTTGGCAATCGAAGTAATCGCCGGGCAGGGCAACAGCCGTACAAAGCCTGCCTAAGACATAATTTGCCAAAATGTACAGTTAAGGTATAGTTAAGCTAGAAACACTTAAAGGAGGTTCTGCAATGGCGCGAGCTGTAGCAATGGATACGGTGGACAGAAGCTTTTTCTACTGGCGTGGTGGACTGGGGATTTTGCTGGGAGTACTTATACTAGTTTGGCCGGGCCTGACGGTCTTGTCATTCGTCACGCTGATTAGCATCTGGTTGCTGCTGGTTGGTGTAATGAGCATTGTAGCCGGCATCCGCGACATCCGCGGCGGCGGTTGGGGCTGGGTAGCCCAGATTTTACTAGGAGTCCTGGAGTTGGGCGTTGGAGCGTATTTAGTACAGCGGCCAGGCTTGACCACTTTGACGATCATCACTTTGATCGGCCTGGTGTTCTTTATCCAGGGATTCGTACATTTGTTTAACGCTTTCGCGGCCAGCGGCGCCAGCGGCGGACGCCGGCTTTTGTCGGTTATCTTTGCCATTCTGTCGTTCGTAGCCGGCGTATGGCTGTGGCGCTATCCGTTCCACGGTACGCTAGCCTTCGTATGGTTGGTTGGCTTGTACGCCATCGTCAGCGGCGCCATGCTTATCGCCATGGGCGCTCACAGCGACGACAACTAGCATTTTCTGCAACCAACTAAAAACCGCCTTGCGTTACAGCGAGGCGGTTTTTAATTTGCTAATATAAGTTAAGCAAATGATTAGAGCCAGCAACTTAACCAAACATTACCGAAAAAAGACGGCAGTAGACGATTTAAGTTTTGTAGTTGCCGACAGCAAAGTTACCGGCTTTTTAGGGCCCAACGGCGCCGGCAAATCTACCACTATGCGGCTGATGCTGGGGCTGGATAACGGCTCCGGTACAACAACTTACGACCATAAAAAGCTGCGCGAATACTCCAACCCGTCACAAGTGGTTGGTATCTTATTGGAAGCCAAAGCCTTCCACCCGACGCGCAGTGCCCACAACCATTTACGGATGCTGGCTGATGCCGGCAACATACCCACCAAAAGGGTAGAAGAAGCCCTTGATTTAGTGGGGCTTAAAACCGAAGCCAAGAAAAAACCCGGCAAATTTAGTTTGGGCATGAGCCAGCGGTTGGGCATCGCCGCCGCCATTTTAGGCAAGCCGAAGTATTTGATTTTAGATGAGCCGGCTAATGGCTTGGACCCGGAAGGTATCGCCTGGCTGCGTGAATTCTTAAAAAACTACGCAGACGACGGCAATGCCGTATTCGTGTCTTCGCACTTGCTCAGCGAAATGGCCCAGATGGTAGACAACGTAGTTGTGATAGCCAAAGGAAAAATGATTGCCGATACTTCGATAAAAGAACTATTAAGCCGCGAAGCTTCTTCGGTTATAGTGCGCACCAACAACCAGGAAAAACTGGCTAAGGCCATTAAAGAAAATCACCTGGACTTCGTAAAAGCCGGGGAGGCCCTGGAAGTTAAGTCGGTAAAATCGGATAAAATTGGCCAGATTGCCCACGACGAAAAATTAATTGTACTGGAACTCAGCCCCCAGCACGCTTCGCTGGAAGCGGCCTTTTTGGAGTTAACTGAAGGCGAAACCGAATTCCAGGCCAAAGGCGGCGCCAAATGAATTTTTTGCCAGGCTTAAAGAGTGAATTCCGCAAGATTTTTACCATCCGCTCAACATATATAGTGTCGCTCGTGGCGCTGGCGTTTATTGTTTTGACCTGTTTTTACGTGATCGGCTACAAAGACTCCGAGATGAACGAGGTCCATAAATGGCTGCTGGCCGGGGCCATCACTCAAATTTCCAATATCATTTCAGTATTCGGCGCGATTATCGGCCTGCTGGTTATGTCGCACGAGTACCGTTATAATCTGGTCGTTTATACTATGACCGCCAGCAATAGCCGCAGTAAAATCCTTATTTCTAAAATCCTGTCGCTGCTGGTTTTTATCTTCTTCTTTTCGGTTATTTTAGGCGCTATCGCTTTAGGCTTGATTTACCTCGGGGCGGTTGTTGCCGGGCATACGCCGGTGCACCAGGAAATCAGCTACCTGACTTTCTTCGGAAAACTGGTTTTGTATTGTGAGCTTTGGGCGATGGTAGGGCTGCTGTTTATTACATTAATCCGCCACCAAATGGGCGCGTTTGTAGTTTTATTTATAGTGCCGAATATTGTTAATGGCATATTCGCCCAGCTGCTTAAGCATAACGCCGTATATTTACCTTTTAACGCCATAAACGAAATCATCAAAGCGCCGGAGCTAATACCCAAAAATGGCGTTCCAACTCCTGCCGAATTCGGCAGCTTAACGCCGCCGCGGGCCGCTCTGTTATTTGGCTCCTATTTGCTGCTGGGTTGGGCAGTAGCCTGGATACTGTTCTTACGCCGCGACGCTAATTAAGCAATTCGTGAGATACTAGTGTAAATGTTTGGTGACATTATAAAAATCGCGGTGCTTTGCATTGTTATCGGCGGGGCATCGATACCGGTTAGTTTTACGGTTAACAATAACCCGGCAATAGTATGGTTCGGCAATGCTTTGGGTTCGGTTATATCGGCCGTAGTCGTAATTTACATCGGTAACCGTATTAATGATGAAAAATTCCGGCGCCGGGCCAAAAAAATCCGCATCGGCAATAAGGTAATCCAGGTTTTTGACCAGGGCCAAAACAGCAAAGGGGTAGTTAAAACCAGAAACATCATTAACAAACGAGGTTTGCGGCTGTTTTCGCTGTTGTGCCCGATATTCCCGGGGGTGTTACTTTCTACCGCCGCCGTAATATTACTCGACCTTGATATGAAGATATATAAACGCTGGATGTTTACCGGCGTAGTGCTTGTAAGCGGCTTATATGTTTATAGTTACTGGTGGTTGGTAGTTAAATAGCATTTTTTGTATACTTCCAACCAGGTAATAAGCGTAAAAAACTAAAAATTTTGCATCAATATAAAAACCTTCACCAGCACATTTTCGGCAAACTTTTGTTTGTTATCTTTTTCGGCTTGGTTGGCGCTTTTATTATTTCTATCAGCCGCGCCGCCAGCCCGCCGGTAGCCGCCAATTATTACGGGGTTAACTGGCACCCGATGTGGATCAACGCCGGCGGCCAGGACGCCGAAATGGACCTTATGAAGCAGGCCGGGGTAGGCTCGGTGCGGATAGACGCCGAATGGTACTTTTTAGAACAAACCCAAGGCGTCTACCAGGCTACGTACATGGCCCGGATGGACCACGCCATTGACGGGCTAAAAACCCGCGGCATCGAACCGTTAATTGATGTCACTTCGACGCCCCTATGGGTTAGCAACGCGCCAAATACCGACCCCGATATTCCGCACGAGCCGCCCATCCGCAGCCATGTCGATCCAACCTGCGACGCCACTAAAACAATTTGCTCGACTTATGATAAATCCGCCCAGTTCAATAATTTTTTGAGCATGCTGATAAACCGTTACGCCGGCAAAGTTTCGCAGTATGAGATTTGGAACGAACCAACCGGCAACTGGGCCTGGCGCCGTACAGAAACCGATTGGACGCAAGCCGCGACAAATGTAGGCACCGATTACACAACGCTGCTGAAAGGCGCTTACAATACCGCCAAAGCCATCGACCCGAACATTACGATACTTGGCGGCTCGCTGAGTGGCACCGACGGGCCTAACCAGGTATTTTTAGGCTCAATGTACGCGAATGGGGCTAAAAACTTTTTTGACGAGTTGTCGCAGCACTACTATTGCGACCCGCCGGGCCATAACTTTTGCAACGCCAACCGCAGCATTATTGACCCCGAAACATTGGCCGATACTTTTACGGCTAACATCGTTCCGATAATGAACGCCAATAGCGACAGCGCCAAGTCGGTTTGGGTTACGGAAACAGGATATAACACTTATACGACCGGTGTTACCGAAGCGCAGCAGGCCGATTTTCTGACCCGGACTTATGCCAAAGCCAAAACTATTTCGCAAATTAAAAAGCTCTATTGGTACACCATGGATGCCAGCGATACCGGCACAAATACCGAAAATTATTACGGCTTAATTGCCGCCGACACTTTTAACGCCAACGCGCTGCCGGCCAATACCCGGCTAAAGCCGGCTTATAACAGTTATAAGCAAATGACGGCCATGCCGGTACCGGGCGATGTTAATAGTGACGGGCATGTCGATATAACTGATCTTTCCTTACTGCTATCTAACTACAATTCAACTTCCGGTGGCGTGAGCGATATTAATAATGACGGCAATGTAAATATAGTTGATTTGTCTATAATGCTCAGCCATTACGGCACATAGTGCTGAGTTATGAATTAAGCAAATATTAGCGCGTCTAAAAGCGAAAACCCCGCCAGTGCCAGCGGCACCGGTAGGGGCTTCGCTTGGGTTGGCGGGGGGTTGGCCTACTGTCGGCCAGTGTTGTAGGTGCTGCCTACGTCGTGCTTCTTGTAGGCCTTCGGCGTGACTGGGATCTTCTCCTCGATCTCCTGGCCGGCGCGGTTGCGACCGCGAATGCGCAGGTAGTGCTGGTTGCCGAAGAGCGAACTGCTGTAGTCGTCGCCGATAACCACTGCGGTGCCGATTACGACTTCGTGCCAGTGATAGGCGACCAGGAGAGCAGCGATCAGCATTGCTGCGCCGCAGACAGCCAGGCCCAAACCCGCCCACCCGATAGTCGGTATGGAGGGGTCGTCGCCATTATCGGCGTTGATAAAGACCCATGTGCGGTACATTCCGGCGGCGGCCATGAGAAGTCCGCCCCACAACAAACTGTGAACGAACGCGGTACGCGCCCACCACGGACACGCAGTTGTCTGCGAATTGTTCATCTCGCTCCTTCAGGGGACGATTGCCACAAGATAGCAGGCTGCCATCCAGAGGAGTTATTATACAATTTATACTTATAATAGTCAATTAGAGCCTAGCGCTATTGTGGCAGGCTAATAACTGGTTTTTTGTCGCCGCGGTTATAGATAAGTTCGCCGCGGGCTTCCATATCCAACCTTATAGCGGTTGCATACCAGCCAACGGAAAAGCCGGCTTTTTCATCGCCTCCTAGGCGCTCATCCATTTCTTGTACCATGGTCATGGCGCCCATCGGCCCTTTTTCTTTGAGCAGGGCAAGGATTTCGCCGCGCACAAAATCATACCTGTCTTTGTCGATTTTGACGCCTTTTTTATTGGGGTCGGGATTTTTGGTTAAAATTTTATCGTCCATCTTTACCGCCTAAGGCTTATAAGAGTTGGTGCATAATCCATTTGGGCAATCAGAGCATTTAGCGTCTAAGGGGTTACAAGCAGTTTGTCTTTTATAAATAAGCAAGCCAATGGCTAACGCTATAACAAGTATTATAATCGCGACAATTAATAGTCTTTTACGCTTATGCATTTAGCAAATAGTATCACGCCCGGCGCCTGTTCCGTAACGTTAACGTAAGGTAGGGATGGTCTGATAGCTCATTATATTTTGCTTTTATGTCTACTATTTCTAGGGCTAGGTCCTTCGCAAAAATGAAATCAAGCTGCCTCTTAATGCTTTTATGTAATTTGCCGCTTAGATCTATAAATCCGTTATTTATAAATTGTTGGTAAGGTACCGTATGCGCTTCAAAATTGAAATCGCCGGCAGCAATAACATTATTGGCTGCTGCTTTTTTAAGGTTTTCTATAATTTCCGTAGCTTGGTCGGACCTTGTTTTTTGGTAGTGCGCGGCGGCAAGAGCATAGGCAGAAAGCAGGTGCGTATTTAAAATAACCAGATCTATGCCATTTATTTTAATTTTCACCCGCTGGAAGGCCTTACCGTATAGGGCGTCAAGTATGGAGAAAGAAAATATTCTGCCTTGGGACTGAAACTTGTTCCCGTGCGTAGATAGCAGCGGCAGTTTAGAAACTATTAGCAAGTTTTGGAAATAATGATTATGACGGTAGCCTTCTTTCGAAAAGCTTTCGATTAAAAACGTTCGATCACTCTTAAGAAATACTTCTTGCAAACAGATAAGGTCGGGCTTTTCTTTTAATATGATTGCAACAATTTGGGGACGCCGCTTGCGGCGAGTCAAAGACCAAGGAGGTAAACAACAGTTCCAGGATATTAACTTCCAACTCGCAGCCTTCGAGGTGTTTGATTTCATTAAGCGTTTATATAGCCGGGTTGCTGGCTCTTATTCGCCGGATTCATAAATACTTACGCCAAGTACGGCCTGTAGAACTTCTATTAGCATGTTTTTGATTGCTTGTTCGTCAGTTTCTTTAAAGCTTTCGGGGTCTTGCTCGGCTTCAAACTGGCTAACCGTATAGCTGCCGTTTTCGTTTTGCTGCACCATAAAGTTGAAAATCTCCATACCAGTCCAGCTGCGCAGAAAGTGAACGGTGTTATTTTCCATATAAATATTCCACTTATCTTCCATTTCCCGGGCGATATGGCCAAGTTGTAACTGTTTGTAGGCTTCTTGGTCTAGCGTCCAGTTCACACTAATAGTCCGGGGAGTTTTAATAGGCTGGTGCTTGCTTTTCTGCTCTTCCGTAGGGACGAAAGGAGTGGCTGGCGCCGGGCCGGCCGACCCCACGTTGCTCCAGGATTTCATTGCTGCGGCGTCTTCGGCGTTAAGCGGCTCTTGCGGTGTATTATTGTCGGCTTGCATATATGCTTCCTTGTTATGGAATTAATGCTGTTATTGTACATCGCCGTGGCGTATAAAAATCCAATTTACTGCTTACCAAAGCCTTTGAGAATTGAATAGGCGAACGTACGACCCGAGAAGCGCCAGTGGCGCTTCGAGTTCACGTTAGATAATCATATGTCAGGTAAAAACTTCCTAATATGAAAAGGTATGCTTATTGGTAAGCGCTGAGGTCGTACGTTCAAAACGATCGCGAAGCGATACCAAACTAAAAGCCCCACTATAATTGGGGCTTTTAGTTTGGTACACCCGATACGATTTGAACGTACGACCTTTGGCTCCGCAAGCCAACGCTCTATCCAGCTGAGCTACGGGTGC
>CAYWQH010000013.1:0-3331 GCA_964460855.1 uncultured Candidatus Saccharibacteria bacterium
CGGGCGCTTAGCTCAGTTGGCTAGAGCATCTCGTTTACACCGAGAGGGTCGGGGGGTCGAGTCCCTCAGCGCCCACCAAGAAAAAAGTTCACCAAATAAGTGAACTTTTTTCTTTGTAAAAATCCAATTATTTTGAACTTTGGACGGCGACTTCGCGGACGGCGGCGATGTTATGCAGCCAGCCGTGGCCGGACCCTTTTACTTCGGATCCCTGAAGAGCGTCGGTAGCATCAAATGATTCAATTGTAATACCCCTGCGGGCCATAGTTTTTAGACAAGCCAAAGTTTTTAGATAGGCATCGACGTTGTCCCGGGGCGAGATTTTATTATCACCACTGGCTGCAATTAAAGTTCCGCCGGAATGCTCGAGAACTTCCTTAACACCATGTTGTTCGCCATAGTGGTTTACGAGTTTATAAAACCTGGACATATTTAACTGTCCGCCTGTCAAAGCTAATTCTAGAATTTGGGCTCCATATTTTTGGCGGTTGCCGCGATATTGATTTTCGTAGCCAGGTGTCTTGTCGTCGCGGCATTCGAAATCCGCCATCCATGGCCAGGTATCGCACAGTACACGCCGATATAAAACAGCGTCGGATGGCCTGAATATGACGGCGTCAACAACATCCTTAAAACTTTCCGGGACAATCCGGGTGGGCTCCAGCAGCATGAAGCCTTCGTTGGCGATTATGCCTTGCTCGGTCATGGCGGCTGCAACAGCCCCGATTTGGTTTGTGCCGAGCGAATTGCCGATCATAAGTGCGCTAACATTTTCGGTGTATTGCTTCTGCTTTTTGCAAATTCTAAATGATATATCAGTAATTGCCGTTGCTAAGTCCTCGCCATACCGTTCCAGTCGGCCACTTTTTATATCTTTTTCGGCAGGGCGGGATAAGCGGCTAAAGCGTGATGTTTTACCGGAGAAGCCATTTTCTAAAACGATGACCGGGCGGTCTAATCCCTCCGACAACGCAGCAGTTTGGGTTAAAATAATTTCGTTGCTGTAATCTCCCTTATTGGATAAAACGGCATTAATGCCGGGAATATAAACGGCAACTTTCTGGTCGTTCGGATTTAAACGCTCTTCGCCAATAACCGCGTAGCGGATCCAGGAATCGTCATCGAATTTAAATACCTCAATAGGAGTTTCAACTATTGTCTTGGCATGATAAGTATCCTTAAGTTCGCCGACATCAGTAATTTGGTCCACCCGGAGTGGTGTGTGTTCTATCATTGAACTATATTATAACATCTTAACGCTTATGGTGCAATCTTTTCTTGAGGCGGGCAGTGCGGCTTTTTAGCAAACGGCGGTCGGCATAAGATGAGAGACCGCGCAAAGCCACAGTTGCCCATACGATGTTAATGATAATGCTGATAGTGGCGTGGTGATGGTATTGGTAAAAGCCAACAAGGCAAGCGCCAATGAGATTATCCAGCTCGTACCAAAAAGATTTTACGTTCCACTTGCCGATGCTGGTTCGGTAAAACCCCAATAATATTAAGAACGCGCCCAATATACCCACGATATCGATTAACTGGATGCTCATACTTTAGCTTCGGGGCAAGTGGTCGGCGCGGTGGCCAAGGCTGTAGCTGTTGCGCATTAATTCTTTAATTTGATCTAGGCTGCCGCCAACTTTAACGCCGGGGCTAAATGCGCCGTACGGGTCGAAAATGACTTTGATTTTTTCGAAAAGCTGGACCATATCGCTGCCATACATGGCACTTAAGTAAGGCGCGCGCATGCGGCCGTCGCCGTGGCTGGCAGATATAGTGCCGCCCAACTCTAAAGTTAGGGTGTAAATTTGCTCAGATAACTTAAACAGTTTTTGACGGTCGCCTAATTGTGATAAATCGAGGGTTGGCTGCATGCGGATTACGCCGTCGCCGGCGTGGCCCCAGGCGGCAGCGCTAAAGCCGAATATTTTATATATTTCTTCGGCCCGCTGCAAAAAGGTAACCATCGACTGGTGCGGCACAGCCACGTCTTCGGCGATTGGCACATGTTTGGCCTGGCCGTACTGCTGCGAAAGCAATGTGCTAACGGCCTGGCGGACTTTCCAGAAGCGCTGCTGTTCTTCGATGTCATAGGCAACTTGGGTGAGGGCGCCGAGTTTTTCGGCCAGTTTTTGCAGTTTTTTGATGTCTTTCTTTTGGTTGCCTTCTTTTTGGTCGTCGAATTCAATTAACAAAGTAAGGGCCGCCGACGGGTTTTCGAGTAAGCCCTGCAGCTGGTTTGGATTAACCTTGCTGACTTCGGCGATGGCGTGGTTGTTTATCATTTCGACGGCGCTGGGTTTTAGCTCAAGGATTTTAGGCATGGCATTGGCGGCGTGGCCAAGATCCGAAAAACTAAGCACCGCGAGGGACGTTTGCGGGTTATGCGGTTCTATTTTTAATAATGCTTCGCTGATGATGCCGAGCGTGCCTTGTGAGCCGACAATTAATGGTGTTAAGTCCAAGGATCCGTCTTTTTGCTTAACGGCGCAGATATTGTATCCGGCCGAATTGCGTTCGGCTTTAACGTGGTGGCGGATAGAATTTAAAAGCTCGGCGTTTTCTTCGATTAGTGCATCAAGTGAGCGGTAAATTTCGCCCTCAAAACTGGACAGGCCCATTTTTTTGCTCAATTCGCGCTTGCTGAGCCGGCCGGTATCTATTACCTCGCCGTTTGATAAAACCACCCGCAGGCGCTGGGTGTAGCGGCGCATGTCGCCGTACTTAACCGACTTTTCGCCGCTGGCATTATTGCTAATCGCCCCGCCAATAGTACTGTATTGGGCCGACGACGGATAAGGCGGCAAAAAGTAGCCGTGGGTGTGCAGGGCTTGCTGGAGCTTGTCGAAATTGATGCCCGGTTCGACCTCGACAATTTCTTTTTTGGGGTCGAGCGCCAAGATTTTATTCATATGGGCCGGAAACACAATCAATATACCGCTGGTGATAGCCGCGCCGGTTACGTCGCTGCCGGCACCGCGGGCCGTTATTGGTATAACTTTGCCGCGTTCGGCCAGCTGCCAAGTAAAGCGGCAGATTTTGCGCACGTCGTTTTCGTTACGGGGATATACAACAACAGTTGGTTGAAGCTGCAGGATGCTGGCGTCGTTGGCAAAGTGGCGGCGGACGTCGGCGCTGGTTAAAACCTCGCCAATGAGGTGTTCCTGCAAATAATGCGCCAGTTTGCTCATTCTAAATTACTGATCCTTGCCGCTGATCTTAAAAAGCATTAGTTCTTAGATGTTATTCTAGCATAATCTATTGCCAAATCTGTAACGCTGTCATACAATAACATTCGATACAATTTACTGGGATGTGGTGAAATTGGTAT